>NZ_JBSFQI010000010.1:0-159314 GCF_053588635.1 Gordonia sp. NPDC003425 | reverse complement strand
GGCGCCGGATACGATTCCACTGCACCCGCGCCCAGCGGGCCAGCATCCAGCAATTCCACTGCTGAACGGAATTGCCCGCTCAACTTCGAAGAGCCGGTATGCGGTGGTGAAGTCGGTGAGGGCTCCCACGTTGAGTGCCACCTCGTCGCGAATGCGGGCGGGATCGTCCTCGGCGAGGAATCCGTGGGTACCGAAACCGGCGTTGTTGATGAGGATGTCGACGGTGAGTCCGCGTGCCTCGACGTCGGCGATCACCTCGTCGGCGGCGGCGGGCAGCGACAGGTCGGCGGCGACGACCTCGGTGCGCACCCCATGTTCAGCGTGCAGGGTCTCGGCGAGCGCGGTGAGCTTGTCCTCGCTACGGGCCACGAGGATCAGCTGCGCACCTCGCGCGGCGAGGGCTTTGGCGAACTCCTCGCCGATGCCCCCGCTGGCCCCGGTGATCAGTGCCGTGCGGTTCTGGTAATCCATGTCACTCCTTGGGTTGAGTCATGTTGTCTGCGTGCGTGATTCCGAGTCCATCAAGTGCGAGCCGCTGGAGAATCCCGGCGTAGTGGTGCAACGCCGTTGTCCGCTCGGCGGCCGGAATCGAGTCGACGATTCCCTTGATGCCGTCGAACGATCCCACCAGGACGGTGGCGACCGAGGTCGCGTCGATGTCGGCGCGCACCTCGCCGGCTTGTTGACCGGCGCGGAGAATGTCGGCGACCATGCCGATCCACTCGGCCATCGGCTTCTCGTATGCCTCACCGGTCGTCGACGATCCGGCCAGCTCACGCACGAGCCGGACGACGCTCCACGCTCCCGGGTCGGTGTCGAGCAGGTCGAGCATGGCCGGGATCAGGTCAGCGAGTTGCTCGGTGGGGGTCGCAAGTGCGAGGACGCGGCCCTGCACGTGCTGTACCCACCGCTCCTCCTGGTCGTCGATGACCGCCTCGGCCAACGCCGCCTTCGACGGAAAGTAGAAGTAGAAGGCACCCTTGGTGAGACCGGACTCGGCGATGAGTTCACTGAACCGCGTGGCCTCATAGCCCTTCTCGGCGAACACCCGTGCAGCCACCTGCAGGAGGTGACCGCGAGTGGCGGCGCCCTTGGCGGTGGGTGGATGTGTCGGACTCACGGCGCCAACAATATACCGGCCGGTCGGTTTATACAAACCGGCTGGTTGGTTTCTCTCATCGACGGCGCCCGAAGAGAGCTACTCATCCATGTCGCGGGCTGGGTTTGCTACTCTGTCGTTCGCGAGTCCTGGCTCGCGCGCCGATGTAGTTCAATGGCAGAACATCAGCTTCCCAAGCTGAATACGCGGGTTCGATTCCCGTCATCGGCTCCAGACTCGGCCATCCGGCTGATCCCGCCGCGCACACCAGACGCTTCCGCGGTCGGTCTGCTTTATACGGTCTCGACGGTCGACTCGATCCGCGATGCACCATCAACGAGAGTCCTGATCAGAGCGATCTGACCGGGACTTTCGTCGTGTCTGTGGCGCCACGACTCGCTCGCACCCGGTCAGAGCCGCAAGGCGGCCACGGCAAGACTCGCGAATGCGCCGACGCTGGTGACGGTTCGGACCACGTTCCAAACCGTCCAGGACGACTCGAATGCGGCACGAAGTCGAGCCACCGGTTCCACTCCGTCCTGCAGTGCGGTGTTGAGCGGGACGTTGACGGCCATCGTGATCACCACGGCGACGACGTACAGGCCCGCACCGACGACAAGCCACCAGCGGGCCTCACCGCGCCATCCGAGTACCGCGACGACCAGGGTCAGGATCAGCGCGCCGCCGAACAACGCGCCGAACACCGGATTGAGGATGGCGACGTTGATGCCCCGCATCGTGGCGACGAAGGAGGCGTCGTCGACGCGACGCAACCCCGGCATGACGGAGTAGGAGAATGCGGCGAACAAGCCGGCGATCAACCCGGTGGAGATGACGGCCAAGAGCAGAAGTGTGCGGGTCATGTAGCCATCTCACCTCCACTCGCGGAGACGAACCATGCTGATTCCTCGCTCTGGCATACGTCATCGTCTACCTTGGGCGTATGGACGCGGTGGCCGGGCTGCTCGACGGTGCGCGGGCCGACGGCGCCTTCATGATCCGGAGTGTGTTCTCGCCGCCGTGGTCCTTCCGAATCCGCGACGAGGCCCCCTTGGCGGTGGCGGTGTGCGTCAGCGGCGCGGCCTGGGTCGTGCCCGACGATGCTCCGCCAGTGCACCTGCATCCGGGCGACGTCGCGGTCTTCCGCGGCCCTGATCCCTACACCGTGGCCGCAGACCCCTCGATCGCGCCGACTGTGTTCATCGAGCCCGGACAACATTGTGTCGATGCGTTCGGCAACTCGATGGCCCCAGAGATGGTCTTCGAATCATCAAGCCGCAGTTGGGGTAACGACCAGACCGGGAAAGATGTGCTCGTCACCGGCACGTACGAGTCGAGTTCGGCGGTGAGCGAACGACTTCTGCGCGCGTTGCCTTCGCTACTCGTGCTCCGGGGCGACGAGTGGTCGTCGAATCTCGTCGCCGTGCTGTGCGAGGAGGTCCAGCGCGACACTCCCGGTCAGGAGGTCTTCCTCGACCGGCTGCTGGATCTGGTGGTACTCGGCGTCATCCGTGCCTGGCTCGAGCACAGCGCGACCGCACCTGCGTGGTATCGCGCAGCACTCGATGATGTTGTGGGAGTAGCGCTGAGGGCAGTTCACGAGCGACCCGCTCACCCGTGGACGGTCGCGTCGCTGGCGGCCGAGGCAGGCGTTTCGCGGGCGGCCTTCGCCCGGCGATTCGTCACCCTCGTCGGCGAGACCCCGATGGAGTACGTCACCTCGTGGCGACTGGCCGTGGCCGCCGATCTGCTCACGCGCACCGACGACACCCTGGCCCGCATCGCGCGGCTGGTCGGGTACTCGAGTCCGTTCGCGCTCAGTGCCGCGTTCTCCCGGGTGCGGGGCGTGAGTCCAGCCGCGCATCGTAAGGCGTCACGGCCTACCCTGCTCGCCCGTGCATGAGTGGGGTTCGTGGCGCCTCGGGCTCCAATCAGCGTCACCAACGTCCTGACCCGCAACAGCTAGTGCAGCCGCCCCGACAACCGCTGCACCCCGCGAAACAGGGCGGAGTGATCAAGACCCCCGTCGCCGTTGGCGCGCGCCGAGGCCATCAGGGTGGCCACGAGCGACCCGACCGGGATCACCACACCGGCCGCGCGTGCGGCCTCGGTGACGATGCCGAGATCCTTGTGGTGCAGGTCGATTCGGCCGCCGGGCGCGAAGTCACGATCGATCATGCGTGTCGCCTTGTGGTCGAGCACCGCGGAACCCGCGAGTCCGCCGGCGAGGACCCGCGTCGCGGCATCGGTGTCCACGTTCTGCGCCTCGAGAAAGACGATCGCCTCCGCGAGCGCCTCGATGTTGGCGGCCACGATGAGCTGATTGGCAGCCTTCACCATCTGCCCGCTACCGCTAGGTCCGACGTGCACCACGGTGGCGCCGAGGACGTCGAGAACTGCCGCGACGCGTGCGAACGCGTCGTCGGAGCCGCCGACCATGATCGACAGGGTGCCGGCCACCGCACCCTCCTCACCACCGGAGACCGGCGCGTCGAGAAATGACATCTCTGCCGCGGCGGCGGCCTCGGCCATCCGGATCGCCACGTCCGGGCGGATGCTGGAGAAGTCGACGATGACGGTCCCCGGCGCGGCGTGTGCGAACACTCCGTCGTCGCCGGTGAGGACGAGTTCGACATCGGTGGAGTCGGGCAGCATCAGCGCGACGATGTCCGCACCGGCGACCGCCGCGGCGATCGAATCAGCGCGCCGCCCACCGGCTTCCACCAGATCCGCCGCCTTCGCAGGTGTACGGTTGACACCCGTCACCGTGTGCCCGGCGCGCACCAGATTGATCGACATCGGACTCCCCATGATGCCCAGACCGATGAATGCGATTGTGGCCATGGGGCTTTCCTCCTTCAAGACAAGATCTTCCCCGACCACCTCAGACGGGATAGCCGGCGATCCAATCGAATGTGTCGCGGCGAGTTGCCCGGTACTCCAGACTGATCCAGCCCTCATACGACGTGCGGGCGAGGTGCCGGAGATGGTGCGCGAGGTCGAGCGCGCCGGTCCCGGGTTCGCCGCGGCCGGGGGCGTCGGCGATCTGTACATGCCCGATGCGGCGGGCGTATCGGTCGATGACCTCATCGAGGTTCTCGCCGTTGACGGCGAGGTGATAGAGGTCGGCGAGGAGCTTCACATTGGATGCACCGTAGTCGCCGACCACGCGGTCGGCGACGGCCAGTGCGTCGGCGGCATGGGTCAGCGGGTAGGCGGGGACGGCGCTGAGCGGTTCGAGCAACACGTCCGCGCCGATCGTCGCCGCACGGCGGGCGGCGAACGCGAGATTCTCCGCCGCGAGCGCATCCTGGGCGTGCGCGTCGAGACCCTCGACACGATTCCCGTACAGCGCGTTGAAACCGACCGTACCCAGTCGGTCACCGATACCGATCGCGACGTCGACGCTGTCGCGGAACTGCGCCGAGGTCGTCGGGTACGAGAGCACACCGCGATCTCCCGCGGCGAGATCGCCTGCGGCGAAGTTCAAGTGGGTCAGTCGAACCCCGGCGTCGGCCACCGCGCGAACGAATGACTCCACGTCGCGGTCGGCGGGCACCGCGACGTCGAACGGCCACCAGAACTCCACCGCGCCGAATCCGGCCGCACGTGCGGCCCGCGGACGCTCGAGCAACGGCAGATCGGTCAGCAGGATCGAGCAGTTGACGGTCAGTCGGCCCATGTCCATAGCGAGATCAACATACTCCGTCGCAGTAGGCTTGAAATCCATGAGCGACGACCCAACCTCGCCCGAGGGCGTGGTGCGCGCCTTCTACGCTGCCTACAGTGAGTCGGCGCCCGAACGATTCGGCGACATCGTCGACGACGGCTACACCGATTACGGGCACAATCCGCCCGGCCGGGGTCCGCAGGGCGCCCGCGACGATTACGAGCATGCGGTGGCCATGGTGGGCGGCGCCATCCACTACGACATCGACGCCCTGGTGGCGCGTGACGACACCGTGGCGGTGGCGTGGACGGGCCACCTGCCCACCGGCACCACCGCCCGCGGCCTGAGCCTCTACGTGGTGCGCGACGGCAAGCTCGCCGAGACACGTCACGCCCCCATCGGACCCCCGCCCACCTCATGACCCAACCCGGCAGGCTGGTGTTCTTCTACGGACCGATGGGCGCCGGCAAATCCACCCTGGCCCTGCAAACGCATTTCAACCAGAGCCAGCAGGGCCGCGTGGGCATTCTGCTCACCAAGCACGACCGATCGGGGATGGCGCTGGTGACGAGCCGCATCGGACTCGAGGCCGAGGCGGTCATGATCGACGACCACACCGATGTGCACCGCGTGGCCACCGAGGCCAGACGCGGCGCGGGACTGGACTACCTGGTGTGCGACGAAGCGCAATTCCTCACCCCCACGCAGGTCGACGAACTCGTCCGCGTCGCCGACTCCGACGGCGTCGACGTCTTCACCTACGGCCTGCTCACCGACTTCCGTTCGGTCCTGTTTCCCGGTGCGGCACGACTCGTGGAGGTGGCCGACGAAATGCACCGCATCCAGACCGTGGTGCTGTGCTGGTGCGGGCGCACCGCGTTCCTCAACGCGCGAATCGTCGACGACCGGATGGTGCGCGAGGGTGACCTCGTCGCCATCGGCGACACCACGGCCGGCGCGATCAGTTATCGCGCGTTGTGCCGCCGACACTACTTCGAGGACCGGGCGGCACGCTGATCGAGACTCACGCCGAAGTATCCGAATCCGACTGCGCCGCACCAAGTTCTGCGGCCGGGATCCGCGGCAGCCGTTGCGCAAGGAGGAGTCCGAGCAGGGCCAGGAACGCGGCGAGCAGAATCGACTTCTTGATCGCCGTGATCGCCGAATCCCGGTAGTGGTCCTTCAGCGTGGCGACCTCGCCCTGCGGGATGCGGTTGGCGCGGGCGACGTCGTCCAATCGATCCGCGGGCAGTACGTCGACGCCGTCGGCGGAGGCGTCGGCGACGAGGCTCTTGGTCTGGGCGGACACCGCGGAATCGGACTGCACGGCATCGTTGAAGCCGCTCGAGAGCGAACCGATCAGCAACGCGCCCAGCAATGCCACGCCGACCGACATACCGATGTTCTGCGCGGTTCCCTGCAGGCCACCCGCCTCGCCTCGGTCCCTGTCGCCCACCGACGACATGATCACGTTGCCGAGTTGGGAGGCCACGAGCCCGAAGCCCGCGCCGAAGACCGCCATGCCGATCCCGAAGAGCAGTCCGTTGAGTTGCGGATCGATCGTGGACACCAGCACGATCGATCCCGCGGCGACGAGCACCAACCCGAGCGACACCACGGTGCGCGGCGACTGTGTGCCCGCGAAGCGGGGACTCACGAACGCCGCCAGCAGCATGGCCACCGACATCGGTGCCAGCCTCATCCCGGTCTCGAACGCGTTGTATCCGAGGACCACCTGGAGGTAGATGGGGATGACGAAGAACACGCCGCCGATGATCATCTGCTGCGCGGACAGCATGCTCAATCCGTTGCGCAGCTGGAGTTTCCGGAGCAGATCGGGATGCATGAGCGGGACGTCACCGCGGGCGATCACCCGGCGTTCCCAGGCGAAGAATCCGATCAGGACGAAGATGCCCGCGGCGATCATGAAGGGAACCACCGAGAATCCGAACGGCGTGATCTCGTGGCCGGCGATGGTCAGCGCACCGCTGGGCTTGAGGAAACCCCACGTGCCCGCCTGGACCATGGCCAAGACGATGAGGCCCAGACCGATCGCGGAGAGCGCGGTGCCGCCCCAGTCCATCCGGCGGGACGTGGCCCGCGCGGTGTCGGCGATCACCCGCACACACAGGATCACCCCGATACAGACCACCGTTTCGGCGGCGAAAACCACTCGCCAGGTGAGGTTTTCGGTGACCCACCCGCCGATCAGCGGGCCCGCCGCCGCACCGGCCGCGGCGACACCACCGAGCACGCTGTAGGCCGTGGCGCGGTCCTTGCCGGAGTAGTTGCCGGCGGTCAGCGAGATGATCGCCGGCATCACCATCACCGCGCCCGCACCCTCGATGAACGACCAGCCGAACAACAGGACGCCGATGTTGGGACTGAGCGCGGTGATCAGTGAGCCCGCCCCGTACACGGCCAGGCCCACCGCGAACACGCGCCGACGACCGAACATGTCGCCGAGGCGCCCCCCGAAGAGCATGAACGAACCCATCACCAGCGTGTAGAGCGTGATCGCCAACTGGACCGCGGTGATCGTGGTGTCCAGATCGGCGACCACGCTCGACACCGACACGTTCATCACGGTGGTGTCGAGCACCATGATGAACTGGGCGGCGCACAGGATCAGCAGCACGCCCCAGCGCTTCATGCAGGAAACGTTACTGCCACATCGGCGCCGTGCGCGTCACCCGAACCGAATGACACCGCGGATGTTGCGGCCCTCCCGCATGTCGTCGTAGGCGGTGTTGATCTGGTCGAGCGTGTACGTCCGGGTGACGAGTTCGTCGAGCTTCAGCTTGCCGGCCCGATACATGTTGAGCAGCATCGGCATTGCCTCGCGCGGCGACTTCATACCGTAGAGCGCCCCTTGGATGCGCTTTTGCATCATGGCGAGAATGTTGGCGTTGACCCCGGGGATCACGCCATCCTCGGCTTCCGGGCTGACCCCCGTGACCACCACCGTTCCCGCCTTGCGGGTGGCGGCGAAACCCTGGCCGATGAGTTCGTTGGTCACGATGCTCGCGGTGAGGATCACGACGTCGGCGCCCTGCCCGTTGGTGAGTTCCGCGACGCGGCCCATCGATTCCTCGATCGACCCGAACGTCTCGGTGGCGCCGAAATCGACCGCCCACTTCTGTTTGTCGGCCACCGGGTCGACAGCGATGATGTGCGCGGCCCCGCTTTCGCGGGCACCCTGCACCGCATTCATGCCGACGCCACCGACACCGGCGACGATCACCACGTCGCCGCGCTGCACATTGCCCGCGGTGGTGGCCGAACCGAAGCCGGTCTGCACGCCGCACGCGACGAGGCAGGCGATCTCGAGGGGAACATCCTTGTCGATCTTCACCAGCGACATCTGGTCGTACACCTGCCACTCGGAGAAGGTTCCCAGCAAGCCCATGGTCGCGACGTCCAGGCCGTCGTCGGAATGCATCCGGTAGGTGCCGTCCATCTGGTGGCCGATCAGGATCAGCGCCCCGTTGTCGCAGAGGTTCTGCATTCCGGCGGCACACCAGCGACATCGACCGCACGACGGGATGAAGGAGGTCAGGACGTGATCACCCACCTCGAAGCCGGTGACGTTCGGGCCCACCTCCTGCACGATGCCCGCACCCTCGTGGCCGCCGACGACGGGCAGGTGCCCGGCGCTGATGTCGCCGTGCGAGATGTGGTCGTCGCTGTGACAGAGGCCCGTGGCGACCATCTGTACCAGCAGTTCGCCGTCCTTCGGGGCGTCGAGTTCGAGTTCTTCGACCGACCATTCGCCGGGTGCCTCTCGCAGAACGGCAGCGCGTGTTCTCATTTCTTTCCTCCTTCGACCTCGCCGGTTTGGCGATGTGACCTGAGTCTCAATCGGAGGATATGACACGGTGTGCCATAACAGTGCGGATTTCGATAGGACATCAAGCCGTCGGTCACGCCGCCTGGCCTGTGCGTGTCGGCCATGATGGAGCGATGGCACACGACCCGGGCGGGCGGCCGGCCACCACCAGCGCACACCAACTCGCCGCGCAGGCCCAACGACTGTTCCTCGAGAACGGATTCGATCAGACCAGCGTCGAAGACATCGCGACGGCGGGCGGAGTGAGCCGCCGGACGTTCTTCCGCTACTTTCGGACCAAGGCCGATGTGATCTGGGTGGAATCCGACGCCGAGCACGCGCACTTCGAGCGGCTGCTCGCGACGGCGGAACCCGGGATGGATCCGTGGGATGCGGTGGCACAGGCCTACATCGGATCGATCGATCACGGACGTGCCGAGGACGAATGGGCCCGGCACCGCGCCCAACTCATCCTCAACGAGCCGGCCGTGCAGTCCCAGGCGTGGGCGGTCTACCGGCGATGGCGGCACACGGTGGCCGGCTTCGTGGCCGACCGCAGCGATAGCACCGCAAGCGCCCGCCTACCGCTCGCGACGGGCCATTGCGCGAACGCGGCAGTTGTTGCCGCACATGAATATTGGCTCAATCACCCCGACCTCGCGCTCGACGAGTGCATGCGCACCATGTTCGAACTCATGCGGCCGCGCGAGCCGGAGTGACCGACGGCCGGGTCAGGGCAGGCAGATACTGATGTTCGACGAACCCACCGGCACACTGATGCAGACCCGCAAGGCGTCGTGCGGTTCGATGAAGCCGCGCGAGTCGAGCGGGGCCGCCGATGCGGCGGGGGCGGCGACCGCGGCGAACGATAGGGCCGCCGCGGCCGAGGCTGCGGCAATCACAAGTCTGCGCTTCATAAGGACTCCTCGGTGGCGACGTGGTGGCAGCGTCGTTGCTGCGCCAATCCTACGGGAGTTCGATGCGGCGGCGACCGTCACGCACCTGCCACCGCGCGGCGACGTGCGTGCGGCCACCCGGTGCGGTGACATCGTCGAGCAGATGCCAGGTCGCCAGCGCGCGGGCCGGCGTGACGTTGAGCAGCACGAATCCGTGCTGATCGAGTTGGGCCCATTTGACGTGGCGGTTGATTCCGCGCAGGGCGTCGACCGCGAATCCGAGGCTCCCGTCGGGCAGATAGAGCGTCTCGCCGATCGTGTTGGCGGTCACCGACGGCCCGACGAACTCGACACCCGCGGTCTGGCCTGCCGGGTAGGCGGCGGCGTCGAGCGGGAGGTCGTTGGCCCACGAGGTGTGGATGTCCCCGGTCATGAACACGGGGTTGCGCACGTTGTGACGGGTGATCGCCGAGAAGAGGGTGGCGCGATCGTGGCTGTAGCCGTCCCACTGGTCGGGGTTGACCACCACCCCTTCGTGCGGCAGGCCGATCTTCTCCGCCAGCGCGCCGGTGAGATTCGCGTCGAACGGCGGAAACAGCAACGGGGACAACATCACCGGGTTGCCCACGAGCTGCCAGCGGGCCGTCGACGTGGTGAGCGCGTTGATGAGGTGATCGAGCTGGGCCTTGCCGGTGATCGTCGCCGACGGCGAATCGATTGCGCTGCTGAAGAGTCCGGGCTGGCGGGTGCGGTAGGTGCGCAGGTCGAGCATGGTGAGATCGGCCAGGGACCCGAAACGCAGGGTGCGGTAGAGGTGCGGATCGTCGAGATTGCCCGACCAGCGCACCGGCATCCATTCGGTGTACGCCTGAAACGATGCCCGCTTGCGCACCTGCCATGGACCGTCGCGCGTGGGGTCGTGCGGGTTGTCGCCGGTGGCGCCGTCGCGGTAGGCGTTGTCGGTGAGCTCGTGATCGTCGACGGTGCAGATCCACGGATGGAGCCGGTGGGCCTCTTGCAGGTCCGGGTCGGTGCGCTGCGTGGCCAGTCGCAACCGGTAGTCGGCCAATCGCACCACATTGTGGAGTGGGGCGACGGTGCGGACCGCGCCCTTGGGACCCACGTACCCGTTGTGCGGATACTCGTAGATGTAGTCACCGAGGGCCACCACCGCGTCGATCTCGTCGTGGTCGGCGAGCCGGCGATACGCGGTGAAGAACCCGGCCTCGTAATTGGCGCAGCTGACGAACGCGAAGTTCAGCGCGGGCACGCCGGCACCCGGCGCGGGCGCGGTCTTGGTGCGGCCGACCGGCGACACCTGCCCGGCGGTGGGCCCGTCGAGTGAGGTGAACCGGTAGAAGTACCGCGTGGCGGGCGAGAGCCCGGTCACGTCCACCGTGACGGTGTGATCGCGCGCCGCGGTTGTGGTGACCGTCGCACTGCGCACCATATGCCGAAAACTCTCATCGAGCGCCACATCCCAGCGCAGCGACGCCGGGCCGCCGCGACCCGATCCGGGCGTCGCGTCGGCGAACGGGGTGATGCGCGTCCAGATCAGCACCGCATCCGCGAGCGGGTCGCCCGACGCCACACCGTGCGCAAAGGCCGCAGTGGGAGCACCGGAAGCGTTGCCGGACAAATCATTTGCCGCGACGGTCAAGGCTCCCGCACCGGCGATGGTGCCCGCCGCGCGCAACACCGTCCGTCGCGTGAGCGGCCGCCTGTCGAAAGTATTCATTCCCCGTGCCTTCCTTCATTCGAGCGGGCCGGACCCTACCGCCATCGGGTGAACACCAGCCGAACTTCCTTCACCTGCGTCGACGCTCGACCGTCGGCGCCGTGTTGCGTGTTCGTTAACTCCTCCCGGTTTCGGTTGCAGGCCACCCATGGGCGGCGCACATTGTTCCCAGTTGACCAAGTGGTCAACTTTTCCACCAACGTAAGGGACCGTCCACGAGATGCGCCGCATGACCTTCGATGAACGTCGCAGCGAATTGATCGACGCCGCGGTACGCGTGATCGCCCGCGATGGCCTGACAGCCGCCACCACGCGAGCGATCGTCGCCGAGGCGGGTATGCCCCAGGGCGCCCTGTTCTATGTGTTCCCGTCACGAGAAGCGTTGCTGAGTGCGGTGATCGAACACGTCACCGACCAGGAACAGCTCACCGCGATCCTCAGCGCAGACATGGTGATGGAGAACATGTCGGTGCGGGACGTGGTGCGTGAGGCGCTCGACGGCTACCTGCGTCTGCTCGAGGAAGACCCCGCCCGCGAGATCGCACTACTCGAACTGGCCACGCACGGCATGCGCCACGATCCCGACGCCGTTCGCACGCAGTGGCAGACCTACCGCGACTCCGTCGCCGACGCGATGCGCTATCTCGCCGAACGGATGTCCTTCCGCTGGAGCCTGCCGCTGGACCAACTCGCCCACGTGGTCACCGCATCGATCGACGGCCTCACCGTCTCCTGGCTCACCGACCGTGACTCCGCGGCCGCCCGCCGGCACATCGACATCCTCGCCTCCACCATCGCCGGTCTGGCCGTAGCCCCCACCGATTCCGATTCCAGTTCCGATACCGATTCCGAAGGGGAACTCACCCCGTCATGATGCTCACCCACGACGACCGCGTGCTCGCCGAGATCAACGCCCACGCCGTGCTCGGCGCGCTGCCCCGACTGGCCGAACTGGCCCCCGGGGCCGCCGACATCCTCACCGGCGTCCACTCCCCCACCACTCTCAACCTCGTGGTGCGGGGCGGGCCCACCGCCCACTACCGCTTCGGCCCCGACGGAATCTCCACCGTCGCGCGCCGGGCGAGCGGACCGACCCTGCTGTTCACCTCACCCAAACACTTCAACGCGGTGATCGGCGGTGCAGCCCAACCGATTCCGCTGGCCACCCCAGCCGGAATCCGGTTTCTCACGCGGGTGTTCACCCCGCTGACCGATCTGCTGGAAACCTACCTGCGCAGCGGCGACGACCCGGCGTCGGCGGACCCGCGCGATCCCGACACCACCACCCTACTGCTCCTGCACGTGGCGGCCACGGCCATCACCATCGTCGGGAATCTCGATGAGAGCGGGCGGTTCTCGGCCGCGCACATGGCCGATGGCACCCTCGACATCGAGGTCGGGGACGCCATCCGCTATCGGGTGGAGATCAACGATCACCGCCTGCGCCTCGACGACGACCTGACCGCCCCGCCCCGTGCGGCACTGCGATTCGCCGACCTCGACGTCGCGGGCGGCATTCTCACCGGCCGCGAGAGCGCACTGGCCTGTCTGTGCGACGGCCGGATCGCGATGCGCGGCTTCATCCCGCTCGTGGACAACACCAACCGCATCCTCGACCGCGTCAGCAGCTACCTGGAGGCATGAGCCCGACATGACACTCACCCATCCCACCCTCAACCACGCGGGGGCCGGCACGGTCGTCGAGTCCGATCTCCGTCGCTACGCCAAGAGCAACGCGATGTTCGACCGGGCCGTCAAGGTGATCCCCGGCGGCATCTACGGCCACCTCGGTCCCAGCGAGGGGTGTTACATCCCGCGCTCGGCCTATCCGCTGTTCTCCGATCGCGCAGAGGGAACCCGCTTCTGGGATCTCGACGGTAACGAGTTCATCGACTACATGTGCGGATACGGACCCAACGTGCTCGGCTACCGCGACCCCGACGTGGACGCCGCCGCGGCGGCGCAGGCCGGCCGCGAAGACGTGGTGTCGATCCCGGGCGCCACCATGGTGGAACTCGGCGAACTCCTCACCGACACGGTGGCCAGCGCGGATTGGGCGTTCTTCGCCAAGAACGGCGGCGACGTGACCACCCTCGCGATCATGACCGCGCGTGCCGCCACCGGCAGGCAGCGCATCGTGTTCTTCGACGGCTACTACCACGGGGTGGATCCGTGGACCCAGAAACTCGACTACCCCGGAGTCCTGCCGCAGGACGTGGCCGGAAACATCGAAGTGCCCTGGAATGACATCGATTCCCTGCGAAAGACATTCAGCGACCATCGGGGCGAGATCGCCGCGCTGATCGCGCAACCGTACAAGCACGGGAACTTCGTCGACAACGAACTGCCCGCCGACGGGTACTGGCAGGCGGTGCGGGCCCTGTGCGACGAGCACCACGTGGTACTCATCTGCGACGACGTGCGCGCAGGGTGGCGGCTCGACCTGGCCGGCAGTGACCACCATTACGGGTTCAGCGCCGACCTCATCTGCTTCTGCAAGGCAATCGCCAACGGCTACAACGTCTCCGCACTGTGCGGACGCGAATCACTGCGCGAATCGGTCAGTTCCATCACCTACACCGGCAGCTACTGGATGAGCGCGGTGCCGTTTGCCGCCGCCATCGCCACCATCACCAAGCTGAAACAGATCGACGCGCCGGCCCTGTTCCGCCGGCTCGGCACCACGCTGACCGACGGACTGGTGGAGGTGGCCGCACACAACGGCTTTCATCTGGTCGCCTCCGGCGAGCCGGCGCTCTTCTATCTGCGCATCGCCGACGACGACACCCTGATGCTGCACCAGGAGTGGATCGCCGAATGCGTGCGCCGGGGCGTCTTCCTCACCTCCCATCACAATCACTTCATCAATGCCGCACTGACCGACACGGACATCACCCGCACCCTCGAGGTGGCAGACGAGGCGTTCACAGTGGTGCGGGCACGGCATGGGTGAGTCGGTGACCGACGCGCCGGGACGCGACACCATGCACATGGCGACGCTGCCGTGGCAGCGGGTGCCGGGCAAGTGGATCGCACTGTTCGCACTGTCCTGGCTCGGCGTCTGGCTGGCCCAGCTCGCCCCGTTCCAGCTCACCCTGCCGAACCAGATCAACGACTGGCTGGGCATCGGGAGCACCGTCGACGCCGGTAACTGGCGGCAGAGCGTGCTCACCTTCGGTGTGGTGTCGGGGATCTCGGCGGTCTGCGCGCTGATCGCGTTTCCGCTGACCGGATCGTTGTCGGATCGCACCACGAGCCGCTTCGGTCGGCGACGGCCCTGGATTCTCGGGGGCGCAGCGCTGTTCGCGGCCTCGCTGATCGGACTCGGTCTCAGCCACAACATCATCGCGATCACGGTGCTGTGGTGCGCCGTCATCACGGGCTTCAGCGCCGTCTCGGCGGCATTGACGGCCCTGATCAGCGATCAGGTCCCGGTGTTCCAGCGCGGTGTGGTGTCCAGCTGGGTGTCAGCGCCGCAGGCGATCGGCGCCATCCTCGGCATCGCCGTGGTGTCAACGCTGGCGCTGGCCGCGCTGCCGGCGTACGTGTTCTACGCCCTCGTACTCCTGCTGTGTGTGGTGCCGTTCGCCTTCTACCTCGACGACCCCGCACAGCAGGCGCACGACAAGGGCCGGCTGAGTCCGCGCACGATCATCGCCGAACTGTGGATCTCGCCCGCCGAACATCCCGACTTCGGCTGGACACTGCTCGGCCGGATACTGGTGAATCTCGGTAATGCACTGGGTACCTCGTTGCTGTTCTTCTTCCTCGCGTTCGGGCTGCACTCGGGCGATCCGGACAACGACGTGCTGCTGGTGTCGGTGGTGTACATGGTGTTCGTGGTGGCCAGCGCGCTGATCTCCGGTGTGCTCAGCGACAAGGTGGGCCGACGGAAGCCGTTCGTGCTGGCGGCGGGCGTCGCGCAGGGGGCGGCCGCCATCTGCATCGCATCGGTCGCCGACCTGTCGATGACGATGGTCGCCGCAGGCCTACTCGGGATGGGCTTCGGGGTGTTCCTCGGCGTCGACCAGGCCCTGGCGACGCAGGTGCTGCCCGACGCTGAACACAACGGCCAAGACCTGGGCATCATGAACATCGCCATGGCCGTGCCGCAGGCGGTCGGCCCGCTCGTCGGCGCCGGAATCGTGGAACTCACCGGCGGATTCACCGGTCTCTACGTGGCATCGGCCGTGTTCGGCATTTTCGGTGGCATCTCGGTTCTGCTCGTCCGTAGCGTTCGCTGACCCGCGTCCATTTGTCCAAGGGGGAAATTCATGAGCACATCACGTGACACACGCATGCGGGGAGTGACCCGACGCGGCTTCCTCGGTGGCGCCGCCGCCGGTGCGGCCGGTGTGGGCCTGCTGGGCGCGTCCATCGCGACCGGATCGGCCGCCGCCGGGCCGGTGCATGCGGCACCGTCCTCGGGCTACCTGGTGGGCGCGGGCAAGGGCGATCTCACCGGCGCGATCGCCGGGCAGGGAATGATGGGATACTCCGACCTCAGTCAGGTGGCATCCGGTCTGCTGCAACGCACCTGGGCGCGGGCCTACATCATCGCCGACGCCGCCACGGGTAAACGGATCGTCTTCGTCAACGCCGACCTCGCGATCATCTTCGAATCCCACCGCGTGGGTGTGATGAAGGAACTGCGCCGCCGCTTCGGGAACCTCTACCGCGAGGAGAACGTCAACCTCAACGCGACGCACAACCACAACACGTGTGGCGGTACGGCCTGGGATTACGCGTACGTGCTTGCCGCACAGGGCCATCGGGAGAACTCGTATCGCGCCGAGATCGCCGGGCTCGTCGACGCCATCGATGCCGCGCACCGCAGCCTCTCCCCCGGCACCCTTGAGATCGGGCACTCGGAGTTGCACAACGCCAGCGCCAATCGCTCGCTGGCCGCGTTCATGGAGAATCCGGCCGCCGATCGCGACCACTTTCCCGAACACATCGATCCGCAGGTCACCTCGCTGCGACTTCGGCAGGGCGGCACCGTGATCGGCGAGATCACCTGGTTCTCCACCCACGGCACCTCGCTGACCGACGCCAACACCCTCATCTCCACCGACAACAAGGGCTACGCCTCGTACCTGGCCGAGCGGCGCGATCCGGCCGTCGTCGCCTCGTTCCCGCAGACCAACGCGGGTGACATGACGCCGAACCTGTGGGTTCGCAAGCTGCATCCGGGTGGCCCGACCGCCGATCACCGCGCCAACTGCGCGATCATCGGGCAACGTCAGTTCCAGGCGGGCAACCGCGCTCTCGCATCGAGTAGGCCGATGTCGGGGAGTATCGACTACGCCTACCGGTTCGTCGACATGTCCGACGTCGCGATCGACGGACGCTACACACCGTCGGGCACGCCGGCACGCACCACACCGGCGGTGATGGGCGCAGCCGCCGCGGCCACGAGCACCGAGGACAACACGCGCAGCCAGTTGTCGTTCCTGTCCGAGGGCATGGTGCTTCCCTTTGCCGCCGCGCTCGGGGTGAACCCGAACGCCAACGCGCCGGACTGGGTGCTGCAGATGCAGGCACCGAAGGTGCCGCTGTTCCCGCTCGGATTCATGCCGCCCCGTCCGTGGATTCAGCAGGTGTTGCCGATTCAGATTCTGCGCATCGCCGACCTCGTGCTGGTGGCCGGACCGGCCGAGTACACCATCACCGCCGGCCTGCGCATCCGCCGAGTGGTGGCCGAGGCTCTCGGCGTGCCACTGGAATACGTTCTCATCCAGGGATATTCGAACGCCTACAGCCAGTACGTGACGACGCCGGAGGAGTATTTGTCGCAGCAGTACGAGGGCGGCGAGACGCAGTTCGGGCGGTACACGCTATGCGCATACATGCAGGAGTTCGATCGTCTCGCCCGCGACATGAAGGCCGGGCGCCGCACCGGCGGCGGTCCCTCGCCCGCCGATTTCAGCGGCGTGCAACCCGACCTGCTGCCCCCGACACCCGCCGACACCCCGGTTGCGGGCCGGCGATTCGGTGATGTGGTGCGCGGTCCGAAGCCCGGGTATCGCGTCGGCGATACGGTGTCGGTGGACTTCTGCGGTGCTCATCCGGCGAACAAGGTGCGCCGGGTGGGCGCGTCGGGTTCGGCGGCACGCGACGGCTACTCGTGATCGAGAGATTCGAGTCGGGCCGGTGGACCGCGGCCGTCGACGACGACAGCTGGGACAGCGAACTGAACTGGCGCCGACCGGCCGGTTCCACGACGTCGTCGATCATCACGATCGCGTGGCGAATCGCGCCCGGATCGAGCGGGCGTTTCCGTATCCGCTACTTCGGGGACGCCAAACGTGGTGGCGGAACGATCAGTTCGTTCACCGGCGTCAGCCCCGCATTCGACGTGAGTGCGTGACGGTGAAGCGTGAGGCCCGCCGCTCGAGGTGATGCACCTCGTCACGCCAGCGCGGCGGTAGTTGCGGGCCGAACGTGGCCGTGGAGTAGTACACGTGCTTGCCCAACTCGACAAGTATCAGATAGGTCAGCACCATGCCGACCAGGAATGCGTAGAACGTCGCGGGTAGCACCACGAAACCGAGCAGGTGCGCAAGCGGGGTGAAGGGTAGCACCACGCCGATCGTGACCACGGTGCACACCGAGAAGATGAGCCACCCGCCGGCCCGGCTGCGCAGGAAGGGGATGCGTCGGGTGCGGATGGCGAACACGATCAGCGTCTGGGTGGCCAGCGACTCCACGAACCATGCGGTGTGGAACTCCGCCGCCTTCGCGTGGAACACGTTGATCATGACGGCGAAGGTGATGAAGTCGAACAGCGAACTGAGCGGACCGAAGAACAACATGAATCGGCGGATGGCCGCGATGTCCCAATGCGATGGGGAGCGAAGCGATTCCGGATCGACGCGATCGCTCGGTATGGCCAGCTGGCTGCTGTCGTAGAGCAGGTTGTTGAGCAGGATCTGACTCGGCAGCATCGGCAGGAACGGCAGCAGCGCCGATGCCCCGGCGGCGCTGAACATGTTGCCGAAGTTGCTCGACGTGCTCATCTGGACGTACTTGATGGTGTTGGCGAACGTGCGGCGGCCTTCGGCGACCCCACGGGCGAGCACACCGAGGTCCTTCTCGAGCAGCACCACATCGGCCGAGTCCTTCGCCACGTCGGTGGCGCTGTCCACGGAGATCCCGACGTCGGCGGCGTGCAACGCGAGTGAGTCGTTGACGCCGTCACCGAGAAAGGCCACCGCCTGGCCGTGCGCACGCAACACGCGGACGAGCCGTGCCTTCTGGGTGGGCGTCACGCGCGCGAACACCGTGTAGTCGCGTGCCACCGACTCGAACTCGGCATCGTCGAGGCCGTCGAGTTCGGCGCCGGTGATCGCGCCCCCGGAGGCCATGCCGAGATCGTCGACTACCTTGGCGGCGACCACCACGTTGTCGCCGGTGGCCACCTTGACCGTGATGTGCAGGTCGGCGAGCTGCTGTAGGGATTGCGCCGCAGAGGCTTTCGGTTTGTCCAGGAACACCAGGAAGCCCACCAGCCGCAGGTCGTGCTCGTCCGCGTCGGTGATGACCCGGGAGTCGGGCGCGATCGGCTTGTCGGCCACCGCCACCACCCGCGAACCGGCGGCGAACAGGCCGGTCAGCGTGTTGTCCGCGGTCTCGTCGGCGCCGACTCCGCAGCGTTCCAGCACTTTCTCCGGGGCGCCCTTGACCACGAGTCGCGCCGCCCCGTCGGGGTCGACGGTGATCACCGATGCCATCTGCCGGTCGTGGTCGAATGGTCGTGTGGCCACGCGTGTGCGGGCCGCGGCGTCGTCGGCGAGGTGCCCCGCACCGCGCCGCAGCGCCGCGTCGAGCTCATTGCCGCCGGCCGCGAGGGTGCTGTCGGTGGCGAGCAGGCCGGCGCGGAGCACCGTGTCGTCGGCGGTGCCGTCGGGCCGCAACGTGGCGGTGAGTTCGATGTGGCCTTCGGTGAGGGTCCCCGTCTTGTCGGTGAGCAGGATGTCGATGTCGCCGAGATCCTCGATGGCCACAAGGCGTTTGACGAGAACCTTGTCGGCGGCCAGCCGGCGAGACCCCGCGGCGAGTGCGGTGGTGACCACCGCGGGCAGCAACTGCGGGGTGATACCGACCGCGATCGCGAGTGCGAACAGCACCGAGTCGATGATGGGGCGGCCCAGGATGAGATTCGCGGCGAGGATGAAGATCGTCAGCACCACGGCCACCTGCAACAGCAGCATCGAGAACTTCGACAGCCCCTTCTGGAATGCCGTCTGCGGTGGTTCACCGCCCAAACCGCCTGCGATGGCACCGAACTCGGCGCGCTGACCCGTGGCGATGACCACCCCCACCCCGCCACCGGATTGCACCACCGTGCCCATGAAGGCGCAGTCGGTACGGTCGGCGAGGGCGGCGTCGGCGGCCACCGGGTCGAGCTTCTTGTCCACGGCCACCGATTCGCCGGTGAGAACGCCCTCGTTGCAGGCGAGGTCGGTCACCTCGAGGAGCCGCAGGTCGGCCGGAACGATCTGTCCCAGAACGAGTTGCACGATGTCTCCCACCACGAGGCCGGTGACGTCGATGGAGCGTGGCGTGCCGTCGCGGATCACGGTGGTGGTGTGGTGCACACGGTCGTGCAGGGCCTGCGTGGCGCGCGCGGCCCGCAGTTCGTTGACGAAACCGCCGAGCACGCTCGCGGCCAGGATCACCCCGATGACGGCCGCGTCGTTCACGTCGCCGAGCACCCCGGCCAGGATCGCGGTGACGATCAGCAGCACCATCAGTGCGCTCTTGAACTGGTTGGCCAGGATGCGCAGCGGGTGCACCCGCACGGTGTGCAGTGCGTTGGGCCCGTCTCGCTCGAGCCGTTGCCGCGCTTGGGATTCGGTGAGACCACGCGGTGAGGAACCCACCGCGGTGAGAACGTCGGCGGCGCTCGACGCCGCGAGGGCGTCAGGCCTCGTCATTCTCTGCCGCATACTCCTTCATCGCAGCCTTCTCGTCGGCGGCGTTGGGGTAGCAGAAGCCCACCAGTGCCGCACCGGCGGCGACGATCACGACGCCCGCGGCGTACGCACGGAGATCGCCGTGGACGAACGCGTCGCGGGCCGCGGCGATGATCTGCTCGGCGTACTGCGGATAGCGCTGCGCGAGATCGGCTGCGCTGGAGAACGATTTGGTCAGCGCCGCAGCAGTCTCGCTACTGATCTGATCGGCCTGTGGCGAGGAGGAGATCGACTCGTTGAGCGACTTCGCATAGCCCGCGGTGAGAATGGCGCCGAGAATCGACTGCATCACGGCCCCACCGAGGTCACGCTGCAGATCCGACGTGCTCGACGCCATGCCCGCACGGGCGACCGGCACCGACCCGGTCAGCGAATGTGATGCGGGTGTGCCCGCGAATCCCACGCCCAGCCCGATCAGCAGGTACACCCCGATGACCATCCACAGTGATGCGGTATCCCTCCAGGTCAACAGGGCCAGCACCAATCCCGCGAGGATGAACGCGTACCCGAGGAGCAGCGTGACGCGCGAACCGACCGACTCGACGAGTTTGGCCGACCGGGGCGCGGCCACGATCATGGCGGCCGCGGCCGGCAAGGCGAGGGCGCCGGCCTCCAGGGTGGAATACCCGAGGACGTTCTGCAGGTACTGCTGACCGATGAACATGACGCCCATGAGGGTGCCGAAGATGATGATCCCCCCGACCGCGGCAACCCAGAAGGTGCGTCGCGACGCGATCCGGAAATCGTAGAGCGGCACCGGGATGTGCAACTGACGCCAGACGAAGAACACCGTCGAGACCACCGCGATCACGGCGAGCACGATCACCGCGGTTCGGTAGGCAGAACCCAACGGCGCGAAGTTGATCGAGATCACCAGCGAACCCACCAACACGATCGACGTGATGCCGCCGATGTTGTCGACGGTGACCTTGCTGTCGCCGCCGTCGGCCGGCACGAAGAACCACGCCATGCCCAGGGCCACCAGCGCCAACGGAATGGTCACCAGGAACACCGAATGCCAGTCCCACACCTCGAGCAGTCCGCCGGACATGACGGGGCCGGTGGCCGAGATGGCACCACCGAGAGCCGACCAGAGCGCGATCGCCCTGGTGCGGCGCGGCCCCGACCAGAGGGCCGTGATGACCGCCAGTGTGGTGGGGAAGGCCAGGCCCGCCGAGATACCACCCAGGACCCTCGCTCCGAACAGGATGTCGGGGTTGGGTGCGGTACCCGCGATGATCGACGCGGGCAGGGTCAGCAACATGCCGAGGACGAGTAACTTCTTGCGGCCGTACCGGTCGCCGAGCACCCCGAAATACAGCACCGACGCGGCGAGCCCGAGCGAGTAGCCCACCGCCACGAGATTGAGCTGGGTGGAACTGGCGTCGAGATCGCGGCCGATGTCGGGCAGTGCGACATTGGCCACGGCGAGATTGATGTTGGCCACGCCCGCCACCAGGATCAGTGCGGCGAGTACGAGTCCCGGCCGGTCGGGGGCGATTCCCGTGTCCTGGGTGGGGGCTGTCGACGTCACGCCATGAGAGTACGGCGGCGCCCGGCGCGTCGCCCGGAGAACGTCATGGCCGTCGCAGGATTCGTCCGGAAAAGGTGAAGACCGGCTACCCGAGCGTGTTCACTGTAAGCCGTGATGGTCAGCGCAGCGATCAGGTCGGCACTCATCCCCGATTCGCAACGCCGCACACTGGTCGAACTTGAGGAACGACTCGACTTCGCGGTGGGTGACCGATCGGCCAAGCGGTCGGCGTTCTGGATCATGCTCACGCTCTCGGGCATCATCGCGATCGCCGGCATCATCGGCGACAGCACGGCCACGGTGATCGGCGCGATGATCGTCGCACCGCTGTCCACCCCGATCCTGGGGATCGGGCACGGGATCGTCACCGGAAGGCGCCACCTGATTGTCAGCAGCGTCGGCTACGTGGTGGCCGGCGCGGCGGTGGTGACGCTGATGGGTGTACTCCTCGCGCAGGTCATTCCCAATCCGGTCACTGTGCTGTCGAATGCGCAGGTGCTGGGACGGACTTCCCCCACCATCGACGACCTGCTGGCGGCGCTGGCCACCGGCCTGGTCGGGGCGATCGCCATCACGCGACGCGACGTCGGCGACGTGCTGCCCGGCGTGGCCATCGCCATCTCGCTGGTTCCCCCGCTCGGTGTGGTCGGTGTGTGCCTGGGCTCCGGGGCGCCCGCACTCGCGCTGGGAGCGTTCATCCTGTTCGCCTCCAACGTGGTGGCGATGGTCATCACGTCCATCGTGGTGCTGACCATGGCCGGCTACGCCTACGCGGCCGCCGTCGCCTACGAGGGACCGGTCACCCGGCGGAGGAACGCCTACATCGCGGTCGCCGTGGCCCTGGTGATCGTCCTGGTTCCGATGGTGGGGTACTCGCTGTCGTCGCTGTGGGTCAGCCAGATCACCGGGGCCACGAAGGTGTGGTTGAGCGACGGCGGGGTCCGGGACACCGAGGTGTCCGGCGTGTCGATCAGCGGTGAATCGGTGACGGTCAATGTGTTGGGACCGCACGACCTTCCGCCGGTGTCCTCGCTGCGGCACACCGTCGACCGGCTTCTGCCGTGGAATCCCGAGGTGACCGTGATCCACACCGTCGGCAGACGCGAAACCGGCTGATCGGGTCCGATCGGCCGGCCAGCGCCATCGGGGCCGTTGTGTTTGGCTGTCTCGGGTGACGACCCACCTCGGCCACATCGTGCACATCTCCGGAGCGCCGACCGTCGACGCGGCGGCGCAACATCTCGTCGACCTGCCCGACGGTGCGCTGACGATCGACGACGACACCGGCCGGATCACGTTCTGCGGCCCACGCACCGAGCTTCCCCCCGAAAACACCGAAAACACCGAAAACACCAAGAGCGCCGGGACCGCCGAGGGCACCGGCCCGGTGATCGATCACGGCGACGCCTTCCTGATCCCCGGGTTCGTCGACACCCATGTCCACTTTCCGCAGATCTATTCGCTCGACGCCTACGGCGGCGGGCAGCTGCTGGAGTGGCTGGACAACTGCATCTTTCCCGCCGAGGCCCGCCTCGCCGACCCCGACTTCGCGCGCGCGGCGGCTCGCGAGTTCACCCGCCGCCGCGTGGCCGCGGGAACCACCGCGGCAATGGTGTTCGGGTCGGCGTTCCCCTCCGCCCAGGACGAGCTGTTCGAGGCCACCCGACGCGCCGGACTCCGCATTGTCAGCGGACGCGGCATCCAGACCGCCGGTCCGCCGTCGGCGGCACCGCTGATGACGTCGGAGGCCGACGCGATCGCACTGACCACCGCGGAGATCGACCGGTGGCACGAGGCCGACGCGACCGGGCCCGATACCGCGCTGCTACAGGTGGCGATCGTCCCCCGGTTCACGCTGTCGGTGACCACCGACACGCTGCGCGCCCTCGGTGACCTGTACGCGTCGGTGCGCGACCGCGGGGTGTTCGTGCACAGCCACCTCAACGAGAACAACCGCCCCGGCACCGGCGAAATCGACACCGTCAAGCAGCTTTTCGCCGTCGACTCATACCTCGATACCTACGACGGCAAGTTTCTGCCGGGGTCACGCGAAGGCGGCGACAGCTTGCTGGGACGACGCACGATCATGGCGCACGCGGTGCACTGCACCGACGCCGAACTCGCGCGGATGGCACAGACCGGTACCTCCATCGCGCACTGTCCCACCTCCCAACTGTTCCTGGGCTCGGGAACCATGCCGTGGCGACGGACCGTCGCCGCCGGTGTGACGATCGGCGCCGGAACCGACTGCGGCGCGGGCGACGAGTGGCTGGTGTCGCGGGTGCTCGCCGACGCCTTCAAGGTGCACATCTCCGAACCCGGCGACGCGAGCGTGTCGATGCATCCGGCGGAAATGCTGTTCACCGGCACCCTCGCCGGAGCGCGTGCGCTCGATGCCGAGGATCGGTTCGGCAATCTCGACGTCGGGAAGGAGGCCGACTTCCTGGTGATCGAACCGGAGCGGTGGCCGCCGCTGGCCGCGTCGCTGCGTCACGGGGTGCGCGCCGACGACGCGCAGCTCGCGCGCGATCAGACGCTGTTCGCGCTGCTGATGGGGTTGCGCGAGCCTGCGATCGCCGAGGTGTACGTGCGTGGCGCCCGGGTGCGGGCGCCTCGGTGAACACCGCCGGGGGGCGGCGCCGGACGATCAGATGGGACGTCCGTCCCATTCGTGATCGTGCATGAAACCCTCGGCCAATCCCACCCGGTAGCGCGCACAGCTGCGCAGGATCCACACGTACGCCAACGGCAGCATCATCGCGGGTTTCTGATCACCCTTCTCGGTGATGACGTCGTCGCCGGCCCGGAAGTCGCGGAAGAACTGTCGCAGTGACCGGCCGTTGCGCGCCGAGCGTCGCCAGCCGTAGAGCGCCATGCCGAATCCGATCATCCGGTTGATGTCGGGGTCGGGCACGATCGGGGCGTGATCTGCGGATTCCCCCTCTGCGGATTCCCCCTCTGCGGAAGCCCCGTCCGGAAATTCTCCCAGGAAGGCCCGATCGACCCGGTTGTGCGGACGGAACATCATGATTCCGCTGGTGGCGCGGGGATTGCACTCGATGGTGAACAGCCCGCGGTCGGGATGGTCGATGAAGTCCAGTCCGATCTGACCGGTGAACTTCTCGGCGGCCACGAACCGCGACACCCAGTCGGCGATGGGCCGGTGGTCGACGGAGGTGAAGTTCAGGCAGGAGCTGCCGCCGATGGCGTAGTCGACCGGATAGGTGGCGTGCGCCAGGACCTTGCCGTCGTGGCACACCGAATAGGTGCAGTACCGATCGCCGGCCAGCCACTCCTGCGCCAGCCACGGATTGCCCGGGTCATGGTCCACCCAGGACAGGTCGTCGCCGGGAAACACCTTGTGCACCTTCTGCGAACCACGGGAGTAGCAGCGTTTGAGCGCGAAGGGAACGTCGAAGTCGAGTTTCGCCGCGTCCTCGGGGCCGTCGACCCGCGCGAACTTCAGCGTCTCGATCCCCAGTTCCACCAGTTCACGCTGGTAGTCGTACTTGCTGTGCAGGCGATTCTCGGTCTCGAAATCGGAGAGAAAGAGCAGGCATTCCGGCGGGAACAGACCGGTCATCATCGAGAGGATGTCGGTTTCCTCGTGAATCGGGATCACGATGTCGACGGCCTCGTCGGCGACGATCCGGGCCAGTTCACGGCAGTAGTCCTGGGGACGGAACTTGGGCGGGGGCACCAGATGGAAGCCGTCGACGGCGCGGGAGAACCTGCTGACGCCGATGGGAATGCTGTCGACGACGGTGACCCGATGACCCCCGGCCGACATCAGCCGCGCCAGGTTGAGGGTGAGAAACGAACGGCCGAAAGTGATGAGCACATGCTTCCCGGTACTGGCCACACGGCGAGTCTAATGACACCGTGTGCGCCGTCCGATCAGCCCCTGCGACCACTGTCGGGGGTCTGGGCAATACTGAGAGCGGAATAGGAGACCCGTCGCACGCTGTTGGAAATTCTCGTTGACGAGGCGGCGGGAATCACGAGAATCTCGAACTCGGAGATCACGGCGATGGCGATCGGAGGTGCGTGGTGTTCTTCATCGGTGTGGTCGCTGCGTGCCTGGCCGCCGTGGCCTACGGCATGTCCACGGTGTTGCGCGCGCTCGGCGCACGCCGCGTCGCCCAGACCGAACGTGACGAGGGCACCGACACCACCAATCCGGCCGGCGGCCCCACCCTGCGGTCGACGGTATCGACCTTCTTCGACCCGGCATTCCTGCTGGGCACACTGCTGGTGACCATCGGTTTCGCCGGAGGTGCGGTGGCCGCGCGTTTTCTGCCGCTGTTCCTCTCGCAGACCATCGTGTCGGCCAACCTGATCATCACCGCCCTGCTGGGCACGATCATGCTCAACATCGCCCTGCACACCCGCGACTGGGTGGCGATATGGCTGGTGGTGCTCTCGCTGTGCCTGCTGGGCATGTCGGCGGGCGATCAGACCGGCGGCGGCCAGGAGCGCTCGTTCCACTGGGCGCTGTTCATCGCGACCCTCGGGCTGGCGGCGTTCGCGCTGTTCGCGGTGTATCGGCTGGGCAAGCATGCGGCCGTCGTGGGCGGTGCCATGGCGGGCCTGCTGTTCGGCGTCATCGCCATTTCGGTGCGCATCCTCGACGGGGTGCACCCGTTCGATCTCGTGACGGTGCTACTCGACCCCGCGGCATGGACGATCGCGGTGGCCGGTGCGGTGGGCTTCTTCGTGCAGACGATCGCGCTGCAGATCGGCGCCGTCAACGGGGTCACCGCAATGCTGGTGGTCGGCGAGACGGCGGGCCCGAGCCTGATCGGCGTGTTGTTCCTCGGCGATACCGCCAAACCGGGCATGGGCCTGCTCGCCATGGTGGGATTTGCCGGCGCGGTGATCGGCGCGGTGCTGGTGGCCTGGTACGGCTCGGGCGACCCCGATCACTTCGGTGAGGCACCGCCGCTCAAGGGCGGGTGGCGGCGCGGCCGGGAGGATGCCGACGCCCGAGACCCCGATGCCGATGCACCCGATCCCGACGAGCGCCGCGCAGCCGACGCGGCCCCCAACACCCACGTCCCCGAAACCCATGTCACCGAAACCCATGTCACCGAAACCCATGTCGGCGACACGCACGTGACCGACACGCAGGTCGACGAGGTCCACCGCGATCATTCCCGGCCGGCCTGACGGATCTCGGCCCGCAGATGGCGCAGCTCGCCGGAACGCCACGCGGTGATCGTCCACGTGATCAGCACAAAGGGCGCGATCACCAGCGCCGACCACCACCCGGCCGAACTCGGTACCAGGTCGGCCACCACCTCGGCGCGCGGGACGCCCTCGACCTCGGCCGGTAACCAGGCGTCCAGCAGGTTTCGGGTCAGCGCGATCGGCTCGAACGGGCCGACCGTGGCGGCCAGATAGAACGCCACCAGGGTGATGACCAGCGCCCCCAGCCACGAGATCGCCTTGATCTGTGATCCGAGGATCTCCGCGGTGGTGCGGATGGCCTCCACGGTGAAGCCGAGCACCAACACCAGCAGCAGACACGCCACCTGCGCGGCCAGTAGCTGTTCGAGCACCGAGGTCTCGTCATCCGACGAACTCATCGCCGGGAGACCGATCGCGAGGGAGACGAGACCGGAGATCAGCGCCAGCAGAGTGACCTTGCCCGTCGCGTCCTCGATGCGCCCGAACGACGACCGGACCGCCTGCTCGGTGACCGCACTGGCCGCCTTCGGGCTCGCGTCGTAGACGATGAGCACCACGAATCCGGCGAGCACCACCGCGATCAGCCAGGCCACGGTGGTGGTGCACACCGCGGCGAGCGCGAACGATCCGACCAGCGGACCGAAGGTTGCCTCGGAGTCGGCGGTGAGCCGCACACCCACCAGCGGCAGCAGCCCGACGACGATAACCATGATCGCGCCGGCGAGCAGGGGCCCGGAGAACTCGGAGATCTCGTGCGCGTCGATATCCGGGTCGCGTCCGCGGATGATGCGCCATTCGGATGCGACGAGATTCTTGAGGCCGCGCAACCAGTGGGTGCGTGCACCGCTTTGGTCGTCGGGCGCCGACTCGTCTGCCACGGATCAACCCTAGGTCCGCCACCGCCTTGACACCGACCGTGCAGGCCGGTGAGGTTGAGTCATGGCCTCCGATGCCGTGTTCGCCGACCGCGCCGACGCGGGACGGCAACTCGCGGCCACCCTCATCGCGCAGATCGGCGGCCTCGACCCCCACAGCCCCCACCCCGAGGACCCCGGCACCGAGGTCATCGTGCTCGGGCTGGCACGCGGTGGTGTCCCCGTTGCCCGTGAGGTCGCCGACCGTCTCGACGCGAAACTCGACACGCTGGTGGTGCGCAAGGTCGGGGCACCGGGCAATCCCGAGTACGCGATGGGAGCCGTCGCGGGCGGCGGTCTGGTGGTGGTGAACGATGACGTGCCGCGACGGCTCGGCGTGTCGCAGAAACGATTCGACGAGGCGGTGGCCCGGGAAACCCGACTTCTCGACGAGCGGTCACGCCGCTACCGGGGAGACCGCCCGGCCCCGGCTCTGCGCGGCGCCACGGTGATCCTCGTCGACGACGGCCTCGCGACGGGCATGACGATGCGCGTGGCCGTCGAGGCTGCACGACGCGGCGGTGCGGCCCGCGTGATCGTCGCGGTGCCCACCGCTCCCGCCGACACCCTCGCCGTGATGCGCACCCTGGCCGATGCGGCGGTGGCGGTGGCGGTGCCCCCTGGGTTCGTCGCAGTTGGATTGTCGTACAAGGACTTCCACCAGGTGAGTGACGACGAGGTGGGTCTTGCCCTGAGTACCTGAATGAAGGGGTGACCTCAGCCGTCGCGTCGCAGCAGCGCGGCGAGTTCGGCGCGGTCGGTGACGTCGAGTTTCACGCACGCGCGATAGATGTGGCCTTCCACGGTGCGCACCGACACGACAAGACGCTCGGCGATCTGCTTGTTCGACAGGCCCGCGGCCACCAGGTTGGCGATCTCACGTTCGCGGGTGGTCAGCGGCAGCGGCTGCGCCGCCTGCACCAGCGCGGGCGTGCGCAATCCGCCGCACTCGGCGGCGAGGCGATTGGCCATCGCCGACGACGCGACGGTCGCCGACCGGTGCTGGTCCTTGTCGTGGAGCACGCTGGCCTGCGCCGCCGAGTCGGCCGCCGAGAGTCGCACGCCCAGCGATTCGAGGTCTGCCGCGCACAGATCGAGTTCCACGCCATCCTTGTCGCGCAACGCCCGCGCGTGCCGCGCGTACTGGGCCACCAGCGGTCCGTCGACGAGACCGGCGAGTTCGCCGAGACGGTCGGCCACGGAGGCGTCGCCGAACCGGGCGGCGCTGTGCAGCGCCTCCGCCTCGATCGCCAACTGGCCCGAGGCGCGGGCCGACGCGGCAGCCTGGTGCGCGATCTCGATGGCGCGCGTCAGGGTGCCCGCCGCCGCGGCCTGCCACGACGCCGCGATCTCCAGCATCGGCCCGAACACCGCCACGTGCCTGCCGTACCGCGCCCGCCCCCGCGACAACGCCCGCTCGGCATCCTCCACACGGCCCAGAGCGCTCAGCGCCTGGGTGAGGAAGATGAATCCGGGGAAGTTCCAGGCGGCCGCGAACTCCTCGCTGTCGAGGGTGGCGAGGGTCTGCTCGATACGCCGGACCACCGACCCGCACGCACCGCCGGCCAGTTCGACGGCCGCGACGAGTTCGCCGGCCATCGCCCATCCCAGATACTGCGCGGTGTTGGCGAAGGTGACGTAGCGCTGGGCAGCCGTCTCGGCGGCCGGGAGGTTGCCCGTCAGCGTCAGCGCGAGGATCTCCCCGATCCCGGTGGGGAAACGCAGGAGTCCGTCGGTCTTCACCTCGGCCTCCCGGCTACGCTCGGCCAGCGGCGCCACCTGATCACCGCACCCCTGCAACGCACGCGAGAGCATCCCGCCGAAAGCCGCCCATTCCACCGCCCACGGCAGTGGCGCCGCCGACCCGAGTACCTTATCGGACAGGGTCACCGCGAGCGACAGGTTGTTCTCGAAAAGTGCACAGGCAGAACCTATTCCGTCGACTATCTCGGTGAGGTTCGGGTCCTGCACCCGCGTGCGGAGGGCGCCCAGCAAGGCGTCTGCTCGGTCGGCGTCGCCCATCGCCCAGAACATGTTGCCCACCCGCACGAGCCCGATACTCGTCGCCGTCACCTCGTCGAGATCGTCGACGGGAAACCGCGACAGGATGTCCTCGGCCTCATCCGGATGGGCCTGCCACATCAGGGCGCGAGCGAGCAGTTCGGCTTCGACCGGCCCACCGCCCTCGGCCATCGCCGCCCGCGCGAACCGCTCCCCCAGCGGCGTCTGCGCCAGGTTGAGTGCATCGCGGGCCGCGGCGCCGAGCAGGGCTCGGTCCACCGCCGACACGTCGCTCTCCAGCGCCAGATCGGCGAGGCGGATCCGGTCGGCCGGGGTGTCGAGCGCACGCGATCGCAACGCCGAGACCAGTTGCCCGCGCAACCGGCGTGAGGAGGCCAGGCCGAGCCGACGCCGGATGACCTCGCCGAACAGGGGATGCTGGAAGGAGACGTTGAGTTGCCTGCCGTCGCGGACGATGCGCACCAGGCCGTCGATCTCGGCCTGCTCCACCGCCTCCTCACCCGCGAGCTCGGACAGCACGTCGATGTCGACGGGTTCGCACAGACTCAGATACTTCAGCGCGCCCAGCACCGAGGGCGACAGGTGGTCGATGCGCCCCGCGAGCAGGGAGGCGAGCTCGGAGGTGATGGCCGCGCGACCGCGTAACTGCCACACCCCGTTGACCTGCCGCAGAGTCCGCGCTTCGCGGGCACCTTCCACGAGGTGCCGCAGGAACAGGGCGTTACCCCCGGACGCCTCCCACATCCGGTCGGCCGAATGCTCCTCGAGTTGCCCGCCCAGAACCGACTCGACCAGTTCGACGCTCTGCTGTTTGGTGAACGGCGACAACGTGATCCGCACCAGGTGATTGTCTTTCCACAGCGACGTCACCGCGTCGGGTACCACCTCGCCGCTACGCACGGTCGCCACGATGTGCACCGCCCGGTCGATGGCCAGCTGGTGCAGCAGGGTGGCCGACAGTTCGTCGAGCAGGTGGGCGTCGTCGACGCCGATCACCACGCTGCCGTCGGCGAGCAACGATTCGCGTGCGGCGGCGAGATAGGTGACCGGATCGCTGGACACCGCGGGCCCCACCAGATGCGCGAAGACCCCCAACGGAATCGAGCGGGCCGATTCGGTGCCGGCCACCCACCGCACCCCCGAGGACAATCCGGAGGTGACGTGCCGCGCGAGCGTGGTTTTGCCCACCCCGGAATCGCCGGTGAGAACCACTCCGCACACCTGCGTCTCATCGGTCAGGGCGGCCTGGATCGTGCGGAATTCTTTTTCACGCTCGACCAGGGGCCAGCTGTTCGGCATGGATCAGATTTTAGCCCTCTACCACGATACTTCCGGGTGTTGTATACAAATCGACGGACCGATCCATCGGCAAATTCACTCAAGCGTCCCGGGAATTCATCACCATGATTCCGGCGACAAAAATCAGTGCGGCAAAAAGGGCGAAATACCCCAGCGAGACCCACGAATTCCAGTGGTAGTCACCGACATCGCCGGACAGAAAACGTGACCCGTTCTGGAACGGCAGGAACGGTCCCACCCGCCGCCCGATCACCGGCAGTGCCCCGAGGATGTTCTCCACCACCAGCATCCACACCAGCACGATCGAAATGGCCCCCGCCGTGTGCCGGATCAATGCGCCCACACCGAGGCCGACGAGGACACACAGCGCCGCCCAGATCGGGGTCCCCCAGATCTGGCGCAGGGTGAGTTCGGAATCCAGCCGCAGTCCGCTCGCCCCGTCGGACACCGCGAGCACCAGCAGCAGCGACGCCGCCGACAGCAGCGCGACCACCACGACGGTGAGGATTCCGTAGATCACGGCCTTCGCACACAGCACCAGTGGGCGCCGCGGCACCGCGAGAAAGGACGCCCGGATGGTGCCGAACCGGTACTCGGTGGTGATGGCCAGCACCGCCATGATCATCAACACCACCACGCCGAAGAAGTTGACCCCGGTCAGATAGTCGGCAGCACCGAACCCCGCCACCGCGTCGGGGCCGCCCCCGGTGCCACCGCGGGTGGCGATCGTGATCAACAGCGAGAGACCAAGTCCCAGAAGGATCACCACGCCAAGGCACCAGAACGGCGCGCGGGTGGACGTCAATTTGATCCACTCGGCCCGCAATGCACCGGCCCACATCATCGGCCTCCCTGGAATTCGACGGCGCCGGCGGTGACCGACATGAACACGTCCTCCAACGAGGGCGTGTCGGAAACCAACTCGTGCAGCGTGATGCCGGCCGCCGCGGCGACGTCACCGACCCGGTCGGTGACCGTGTCGGCCACCGATAACACCACCCGGCCGTCGGGCGCGGTGTACCCGGTGACGTGCAATCCGGCGTCGACGAGCGCCCGGTGCAGTTCCGCGGGCTGTGGCGTACGCACCCGGACGGTGGGCCTGGCCTGCGCGGTGAACTCGGCGACCGAGCAGTCGGCGATCAGCTTGCCGCGGCCGATCACCACCAGATGGTCGGCGGTCAGCGACATCTCGGTGAGCAAATGACTCGACACCAGCACGGTGCGTCCCTGGCCGGCGAGCGCCCGCATGAAGTTGCGGATCCACACGATGCCCTCGGGGTCGAGACCGTTGACCGGCTCGTCGAGCAACAGCGTGTGCGGGTCGCCGAGCAGTGCACCGGCCAGTCCGAGACGCTGGGACATACCCAGGGAGAACCCGCCGGCGCGTTTACCCGCGACGTCGGTGAGGCCCACCATCGCGAGCACCTCGTCGACCCGGGCCGTCGGAATGCCGTTGCTGGTGGCCAGCCACCGCAGGTGGGCGCGGGCCGAACGGTTGGGATGCACCCATTTCGCGTCGAGCAGGGCGCCGACCTCCCGCAGCGGATGCGCCAGCGCCGTGTAGGGCGCCCCGTTGATGGTGGCGGTCCCCGACGTGGGCCTGTCAAGTCCCAGAATCATGCGCATCGTGGTGGACTTGCCTGCGCCGTTGGGTCCCAGGAACCCGGTGACGTGCCCGGGTGCGACGGTGAACGTGAGATCGTCGACGGCGCGCACCCCGCCGAAGTTCTTGGTCAGGTGGACTAGTTCCAGCACGTCCTCGACCCTAGCGATCAATCGGCGCCGGGCGAGGAGGCGTGCGCCCAGAAGCGTTTGGGGATCCGACCGGCACCGGCGGCCAGCCACCCGGCCGCCACCGCGTGGCGCATCGCCGTAGCCATCCGTTCGGGATCGACCGCGCGGGTGACCGCCGATGCCAGCAGCACGCCGTCACAGCCGAGTTCCATCGCCAGCGCGGCGTCGCTCGCGGTGCCGATCCCGGCGTCGAGGATCACCGGGACGTCGGCTCCGGCGACGATCATCTCGATGTTGTGCGGGTTGCCGATTCCCAGGCCCGTCCCGATCGGCGAGCCGAGCGGCATCACCGCGGCCACCCCGAGATCGGCGAGGCGGGTGGCGAGCACCGGGTCGTCGTTGGTGTAGGCGAGCACCGTGAATCCGTCGTCGACGAGCCTGCGCGCGGCGTCGACGAGTTCGACGGCGTCGGGCATCAGGGTGCGTTCGTCGGCGGTCACCTCGAGCTTGACCCATGCGGTGTCGAGTGCCTCGCGGGCCAGTTGCGCGGTGAGGACCGCCTCGGCGGCGCTGTGGCTGCCCGCGGTGTTGGGCAGCACGTCGATGCGCAGCCGCCGCAGCAGATCCAGGATCCCCGTTGTGGATCCCGCGCCCACCCGGCGCATGGCGACGGTGGTGAGCTCGGTGCCCGAGGCGATCAGTGCGCGTTCGAGGACCGCGAGATTCGCCGCCCCGCCGGTGCCCATGATGAGCCGCGATTCGAACTCTCGGTCGGCGATCACCAGGCGCTCAGCCACCCTGCACCGCCGTCACGACCTCGACGATCGCGCCGTCGGACACCGCGGTGTGCCAGCGCCCGCGCGGGACCACCGCACCGTCGACCGCGACGGCGATGCCGCGATCGGGTAGCCCGAGCGAGGCGACCAGATCACCCACCGAGGTGCCCGCGGCCCAGTCGATGTGTTCGCCGTTGACCGTGATCGTCATCGACCCTCACCCCCGGTGCCCGCGACCGTGAGCGTGGCGTCCACGCCCAGCAGACGCTGCACCTCGGCGGCGGCATACGGCGCCAGCACGATCCCGTTGCGGCCGAATCCGGCTGCGACACACGTCCGCTCGTCGAGGCGGCGGATGATCGGCAGCGCGTCGGGGGTGCACGGACGGAATCCGACACCGACCTCGGCGAGTTCGTAACCGCGCAACCCGGGGAGGACTTCTGCCGCGTCGGCGAGCAGGTCGGTGACACCGCCCACGTCTGCGCCGGATGATTCGTCGTCGGACTCGTATTGTGTTGCGCCGAGCACGATTCCGTCGTCACGCGGCACCAGGTACACCGCGCGCCCGTCCACCCGGGCACGGATGACGCGGGTCGGTGGCGGCACCGACCACGGGGTGCGGCGCAACCGCAGGATCTCGCCCTTGAGCAGGTGGATCGGCGCCTGCGGCCACAGCCTCCGCACTCCGGCGCCCGCGGCGATCAGCACCTGGCCGGCGTGCACGTCGTCGAGCGAGGAGACCGGCCCGTCGATCACCGTGCCGCCCGCGGCAAGCAGCGCCGCCCGCAGGCGAAGGAGAAGCAGACGGTTGTCGACGGCCCCCTCACCGGTCACCAGGTACCCGCCGCGCACGCGCGACAGTGCGGGCTCGAGGTCGCGGACCTGCGCCGGGTCGATGCGCCGCACCTCGCGTCCGGGCACAAGGCTTGCATCCCATGAGGATTCGGCCAGCCGATCGAGTTCACGCAAATCTGCCGACGAGGTTCCCACGAACAGTGAGTCGGTGGCGGTGCGCACCGGCCGATGCGGGGTCTCCGATGGCGACACCTCGTCGAGACGGTCGAGCAGCTGCGGCCAGCGCGCCACCGATGCCGAGGTGATGGCCAGTAGCCGTTCCTCGCCGGGGATGCCCTCCCCGAGCGAGCCGAGCATGCCCCCGGCCACCTGCGAGGCCCGTCGCCCCGGACCCGCGTCGTGAACCACCACCCGCAGTCCGGCGTCGGCTGCGGCCAGCGCACAGGTCAGCCCGATGACACCACCGCCGATCACCGCGAGATCGGTGGGGCGGGGGTACGTCTCAGGCGACGGGCGTACAGCTGGCATGAGTGCAGAGATCCTTCCTTCGCCGGCATGATCCGGATCAGGTGTGACGGTCAGCGGGGGCGTCCCGCACTCTCAGCCCGGCGTTCCGCGGACTCCCGTGTGCTTGTTGTCGCGATGCTACCCGCGCCTACGCTTGTCGTCGTGACCGGAGGGAAACGGCAGCGACTCGACGCCGCCACGCTGTACCTGTGCACCGATGCCCGCCGCGAGCGCGGTGATCTGCTCGACTTCGTCGACGCCGTCCTCGCCGCCGGCGTCGACATCGTCCAACTGCGCGACAAGGGATCGGTGGGTGAGCAGCGGTTCGGTGCACTCGAGGCACGCCACGAGTTGGAGATCCTGGCCGGCCTGCGCGAGCTGACCTCCGCTCGCGATGCGCTGCTCGCGGTCAACGACCGTGCCGATATCGCCGCTCTCGCCGGTGCCGACGTGCTGCACGTCGGCCAGGATGACCTGGCCCCAGCCGACGCCCGCACGATCGTCGGCCCCGACGTGCTGATCGGGCGATCGACGCACGACATCGACCAGGCCATGCACGCCGCGACCGACACCGACGTCGACTACTTCTGCGTGGGTCCGTGCTGGCCCACCCCCACCAAACCGGGACGGCCCGCCCCGGGCCTCGACCTGGTGCGGCAGGTGGCCGCCGCGCCCGTCGCTGCGGTCAAGCCGTGGTTCGCGATCGGCGGCATCGATACCGGGCGGCTCGCACAGGTGCGCTCCGCGGGGGCGCGGCGGGCGGTGGTGGTGCGCGCGATCACCGCCGCGCACGACCCCGCGACCGCCACCCGCCAACTGCGCGCGCACCTGCTAGGCTGACCGACATCATGTTGTGCAGCGCGAGCCTCCTCGTAACCCGCCGCAGCGGGGTCTGATTCGATCGACCCCCCGCTGCGGGGTCGTTGCGCGCTCGTCGGTCATCGCTTCTTCCACCGAAATGACCATTCGTGATGCACAGCCTTCATCTGCGCGAGTCAGCCTTGTCGTGTCCACCCGGCGGGCTGCTGCCCGCCGCGATCCGCGAGGAGGTCCCCGGCATGTCCTGGCAGGAATTCATCGACGAGTACTCGACCTCCGGAGCCATCCGGCTCGGTTCGTGGTCGCTGACCCCCACAGCCTCCGACCTGGTGGAATGTCGTGCGACCATCGCCTATGCCGACCGCATCATGTCGCTGACGGGCACCGCGTCGGGCGCGATGGGCGCGATGACGTCGATCCTCTACGACATCGGCGCCGCGGTGCAGATCCTGCGCCTGCACCAGCGTGAGACCGCGGGCACGATCACCACGTTCGTGCTGTGCGAACGCGATCGGCTGCAGCGATGGGGATGCGGGGTGGGCGCCTCACCCGATGAGGCGAATATCAACGCGCTGGTCGCCGGGGCCAATCGGCTGCTGGAAATCGCCTAGGCACTCGAATCGAGCGCGGCCAGCCGGTCACGCAGTCGGGGCCAGCTCTCCCGGAACGCCGGATGCAGCGGAAGCGAGGCGATGTCGGCTTCGGGAACCCACCGCAGCTCCGCGGACTCACCGTTCGGGAAGGTGCGCACCGGCTCGTCGATGTCGGCGATCACCGTGGTGTAGGTCCAGCCGGCCCGGGCACGGTGGGTGACGAGCGCGGCCACCACCCGCAGATCGTGACCGCCGATGCCGGCCTCCTCGTCGGCCTCGCGCACGGCGGTGTCGATCGCGCTCTCGTGGGAGTCGCGGGCGCCCCCGGGCAACGCCCAGGTGCCACCCTGATGTGACCAGATGGCCCGATGCTGCAGCAGGACGGTCATCGTGCCGTCCGGCAGCGGCGCGCGGAGCAGCAATCCGGCCGCACCGTGCACACCCCAGTACCGCGTACCGTCCGGGTCGAGCACCCAGCCGTCGCCGTCTCCGCGTACCACAGGTCAACCGTAGGGGACTCACCCGGCGAGGGCCAGGTCCACCTCGGATCGCGGCGTCGGGGGCTAGGCTGGAAACGGACTCGCACCGGCGAGCGATATACGTACAGATGGCAGGCATCCAGGGAGCGCGGACCACAGATGATGGAGCACTCGGAAGGGATCTGAGGTGACCGGCGACGCTTCTCCCGTGCGCACGGCACTCACCCGCGCCGGGAGAACCTTCCGCCCCAATCCGACCTCGCCGCCGATCCGCCAGGTCCTCGCCGACCGCCGCGAACTCATCTCCTCCGCACCGACGCGCACCCAGTCGCCGCTGTCGTCGATGCGCCACTACGCGGGTACCACGCCCGGAAAACTCATCCTCATCTCCATGGTGCTGTCGGTGGCTGCGCTCGTCACCGGCTGGTACGCCTCGACGACGCTGAAGGACCGGACCGCGTCGCTGCAGACGATGATCGATCGCGCCGAGCCGCTCGCCGAGGCGGCGCAGGTGCTCTACAGTTCGCTGTCGATCGCCGACGCCGCGGCCAACTCGGCGTTCATCTCCGGCGGGCTGGAAACCCCGCAATTGCGCGAGCGCTATTCCGACGCGCTCGCGACCGCGTCGGCGTCGCTGCTCATCGCCGCGGGCGACACCGGCACCCCGGGCACCCAGGATTCGGCCGTCGATCGCGCCATGAACTCCGATCTCAAGATCATCGCGACCGCGCTGCCCGTCTACAGCGGACTGATCGAAACGGCCCGAACCAACAACAGGCTCAACAATCCGGTGGGATCGGCCTACCTCGGGCAGGCCTCCGCGCTCATGCAGAGCCGCATCCTGCCCGCCGCGCAGCGACTCTACGAACGACGGTCGGCGGCGATCGCCGACCCGCAGCAAACGCTCACCGTGCCGCCGTGGGGCGTGTACGCGGCACTGCTGGTACTGGCGATGGCCTTCGTCGCGGTGTCCCGCTACCTGGCCAAGCGGACCCGACGCCGGTTCAACGTCGGCATTCTCGCCGCGCTGGTGGCGATCCTGGGTGGCCTGGTGTGGCTGCTGGCATCGGGACTGCTGTCGGTGGCGGCGACGAGCGCGGCCAAGTCCGACGGCGCCGAACCACTGCGGCAGCTCACCGAGGCCCGCATCCTCACCCAGCAGGCGCGGTCGGCGGAGATGCTCTCGCTGCTGCGGCGCGGCGACCAGGCCGCCCAGCAGAGCGCATTCGAGGATTCCACCGCGCAGATCGGGCGCATCCTGACCGAACTGCGCGACGACCAGGGTTCGGCCGGCTCCCTGAGCGCCACGCAATTGACCTCGCTGCGCGGTGCGCTCGACCAGTGGACGACCACCGACGAGCAGGTGCGGCAGAAGATGGAAGCCGGTGACTTCATCGCCGCGCGCGAGATGACGGTGGGCGAGTCACCGCAGAGTTCGGCCACCAGCTACGACGCGGTGGATGCGGCTCTGGTCGAGGGGATCACCACCACCCGCACGTCGTTTCGAGACGACATCAACACCGCCCAACGCGTGCTCGGTTTCACCGGTAACGGCATCCTCGCCCTGACCGTGTTCGCCACCGTCGCGCTCGTGCTGGGACTCATCCCCCGTATCCGGGAGTACCGATGAACGGCCGGCAGGCGCGCACGCGAGCCGCCGCCGCGCTGGCGATGGCGGCGGCCGCGGTGACGCTGACAGGATGCGTCACGTTTCCCGCACCCGACTCACCCGCGCCTGTCGCCGCGGCGATGATGCCCACCCCGCCGGGCGCCGAGACCAACGTTGCGGTGGAGAGTCCACCCAACTCCGAATCATGCGACGCGACGGCCAGTCTGCGCCCGCGCGGCGAACACCCCGAACCGATGAAGATGCCGCCGGGCAGCACGATGGAGGCCATCGAGCGCCGCGGCAGGCTCATCGTCGGACTCGACATCGGATCCAACCTGTTCAGCTTCCGCGACCCGATCTCCGGTGACATCAAGGGATTCGACGCCGATGTGGCCGGCGAGATCGCCCGCGACATCTTCGGCGACCCGAATCGGATCGAGTACCGCGTGCTGAGCTCCGACGAACGCACCGAGGCGTTACGCAACGAAGAGGTCGACGTGGTGGTCAAGACGATGAGCATCACCTGCGACCGGCTCCGCGACGCCAGCTTCTCCAGCCCGTATTACGTTGCGTCGCAAAAGATTCTGGCACAACGAAATTCCGGGATCAGCGGGCCGGAACAGCTCGCCGGCAAGCGGGTGTGCGCGGCGCGCGGCACCACGTCGCTCGGCCGGATGCAGCAGATCCAGCCCCGTGCGAAGATGGTGACGACCACGACGTGGGCGGATTGCCTGGTGATGCTGCAACAGGGCCAGGTGGACGCGGTGACCACCGACGACGCGATTCTCGCCGGACTCGCCAGCCAGGATCCGTGGGTCGAGGTGGTGGGTCCGGGTCTGGGCGAGGAGTACTACGGGGTGGGCATCCCACGCGGACACGACGACATGGTGCGATTCGTCAACGGCACCCTCGAACGTCTCCGCGCCTCCGGAAGATGGCAGGAGATGTACAACCAGTGGCTGTCGATCCTGGGACCCGGCGACGGTCCACCACAACCGGACTACCGTGATTGAGGCGGTGCGATCCTGATCGAGGCGGTGTGAGATGTCGACATCCGACGAAGGCCCGGACGCCACGCGGGCAGGGACCTCCGGGGATGGGGCGCGCTCGGATATCGACGTCGGCACCCAGAAGGCGACCCTCGACCAACTCGACGTCGGCACCCAGAAGGCCGGCCTCGATCAGCTCGACATGGGCACCCAGAAGGCGAGTCTCGATCAGCTCGACATGGGCACCCAGAAGGCGAGTCTCGATCAACTCGACATGGGCACCGAGGCCACGCCGCAGTCGGGTAGCCGTGACTCCACCGGACCGGTGGTGCGGTCGGGTCCGACCATTCCCACCGAGGCGCTGGTGTCGGTGGGACACACCCGACGGTTGGTGCCGCGCCAACGCGCCCGCGTGCACGACCGGCGGCTGGGCAGCGGACTGGTGGAGCTTCCCAAGATCACCGACATCGAACCCGAAGACGCCGTGCTGGACTCGCCGGTCATCGCCGAGGGCAAGCGGGACTGCTGGTGGTGCGGACGACCCGTGGGGCGTTCGGGCGGCTCGGGTGCCGGTGAACTCACCGGAGTGTGCCCGCATTGCGGTGCGCGGTACTCGTTTGTGCCGGGTCTGGCGCGCGGCACCCTGGTGGCCGGCCAGTACGAGATCGCCGGGGCCATCGCACACGGCGGGCTGGGGTGGATCTACCTGGCCATCGACCGCAACGTCTCCGACCGGCCGGTGGTGCTCAAGGGTCTGCTGAACTCCTCGGATTCCGAGGCGCAGCAGGTGGCGCTGGCCGAACGACAGTTCCTGGCGTCGGTGAACCACCCCGGCATCGTGAAGATCTACAACTTCGTCGAGCACATCAACGAGTACGGCGAGCGCTTCGGCTACATCGTGATGGAGTACATCGGTGGCCGCACCCTCAAGCAGATCACCGCGACGCGCCCGGGCAAACTGCTCACCGTCGAGCAGGCGATGGCCTACATGCTCGAGGTGCTGCCCGCGATCGGATACCTGCATTCGGTGGGTCTGGTGTACAACGACGTCAAACCCGACAACGTGATGGTCGGCAGTGACGAGGTGAAGCTGATCGACCTCGGCGCGGTGTCGCCGATCAACGGGTACGGGCACCTGTACGGCACCCCGGGTTTCCAGGCACCGGAGATCGTGCGCACCGGCCCGCAGGTGGTGACCGACATCTACAGCATCGGGCGCACCCTGGCCGCGTTGACCGTCCACATGCCCAAGAAGGACGGCAGACTGGTCGACGGGCTGCCCGACGCCGAGACCACCCCGGTGTTCCGGGACAATCCGTCGTTCTACCTGCTGTTGGCGCGGGCCACCGCGACCGATCCGCACGACCGGTTCTCCTCCGCCGAGGAGATGACCACGCAGATGCTCAATGTGCTGCGCGAGACGGTCGCCGTGCACACCGGTGTGCCGCGGCCGTCGCTGTCGACGGTGTTCACCCCGCAGCGCTCCACCTTCGGGACCGATCTGATGCTGGCGCCGGTCGACGGCTTCTTCGATCCCGACCAGGCGGCCTTCTACGATCCGGTGGACATGGCCCGCGCGTTGCCGGTGCCGCTGGTGGATCCGGCCGATCCCGCTGCCGGACTGCTGAATTCGGCGGCACTGTCCGATCCGCGGCAGACGCTGGATTCGATCCATGCCGCCCGTGCCGAGGGATTCCGGTCACTGCTGGGACACGCGTCGAGCGACAAACACCCGTCCCTGGAGATCGACCTGGCCGAGGCACGCGCACACCTGGAACTCGACGACGTGGACACCGCGCTGGCGCTGCTGCGTGAAGTGTCTGTGCAGCATGGCGATTCGTGGCGGGTGCAGTGGTATATGGGTATCTGCGCGCTGATGAACGACGAGCCCGAACTCGCCTACGAACGTTTCGACGAGGTGCTGCTGGCGATGCCCGGCGAGGTGGCACCCAAGCTGGCCGTCGCGGGCACTGCGGAACTGATCGGCCGCTGGCTGTCCGACGAGAAGGACCACTCCGATCGGTCACGGGATCGGGTGCTCGAGCTGTATCATGTTGCCGCGCAAAACTATCACGACCTGTGGTTGACCGATCACAGTATCGTGACCGCGGCCTTCGGTATGGCCCGCCTCGCAGTGGCCCGCGGCGATTTCGATGCGGCGATCGAACCGCTCGATGAGGTTCCGGCCACCAGTAGGCATTTCAACACCGCACGGGCCACCGCGGTGATCGCACTCGTGCATGGTCGCGATCCGGCCGAGGTGACCAAGGCGCAGTTGGTGGCCGCGGCCGCCCGCATGGAGGCGATGCCCGACTCCGAGCCCCGCAAGCCGCGACTACTCCTGATCGTGCTCGGCACCGCACTGGGTTGGGTGATCGCGCACCCCGACGGGGGCGGTGAACCGAAGAAGCTCCTGGGCTTTCCCTTCAGCGAGCAGGGGCTGCGGGCGGGCACCGAACGGTCGCTGCGGCAACTCGCGCGCGCCACGCGCACCAATCGCGATCACCGGTTCATGCTGGTCGACCTCGCGAACTACGTGCGGCCGTGGACATTGTTCTAGAGTGACGTTACGACGTGTTCCCTCGCGGAGGCGCAAATGAGTCGATCAGTCAGTCTTGCGGGCAAGGTCGTCGCCGTCACCGGTGCAGCGCGCGGTATCGGCCTGGCGATCGCCGCGGCCGTGCATGTCCGCGGAGCCAGAGTCGCCGTCTGCGACATCGACCAGGGCGCCCTCGAACAAGCGGCGGCCGCGAATGGGTTCGAGCTCCACCGCCGTGTGGATGTGACCGATCGGCAGTCCTTCGGCGACTTCCTCGGCGCGGTCGAGGACGACCTCGGAGCAATCGACGTGTTGGTCAACAACGCCGGGATCATCGCCGTGGGCCCCTTTGTGGACGAGCCGGACGAGTACACCCAGCGCGTGCTGGCCGTCAACACCTACGGCATGATGCTGGGCACCAAACTCGCGGCCACACGCATGATCCCCCGGGGCCGCGGGCACATCATCAACATCTCCTCGTCCGGCGCGATCATGCCGGTACCCGGTATCGCAACGTATTCGGCCTCGAAGTTCGCCGTGCTCGGTTTCACCGACGCGGTCCGGTTGGAGAATCGCGGCACCGGTGTCGAGTTCTCCGCGGTACTGCCTTCGCTGACCAACACCGAGATGATCGCCGGGATCGGGCACGCGAGGGGATTCGCGAATATCGAACCCGATGACGTCGCGCAAGCGGTTGTCGGGCTGATCGACAATCCGCGCCCGCGCCTCGTGGTGCCGCGATCATTTGTCCTGGCGTTGAGCGCCAGGAGATTTCTTCCTCAGGGTGTGGCTGAGGCCGTCGAGCGCTTCGTCGGTGCCGACCATGTCTTCCTCGGTGACGTCGACCACCGGAAACGGAAGAACTACGCTGAACGTACCGGCACGTCCTGACCGAGAACCGCTGAGAGATGGCTTTAGCCGCCTCCTGTCACCACTTCTGCGGCCAGTCGGGCGATCGCGAGTTCTTCGTTGGTCGGTACCACCAGTACGTCGATGGCACTGGTGTCGGCCGAGATCCGCCGCGGTTCCTTGCTGCGCACCGCATTTCGTTCCGGGTCGACCACGATCCCGTAGTTCTCCAGGTTCGCCAGAGCGTCGGCACGCACACCTGCCGCGTTCTCGCCGACTCCCGCGGTGAAGGTGATGGCGTCCACCCGGCCGAGTTCGATCATGTAGGCGCCGATGTAGCGGCGCAGGCGGTGGATGTAGACGTCGTAGGCCTGATGTGCGTGGACGTCGCCGTTCTCCATCCGTGTCGTGATCACGCGGAAGTCGTTCTCCCCGCACAATCCCTTCAGTCCGGAGTTCTTGTTCAGCAGGGTGTCGATCTGATCGACGCTCAGTTTGGCCACCCGGTTCAGGTGCAGCACGAGGCCGGGGTCGATATCGCCGCTGCGGGTGCCCATCACCAGTCCCTCCAGCGGTGTCATGCCCATCGTGGTGTCGATCGGATGCCCCCCGGCGATCGCCGATGCCGACGCGCCATTGCCCAGATGCAGCACAATCTGGTTGAGGTCGGCGAGATCGCGGCCGAGGAACTGCGCCACCCGGCCGGAGACGAACTCGTGACTGGTGCCGTGAAACCCGTAGCGGCGCACCGCGTGCAGGCTGGCCACACCCCGATCGATCGCGTAGGTGGCGGCGGCGTCGGGCAGGTCGTGGAAGAAGGCGGTGTCGAAGACGGCGACCGACGGCACCTCGGGAAGCAGCTTGCGTGCCGCCTCGATGCCGGTGAGGTTTGCCGGATTATGCAGTGGCGCAAGCGGAGAGATCCGCGAGATCTCGCTGATCACCTCCGGCGTGATCAACGTGGGATGAAAGAAGCTACGACCACCGTGCACGACGCGGTGGCCCACGGCGGCAAGTCCGGCGTGCGCAAGCGACACCCCGTGGGCGTCGAACAGGCCCTTCGCCGCCTCGATCGCGGCGAGATGATCCGGCAGCGGGAGGGTTTCGTTGACCGTCTCGCCGTCCTGTGAGTGCGAGATGGACGCCCCGTCGTCACCGATCCGCTCGGCAATACCCTCGGCCACCACCACCCTGCTGTCGGGGTGGAGCAACTGGTATTTGAGCGACGAGGAGCCTGCGTTGAGCACCAGGACGGCGCCGGCCGCCGAGACACTCACTGGGCGACCGCCTCGGTGGACATGCTCTGGTCGGGCTGCATGTTCTGGGCCTGAATCGCGGTGATCGCAACGGTGTTCACGATGTCGGACACCAGAGCGCCCCGAGAGAGGTCGTTGATCGGACGCCGCAGGCCCTGCAACACGGGACCGATCGCGATGGCGCCCGCGCTGCGCTGCACCGCCTTGTAGGTGTTGTTGCCGGTGTTCAGGTCGGGGAAGATCAGCACGGTGGCACGTCCGGCCACCTCCGAATCGGGCATCTTGGTCACCGCCACGGACGGTTCCACCGCGGCGTCGTACTGAATCGGCCCCTCCACCAGCAACTCCGGCGCCCGCTCGCGCACCAGGTCGGTGGCCACCCGCACCTTGTCGACGTCGGCGCCGGTACCCGAACGGCCGGTGGAATACGAGAGCATCGCCACCCGCGGCTCTATCCCGAAGCCCGCAGCGGTGCCCGCCGACGAGATGGCGATGTCGGCGAGTTCCTCGGCGGTGGGGTCGGGCACGATCGCGCAATCGCCGTACGCGAGAACCTTGTCGGCGAGACACATGAAGAAGACACTCGACACCGTCGAGACACCCGGCTGGGTCTTGATGATCTCGAATGCCGGCCGGATGGTGTGCGCGGTGGTGTGCGCGGCGCCGGACACCATGCCGTCGGCCTGTCCGGTGTAGACGAGCATGGTGCCGAAGTACGACACGTCGCGCATGCGCTCCTGTGCGTGCTCGAAATCCATACCCTTGTGCTTGCGGAGATCGGCGTAGATGTGGGCGAACTCGTCGGTCAGCGGCGAGGTGGCGGGATCGATGATCTCCACTCCGGCGAGATCGATGCCGAGTTCCTGGGCGCGCCTGCCCACCGCCGACGCCTCGCCGAGGATAATCAGCGACACCACGTTGCGGCGCAGCAGATGTCCTGCCGCACGCAGGATTCGGTCGTCGTCCCCCTCGGGAAGCACGATGGTCTTGCGGTCGGCGCGGGCGCGGGCGATGAGTCCGTACTCGAACATCTGCGGGGTGGTGACCTCCGGCGGCCGGACGTCGAGCACCTCCATCAGTTTGCCGGAGTCGACATGCGATTCCATCAGCGCCAGCGCGGCGTCGATCTTGCGGGCCGAGCCGATGGCGATGCGACCGCGGGTGTCGGCGGCCGTGCGAGCGGTTTCGTAGGTGCCCTGCTCGCACATGATGATCGGCAGCGTCGGCTGCAAACCGTTGACGAGCATGTCGATCATCGGGTGCGGTTTGAGACCGCCGTTGAGAATGATGCCGGACAGTCGGGGAAAGCCATGGGCCGCGTTGGCCGTGACCAGCGAGAGCAACACATCGGAGCGATCGGCCGGGGTGATGACGACGGTGCCGTCGGTGAGCCGTTCCAGGATGTGTTCGACGGTCATGCCGCCGACCATCACCTTGAGTGCCTCGCGATCGAGCAATTCCTCGTCGCCGCTGTACATCTGGGCGTCGAGCGACACCTTCAGTTCCGACATGGTGGGGGCGAACAGTACCGGCTCCTCGGGCAGGCACCAGCTCGGCACGTCGAGCTTTTCGAGTTCTTCCGCGATGAGCGGCATGTCCTCGGGATCGCATCGATTGGCGACCACCGCCGAGGTCGTGGCGTGCATCGCGGCGATCTCGGTCAGGAGATGTTCGGCGAGATCACGGATCTCGGTGGGTGTGCGGTCAACCGCCTTGAGCGCCAGGATGATCGGCGCCGACAGGTTGGCGGCGATGCGCGCGTTGAACGTGAGTTCGGACGGGTTGCCCACGTCGGTGTAGTCCGAACCGACGATGACGACGGCGTCGCAGCGCGACTCCACGGCGTGGAAGCGCGCCACCATCTCGGCGATGGCGCCGTCGGGGTCGGAGTGCACCTGCTCGTAGGTCACCCCGATCGCGTCGTCGTACCCGATGTCGGCCGACGTGTGTTCGATGAGGAGATCGAGCAGGTAGTCCCGCTGTCCGCGGGCGGCGCGCGAGATGGGTCGGAAGACGCCGACGCGTCCGCCGGTCGCGGTCAGCAGGGAGAGAACGCCGAGTGCGACCGTCGACTTTCCGGTCTCCGCTTCGGCAGATGCGATGTAGATCTTCGTGGAGGTCACGCTCTGTGCGGCCATGTCCTCAGCCTAGTGGGTGGCCCGGCTCCCGCACGACGGCACGCATGGCCGTGGGCCTGGCCGATCGGCGCGGCCACAGCAGCCCACGGGTGATGGCCACGCCCGCCAGACACAGCACACCGCCGACGATCCGGATCGGGGTGGGCACCTCGTCGAGCAGCAGCCACGACAACACGATGACCAGTGCGGGCACCACCAGGGTGGTGGCCGCCATCGCGCCGGCGCCGGTGCGGCGCAGCGCGTAGGCCCACGTGGTGAAGGCGATCGCGGTGGGACCGACGCCGAGGAACACCACGGCGGCGATGTCGGCGGCCGGTGCGGCTGCCATCTCGCGCACCGTGGCGGGGGCGAACGGCACGGTGACGATCGCCCCGGCGACCACACCCCAGAAGGTGGCTGCCAGCGCATCCACCTCCCGCAGCGCCACCTTCTGTAGCAGCACCCCGAGCGCGTAGAGCACGGCGGCGATCAGCCCGAGCACGATGCCCAGCCACTCGGTGTGCCCGCCGTCGCCACCGACGGAGATGAGCACCACCCCGGAGAAGGCGATGGCGATCCCGATTCCCAGGCGTCGTGAGAAGCCCTCGCCCAGGAACAATCCGGCAGCGATCGCCACCAGAATGGGCGCAAAATTGACCAACAGAGCGGCGGTACCCGCATCGAGATGCTGCTCGGCCCAGTTGAGCACCACCGTGTATGCCCCGAACCAGGCCACCCCGTAGGCGACGACGAGGCCCAGCGCACGACCGCGAGGCAACCGGGGGACGATCGTTCGGGAGCCCGTGCGACGACCGGCGGCCGCGATGACGGCGATCACGGCGAGCGCCACGACGGCGACGGCCAGGCGTCCGAACGCCAGCGCTCCCGGCGAAAAGGCCGTGCCGGCCGAGCGGATCGCGATGAACGACAACGCCCACAAGACGACGGTGACCGCCGCGGCGAGGGCGGCGAGGTCGGGTGCACGACGGCTCATGTGCTCCATGCTCGTCCCGGGATCTGTTCAGCACAAGTTCATATTCATTAACCATTCGTCAGTCGCGCTGTACTATCGGGTTCATGATCGACCCGCATCGACTTCGCGTGTTCCGGGCAGTGGTGGCCGAGGGTTCCGTCAGCGGCGCCGCGCTCGCACTCGGCTACACGTCGTCGGCGGTGAGCCAGCACATCGCCGCGCTGCAACGCGAGACCGGATTGACGCTCGTGGAACGCGACGGACGCGGCATCACCCCCACGGATGCGGGCACCGCGCTGGCATCCGCATCGTCGGCGCTCTTCGACCAGCTCACCCGGCTCGACGGGGTCGTGTCGGACCTGCGGGACGGACGCGCGGGCACCCTGCGCATCACCTACTTCGCGTCGGCGGGAGCCGCCTGGATGCCATCGGTGGTGGCATGCATCCGACGCGAATTCCCGGATCTGCGAATGGATTTGCGGCTCGTCGAACTCGCCGCCGCAGGACTGGCCCCGCCCGACATCGAGATCTACGTCGACGGCGCGGCGAGCACGTCGATGCGCTCCTACGATTGCGAGCCGCTACTCACCGAGGACTACCGGGTGGTGGTGGCCCCGGACTCACAGTTCGCCGGATGCGACGAGGTGTTGCTGCGGGACCTGGCCGACGAGGTGTGGATCGACAACGACGTGGCCCGCGGCCCGTGCCGCGAGGCCCTGTTGCGCGCATGCACCGCCGCCGGTTTCACGCCGCGCTTCGGTGTCGAGACGCATGACTACCTGACGGCGGTCAATTTCGTTGCGGCCGGCGTGGGGCTGACCGTGGTGCCCGCACTCGCATTGCTCGACGTACCCGCCGACGTGCGAGTGGTCTCGATCGCCGAACCCACTCCGCGGCGGTCGATTTCGATACGGCGTCGGCATTCGGTGCGTGAGCATCGGGCCGCTGACCGCGTCGTCGAACTGATACGTGAGCAGGCCGCACGCACCCACCCGTCGGCCGTCGCCGTATAGGCGTCCGGGTGGGCCTCGGGAGTCAGGCGTCCGGGTGGGCGTCGGGAGTCAGGCGTCCGGGTGGGCCGGGGTCAGGCGACGGTGAGCGTGCGCAGCCGCGGCGCGAGATCCTTTTCGAAGTTGTCGAGGAAGCGACGCTGATCGTGCCCGGGTGCGTGGAACACCAGGTGATTGAGGCCGGCATCGGTGTAGAACTTGACCTTCTCCACCGCGTCGTCGGGATCTGATGCGACGATCCAGCGCTTGGCGACCTGCTCGATCGGCAATTCGTCGGCGAGCCGCTCCATCTCGGTGGACGAATTGACGCTGTGCTTCTGCTCCGCGGTCAGCGACAACGGCGCCCAGAATCGGCAATTCTCCAGCGCCAGTTCGGGATCGGGATCGTAGGAGATCTTGATCTCGATCATCCGGTCGATCGCCTCGAAGTCGCGGCCGGCCTTCTCCGCACCCTCCTTCACCGCGGGGATCAGCTTCTCGGTGTAGAGCTCGGCGCCCTTGCCGGACGTGCAGATGAACCCGTCACCCGCCCGGCCGGCGTAGCGGGCCACCACCGGACCCCCGGCCGCCACATAGACCGGAATCGGTTGCTCGGGAACGTCATACATGTAGGCGCCGCTGGTGTGGTAGTAGTCGCCGTCGAAGTCGACCTCGTCGCCGGTCCAGAGTTCCCGCATCAGCGCGATGGCCTCCCGCAGTCGCGCAAAGCGTTCCTTGAACTCGGGCCATTCGCCCTGAAATCCGGTGGCGTACTCGTTGAGTGCCTCGCCGGTGCCCACCCCCAGCATGATGCGTCCGGGATACAGGCAGCCCATCGTCGCGAAGGCCTGGGCGATCACCGCAGGGTTGTAGCGGAAGGTCGGGGTCATCACCGAGGTGCCGATCTGCACGCGCGTGGTCCGCTCTCCCACCGCGGCCATCCAGCTGAGTGAGAACGGTGCGTGACCGCCGTTGTGTCGCCAGGGCTGGAAGTGGTCGGAGACCGCAACAGAATCCATGCCGTGTTCCTCGGCGGCCACCGCGATCTCCACCAGTTCACGTGGCGCGAACTGCTCCGCGGACGCCTTGTAGCCGAGTTTGAGCTGCTGACTCATGTCTGACCTCTCTGGACCGAACGGACACTCTGTGATCCAACTTACTCAGGTGACCGAGCAGAGCTGAGCGAGGTCCTGTCGGCACAGGGGTGCACACATGTTCGCTTTCGGTGGCGGCCGCTCGGAGGTCAGCAGATGCAGATGGTGAGCGAGACGCGCGCCTCCTGTACAGAATGGGCGGCCCTGGGGGCCGCGGGGTGCACCAGGGCGGTTGGCGATCCGGAGAGACGCCCATTCTGTACATCAGGAGGCGGCGATGCCCGCGAGTCCCACCATCTCGCCTGGACCTCAACCTCACTTGAGCTTCTACCCTGGTCGACATGAGCATGCAGTCCGTTGCCTGGGACATGATGTACAAGTCGTCGAGCTCGCCGTCGCGAAAGCAGTTGCGAGGTGATCGGCGCTCGACGCTGCGCCGAATCCTCACCTTCGCGCGGCCCCACCGCACGCGGATCGTCGTGTTCCTGGTGCTGTCGGTGTTCACCGCGGTGCTGACCGTGGTGACGCCGATCCTGGCCGGGCGGGTGGTGAACCTGATCAGCGGCCACGGGTCCGGCGGCACCATCGTGGGACTCGCCGTGCTGATAGCGCTCATCGCGGTCGCCGAGGCGGTGGCGGGAATCGGCACCCGGTGGTTGTCGGCGAACATCGGCGAGGGTCTGATCCTGGACTTGCGGCGCGCCGTGTTCGACCACGTCCAACAGATGCCCGTCGCCTTTTTCACCCGCACGCGTACCGGGGCGCTGGTGAGCCGGCTCAACAACGACGTGATCGGTGCGCAACGCGCCTTCAGCGACACCCTGTCGGGCGTGGTGTCGAATGTGGTGACCCTGGCACTGACCCTCGGCGTGATGTTCGCGATCAGTTGGCAGATCACGGTGCTGGCGCTGATCTTGTTGCCGCTCTTCGTCGTTCCAGCGCGCCGGATGGCCCGCCGCATGGGGTCACTGTCCCGCGAGGCGGCCGAACACAACGCACGCATGTCGACGCAGATGACCGAACGCTTCTCCGCGCCGGGGGCCACGCTGATCAAGCTGTTCGGCCGCCCCGACCTCGAGAGTGCGGAGTTCTCGGCGCGCGCCGACCGTGTACGCGACATCGGAGTTCGTCGCGCGATGCTGCAGGCCGTGTTCATCACCGCACTCACCTTGGTGTCGGCGCTGGCGCTCGCCCTGGTCTACGGACTCGGCGGCTGGCTCGCGGTGCATCAGCACCTGTCGCCGGGCGCCGTGGTGGCACTCGCCCTGCTGCTCACCCGGATGTACGCCCCGCTCACCGCCCTGGCCAACGCACGCGTCGAGATCATGAGTGCACTGGTCAGTTTCGAGCGCGTCTTCGAGGTACTCGATCTGCAGCCGCTGATCGCCGACAAACCCGACGCCGTCGACGTCCCTCATCGTGACGGCGGGGTGGGTGTGCGGTTCGACCACGTCTCGTTCAGCTATCCGTCGGCCGACAGGGTGTCGCTGGCATCGCTGGAAGAGGTTGCGCAACTGGATAATCGGGGCGGAGCCCAAGTGCTGCACGACATCGACGTCGACGTGCCCGCCGGATCCATGGTTGCGCTCGTGGGAAGCTCGGGAGCGGGCAAGTCGACCATCGCCAGCCTGGCCACCCGGCTCTACGACGTCGATTCCGGCGCGGTAAGGCTCAACGGCGTCGACGTCCGCGATCTGCGCAGCGCGTCGGTACATCGCACGGTGGGGCTGGTAACCCAGGACGGCCACCTCTTCCACGACACCGTCCGCGCCAATCTGGCACTGGCACAACCGGATGCGTCCGATGACGAGATCCGGGACGCGTTGCGGCGAGCTCGGCTTGCCGACCTGGTGGCGAGCCTGCCCGACGGCCTCGACACCGTTGTCGGCGAACGGGGTTACCGACTCTCCGGTGGGGAACGCCAGCGCATGACGATTGCGCGGCTGTTGCTGGCCGCACCGGAGGTGGTGATCCTGGACGAGGCCACCGCACACCTGGACTCGACGTCGGAGGCGGCGGTGCAGGAAGCTCTGACCGAGGCACTGGTGGGGCGGACGTCGATCGTGATCGCGCACCGGCTGTCCACCATCCGCGCCGCGGACACGATCGTGGTGATCGAGGCGGGGCGCGTCGTCGAACGTGGTGATCACCCGACGTTGCTCGCGCGCAACGGCCGGTATGCCGAGCTCTACCGCACGCAGTTCGCCGACGACGCGTCGACCGACGACCGATCGCAGTGCTGCCCGGACACGCTCACCGCGTGAGTGGGCACGGTCGACCCGGAAGTGGGCACGCTCGATCCGGATGTGGGCACGCTCGATCCGGATGTGGGCACGCTCGACCCGGAAGTGGGCACGCTCGACCCGGAAGTGGGCACGCTCGACCCGGAAGTGGGCACGCTCGACGGGGTTTCAGTCCTCGGGGTCGTCGTCTTCGTCGTGGCGCGGGGGCGGTGGGATGAGGCGCGCCTTCAACAAGGTCAGCACGATCATCACGATGTTCACCACGATCAGCACGAAGCCCATGATCACCCAGCCCCAGCGCCGCTCACCCCACCAGTAGGCGGTGAGAAAGCCGACGGCGACCATCATGATCACGCCGCCGAGCACCACCATGCCGCGGGAGACACCCTGTGCGGCGCGCTGGAAGTCGGGGTTCACCGGAATGCGTCCTGCCCGGTGAGTGCCTTGCCGATCATCAGCTGATGCATCTCGCTGGTGCCCTCGTAGGTCAGCACCGACTCGAGGTTGTTGGCGTGCCGGATCACCGGGTACTCCAGGGTGATTCCGTTGGCGCCCAAAATGGTCCGGCATTCGCGCGCGATCGCGATCGCCTCGCGGACGTTGTTGAGTTTGCCGAGGCTGACCTGCTCGGGTGCGATCTTCCCGTTGTCCTTGATCCGGCCGAGCTGCATCGCGAGCAGGAAACCCTTGCCCACCTCGAGCGCCATGTCGGCGAGCTTCGTCTGGGTGATCTGGTAGCCCGACAGCGGCTTGTCGAACACCTCACGGTCGGCGGCATACGAGATGGCCGATTCCAGGCAGTCGCGGGCCGCACCCACCGCGCCGAACACGATGCCGAACCGTGCCTCGTTCAGACAGCTCAGCGGCCCCTTGAGGCCGGTGACACCCGGCAGCATCGCCGACGCGGGCAGCCGCATGTCCTCGAACGCGAGCTCGGCGGTGATCGACGCGCGCAGCGACATCTTGTGCTTGATCTCCGACGCCCGGAACCCGGGGGTGTCGGTGGGCACCACGAACCCGCGGATGCCGCGGGCACCGTCGTCGAGGTCGGTGCGCGCCCACACCACGGCCACGTCGGCGACGCTGCCGTTGGTGATCCACATCTTGGCGCCGTTGAGCACCCAGTCGTCACCGTCGCGCTTGGCGGTGGTGCGCATCCCGGCGGGATTGGAGCCGAAATCCGGTTCGGTGAGGCCGAAGCATCCGATCGCCTCACCCGCGGCCATCTTCGGCAGCCACTCCTCGCGCTGCTCGTCGCTGCCGAAGGCGCGCAGGGCATACATCGCCAGCGACCCCTGCACCGAGACGAAGCTGCGCAGCCCGGAGTCCACCGCCTCGAGTTCCATACAGGCCAGCCCGTAGCTCGTGGCCGAGGTGCCCGCGCAGCCGTACCCCTCGAGATGCATGCCGAACAAACCGAGTCCGCCGAGTTCACGTGCGAGCTCGCGCACCGGCAGGGTGCCGTCCTCGAACCACTCGGCCACGTGCGGACGCAACCGTTTGGTGCCGAACGACGACACCGTGTCGATGATCGCCCGCTCCTCGTCGTCGAGGAGGCTGCCGAACGCGAAGAGCTCGTCCACCGATGTGGAAGCGCCCATGATCACCACCGCCAATACACGTGTTCGGATGACGGCACGCGGCCGTCGCTGTCCACACCACTATTGCAGTGCGGCGAGCACGCGAGGGCCACTACCCGGATACCGCCTTGCCCGGGACCCTGACTGACCGGAGACCGGCTAGCCGATGGCCCGGCGCGCGCGGTCGTCGGCGGCCTTGGCCTCACGCAGTGCGTGACCGGTGAAGGCCGCGGTCACCTCGATCGACTCCAAGGTCTCCCGGTGGCGGCCGTTCATCACCGGAAACGCGTGCACCTGCCAGGCGAAACTGTGGGCCAGTGCCTCGACGCCGGCCTCGTCGAGATTCTCGATGAGGTCGATGACGTCGGGCTCGAGCATCTCGTTCTCCGCGGTGATCATGATGGTCGGCGGGAACGTGGCGGGATCGATGTCGCGGGCCCGGCGGGCGCCGACCAACGGCACCGGCCCCTTGAGGAACTGCGGCGCGAGCTTGGCCATCTTGCGTTTGGGCAGGTAGGCGTCGGAACGACTGCTCCGGTCGGGGTGCACCCCGAGATCGAGGTCGAGCAACGGCGAGAACCCGACCAGCGCGACGGGCTGCGGCAGTCCTTCGACCGCGGCCGCCTCGACCACCTTGACGGCGAGGAATCCGCCCGCCGAGTCGCCGGCGACCACCACCCGGCGGTAGCCGCGTTCGGTGAGCAGTTCGCGGTAGGCCGCCATGCAGTCCACCACCGACGTCCCCACGCCGGCCTTGGGCAGTTGCCGGTACTCCAGTGAGAACACCGGGATCTCGCAGGCACGGGCGAGCCGGCTGGCGATGGACCGATGCGTGCCGAGCCCCCCGACCACGAACGCGCCACCGTGCAGGTAGAGGATCGCGGTCTCGGAATCGCGACGCGACGGACCGGTCGGCATGATGAGCTCGACGGGCCGATCCCCGAGGACCATCGACTCGCGGACCACATTGCGCGGCTTGGGGCCGCTGGCGAACAACGCGTCGATCAGGAACAGGCCCGACATCCCGGGTCTGTTCAACGGCCACAGCGCCAGCGCAGGCTTCAACAGCAGGCGTGTGGAGAGCCATAACGGGTATGAGAGCGGACTGGGCTTTCGGTGATGCACAATTGGCATGCTGTTCCTCCTCACCCGACCCCCGACCGCCAGCCCGGAGTCCGGCGGCTCAAAGATCGCGTGGTGGCGACGACGGCAACCACTACGTCGCACATGGCGTTGCTACAACAGTGGTTGACAAGGTACCCCTCCCGGGGCATGCCGTCGGCGTTACATGCAAGATTTCGAGCCCGAGCTCACCCGCTGCGGGATCAGAGATATAGGACACCGCACGGCCGCCATGTTGTCGCCATCATGTGATCGCCCCCGCCTCCGACCGCTCGACGGCCACCGATGACCGCACCCGCCACCGCGGCGATCCCCCCGCAGTTCCTGTTGTCGTCGCAGGCCAGCGCCCCGCGGACGCTGTGCGACATCCTCGACGACACCATTGCGCACCATCCCGACGCACCCGCGATCGACGACGGCGACCAGGTTCTCTCCTACGCGCAGCTATCGGCGGTGATCCGTCGCGGCGTGTCGCGCCTGGCGGCCGCAGGGGTGCGCCGCGGCAGCCGGGTGGGGATCCGGATGCCGTCGGGCTCACGCGACCTCTACACGGCGATTCTGTCCACCCTCTACGCCGGAGCCGCCTACGTCCCCGTCGACGCCGACGACCCCGACGAGCGGGCCCGGCTCGTCTTCGGCGAGGCCGCGGTGGAGGCGATCATCGACGCCGACGGCATCCACGCGACCGGGGCGCGGCGCGGCGACACCGCCGACACGTCACCGGGCGCCGAGCGCCCCGACGTGACCGATGACGCATGGATCATCTTCACCTCGGGTTCCACCGGCACCCCCAAGGGCGTCGCGGTGACCCACCGCAACGCCGCCGCATTCGTCGACGCCGAGGCCCGCATGTTCTGCCTCGACGCACCCATCGGCCCGCACGACCGGGTGCTCGCCGGGCTGTCGGTGGCCTTCGACGCCTCCTGCGAGGAGATGTGGCTGGCCTGGCGCAACGGCGCCTGTCTGGTGCCCGCACCGCGTTCCCTGGTGCGCAGCGGCATGGATCTGGGGCCCTGGCTGGTGCAGCGCAACATCACCGTCGTGTCGACGGTGCCCACGCTGGCCTCGCTGTGGCCACCGGAAGCCCTCGAGGCGGTGCGGCTGCTGATCTTCGGTGGTGAGGCGTGCCCGCCCGAACTCGCCGACCGGCTGGTGGTCGACGGCCGCGAGGTGTGGAACACCTACGGGCCCACCGAGGCCACCGTCGTGGCGTGCGGCGCCCGACTGGGCGGACCAGGTCCGGTGCGGATCGGGCTGCCGCTGCCCGGATGGGATCTCGCGGTGGTCGGCGCCGACAACCAGCCGGTCGCGCCGGGCGGGGTCGGCGAACTGATCATCGGCGGCGTCGGCCTCGCGCACTACCTGGACCCGGCCAAGGACGCCGAGAAGTACGCGCCGATGCCGACCCTGGGGTGGGACCGCGCCTACCGCAGCGGCGACCTGGTGCGGCTCGATCCCGAGGGGCTGGTGTTCCAGGGCCGCGCCGACGACCAGGTCAAGGTGGGCGGCCGGCGCATCGAGCTCGGTGAGATCGACAACGCGCTGCAGCATCTGCCCGGCGTGAGCGGGGCGGCCGCCGCGGTGCGCAAGTCCGCGGCCGGCAACAGCCTGCTGGTGGGCTACCTCGTCTCCCCCGACCCCGACTTCGACGTCGCCAACGCACATCAGCTCCTCACCGGGCAACTACCGGCACCGATGGTGCCGCGGCTCGCGCTCGTCGACGAACTGCCCACCCGCACATCCGGCAAGGTGGACCGCAACGCGCTGCCGTGGCCGCTGCCGAGCACCTCCGACGACGATGACGACGACACCGGCGATCTGACCGGCACCGAAGCCTGGCTGGCCGGCCGCTGGGCCGACGTGCTCGGGGTCTCGGTGACCAGCGAGAAGACCGACTTCTTCGCCGAGGGCGGCGGCTCGCTGGCGGCCGCCCAGCTGGTCACCGCGCTGCGCGAGCGATATCCGACGATCACCGTCGCCGACCTCTACGACCATCCCCGGCTCGGGTCGCTGGCCGAGTTCCTCGACGCCACCATGCCGGCCGCGGCGGTGGTGACCGAACGCGACGTCCGGCCCACACCCGCTTCCACCGGCGTCGCGCAGGTCCTGATGTCGGTGCCGCTCACCACGCTCACCGGCCTGCAGTGGGCCACGTGGCTGGGCGTGGCCAACAACGTCGGCGCCGCCGCCGCACGGGGTGCGGGGCTGACGGTGCCGTGGGTGATCGAGGTCAACTGGTGGGTACTGCTGGCGGCGTTCCTCGTCTTCATCACACCCCTGGGCCGCATGGTCATCGCCGCGGTGGGTGCGCGGCTGCTGCTGTCGGGGGTCACACCGGGCAGCTATCCGCGCGGTGGCAACGTGCACCTGCGCCTGTGGGTGGCCGAACGCCTCCTCGACGCCAGCGGCGCCGCCAACCTGTCGGGTGCACCGTGGATGATCTACCTGGCCCGCGCGCTCGGCGCCCGGATCGGACGCGGCGTCGACCTGCACACCATCCCACCGGTGACCGGCATGCTCACCATCGGCGAAGGTGCCTCGGTGGAACCGGAGGTCGACGTCGCGGGCTGGTGGATCGACGGCGACATCGTGCACATCGGTGAGATCGAGATCAAACGCGGCGCATCGGTGGGCGCACGGTCGACGCTCGCTCCCGGAGCCGTGGTGGGCAGAGACGCGGAGGTGGCGCCCGGGTCGGCGGTGTTCGGGCGCGTCAAGGCCCGCCAGCACTGGGCCGGTTCGCCTGCGGTCAAGGTCGGCAAGGCCGCCCCGGCGTGGCCGGATCACCGTCCCCCGCGGCGCAGCCTGTGGGTGCCGGTGTACGGGCTCTCGTCGATGCTGCTGGCAGCGATACCACTCATCTCGCTGGCCGCCGGACTGCTCGTCATCGGATCGTGGGCGCTGCGCGCCGACCGGCTGCGCAGCGTCGGCTATCGCGCCCTGATCCTGCTGCCCGCCGCCACCGTCGTCAGCCTGCTGGTGTTCGCGATCATCACCGCGGCACTGGTGCGCCTGATGTCGATCGGACTCACCAAGGGCTATCACCCGGTGCGCTCGCGGGTGGGCTGGCAGGTGTGGATGACCGAACGGCTCCTCGACTCGTCGCGCACCTACCTCTTCCCGCTGTACGCGAGCCTGCTGACGCCCTGGTGGTTCCGCATCCTGGGCGCCAAGGTGGGCAAGGGCACCGAGATCTCCACAGCGCTGGTGCTGCCGCGGTTCACCACGATCGCCGACGGCGCGTTCCTCGCCGACGACACCATGGTGGCGTCGTACGAACTCGGCGGTGGCTGGATGCACATCGACGACGCGAAGATCGGCAAACGCTCGTTCCTGGGGAACTCGGGTATGGCCGGTCCGGGTCGCAAGGTGCCCAAGAACGGTCTCGTGGCGGTGCTGTCGGCGGCCCCGGATCGCGCGAAGTCGGGATCGAGCTGGCTGGGCAGCCCACCGGTCCGGTTGCGGCGCACGGCCGCCACCACCGACTCCTCGCGCACCTTCGATCCGCCGGTGCGTCTCAAAGTGGCCCGTGCGGTGATCGAGACCCTGCGCCTGATCCCGGTGATGATCTCCTTCGGCCTCGGCATCTTCGTGCTGCTGGGCCTGCAATACATCGCCAGCCAGTCCAACTACGTGGTGGCCGCCGTGCTCAGCGGCCTACTGCTGCTGGTGGCGGGCGCGATCGCGTGCTGTGTTGCCGCGGCCGCCAAATGGGCGGTGGTGGGCCGCATCGAGGTGTCCGAACATCCGCTGTGGAGTTCCTTCGTGTGGCGTAACGAGCTGTCCGACGCTTTCGTCGAGACCGTGGCCGCGCCGTGGTTCGCCAACGCCGCCACCGGGACGCCGATTCTCAACATCTGGCTGCGGCTGCTGGGCGCCCGCATCGGCAAAGGGGTGTGGTGTGAGAGCTACTGGCTACCCGAGGCCGACCTGGTGACCCTCGGCGACGGCGCCACCGTGCAGCGTGGCTGCGTGGTGCAGACCCATCTGTTCCACGACCGGGTGATGGCGATTGATCGGGTGACCCTCGAACGCGGCGCCACCCTGGGTCCGCACTGTGTTGCGCTGCCCGCGTCCGGGCTGGGCGAATCGGCGACGGTGGGCCCTGCCTCCCTGGTGATGCGGGGCGACGTGGTGCCCGCGCATACCAGGTGGCAGGGCAATCCGATCGCGCCCTGGTGGGAGTGAGAACTCAGACGGCCGGGGGTGCGCTGACCTTCTTGGGCAGGGTGAACAGGGTGGCGATCGACACCACGATCAGCATGATGCCGGCGACCCAGACGAGCACCTGAAGCCCGATGAAGGGGGCGATGAACGCCAGCACGATGCCGGCGAGCAGCGAGATCACACCCGAGAGGATGAGGTACCAGGTGGGGGCGTGCGCCGTCTTCGAGAATGCCGCGGCCAGGTCGGAAATGCCCTGGAAGATCCAGCCGATGCCGATGAACAGCGCCAGCAGCCACACCGCGTCCTCGGGGCTGAACACCGCGATGATGCCCATCGCCAGCACCAGCAGACCGAGAACGCCGCTCAGCACCCGCCAACCGGCACCCAGGAACGACGCGGAGAAGGCGAGATAGATCCGGAACAGGCCCATCACGATCAGCGCGACGCCGAACAGGAATCCGAGCACGACGACGGTCGCGTTGGTCCACACCAGCGCCACGATGCCGAGCACGATGCCCAGGATCGAGGTGAAGATCAGCGCGCTGCGGATGGTGGAAATGGCCTCATCGGGGAACTGCTTGGTGTAAGCACTGAATGTCATGGCGGCAGCGTATCGCCCGGCAACGGCGATCGCGCGGATTCCGGTGCTTCGGATCACGGGTTCCTGCCGTTTGTCGCCGGACCGTACTCGTCTCATCACGCGCGCGTCACACATATGTCTTGATAAGGTCACGCTCATGTCGTGGCCCAGCTTCGGACGTGCGCCCCTCGGGCGACTGCGCCGTTCGGTGGTCGCGGCCGTCGTCGCCGCGGCCACGGTGACCCTGACGGTCGGAACCATCAGCGCGCCCCCGGCCACCGCGGACACGTACTCCGCGGGCAACGCGACGATGGTCGCGCAGCTGACCGGCCCGTTCGCGATGAACGACACGGTGGGCCGGTATCAGGTGTGGGGAACCGACCTCGGAATCCTGTGGGACAACGGCAACGGTCAGATCCTGGCCGCGTTCGGGGATACCAAGTCGCTCAACGGGTGGTCGCTGCTCTACGGCGACCTCTTCTACTGGCGGTCGAACTTTTTGCTGCGCAGCACCGACCGCAACCTGGCACACGGGATGACGTTCAGCAGCCACGCCGGCCCGCCCGGCTACGCCTCCCGCCTGCTGAAGCCGAACCTCGCGCGTGAGATCACCGTTCTCCCGACCGCCGGTGTGGCCGCCAACGGCAAGCAGTACATGAACGTGATGGCCGTTCGGCAGTGGGGACAGCCCGGGGAGTGGTTCACGCGCTGGTCGGGCCTCGTGGTCTCCGGAGACAACGGCAATCACTGGGCGGCCCTCGACGCGTTCCGGCCCAACGGGGGTGGCAATAGGAAGTTCCAGATGGGTGCCTTCCTCAAGGTGGGCCACACCATCTACTCCTACGGCACCCCCGATGGCCGGAACGGTGCGGTGTACCTGTCACGTGTGGACGAGAAGGACATCGAACACCTCGGAAAGTACGACTACTTCTCGTACGGCAACTGGGTGCGCGGCAATCCCGACGCCGCCACCCCGGTGATGGGCGCACCGACGGGCGAGATGTCCGTGGCGTGGAACGATTACCTGGGCAAATACGTCTCGCTGGCGTCCCGGGCCGGCGGGGCGATCATGCGGACCGCCGACAATCCCTGGGGTCCGTGGACCCAGGGCGAGATGATCGCGCCGTGGAACAACCCGTACACCGGCTACGCCCCGTACATCCATCCCTGGTCGTCGGGTGACTCGCTGTACTTCACCTACTCGATCTCCACGTCGTACCAGGTGTATCTGATGCGCCTGCAGCTGCGCAGGCCCTGACCGCACCGAACCGTCGGCCGTCGCTACCCGAGTAGCTGCCGCATCCGGTCGATCTCGGCCTGCTGCGAGGTCTTGATCTGCTGTGCCAGTTCACGCGACGCCGGATTGACACCCTGCTGCAGTTCGGTGTTCGCCATGTCGATGGCGCCCTGGTGATGGGTGATCATCCCCTGTAGCCACAGCCTGTCGAACTCGGCTCCCCGGGCGTTCTCCAGCGCGGTCATCTCGGCGTCGGACATCATGCCCATGCCGGACGGTTGCATCGAGCCCATCGAATGGCCGTCACCGTGACCACCCATCTGCATCGACGGCGAGCCCGACATCATCGTCGGCATCCCCCACGCTTGCAGTCGCTGCGTCATCTGGTCGATCTCGGGTTGCTGGGCGTTGCGGATCTGGGTGGCCAGTTCCCGGACGGCCGCATTGTCGGTGCGGCTGGGTACCAGATCGGCCATCGCGATCGCCTGCTGATGGTGCGGGATCATCATCTGGTTGAACATCACGTCGGCGGCGTTGTGCGCCGACGCGGACGGCGATCCGGACGCTGCCGACGTGGTCGTGACGCCCGACGCGGCATCGGAGCCCGACGGCGAATCGGTACCACAGCCCGCGAGCGCCACGACGCCGATGGCGGCGGCCGCCATACCGGTGGTGATGACACGACGGGAACGGTTGCGGGAACGGTTGATCGTCTTCATTTCTGGCATTTGCTCGTGGGCATCACGGCGACCAGCCTAACCGGCTTCGGTCAGACCGGCCTGTGCCGGCGCCGGCTCCCGAGTGGCCGCCGTACGCGCCTGTCTGGGCATCAGGATGCGGCGGTCGATGAGCGTGTACCCGAACACCACCGCCGCGGCGAGCGCCCATCCGAGCAGAACGTCGAAGACGTAGTGCTCGGCGGTGTAGACCAGCGTGAACGCCATCGCCAGCGCATAGCCGAGGAACAGCGTTCGGCCGAGCGCTTTGACCCGCGGCCACATGAACAGTGCGAGCAGCATCGTGAGTCCGGCATGCAGTGACGGGATGGCCGCCACCAGATTGGCCTTGCCCTGACCCACCTCGATCAGGTTCGACGCGACGTGGATGTGCAGGTACTCCCAGCCACGCGCGGAGATGCGTTCCACGTAGGGCGCGGCGCCGGGGTGACGCGCATCGGTGGGTCCGAGGATGCCACCGGGTTCCGCCGCCTCGGGGGTGGCCATGCATTCGGCTTCCCGCGGGCCGTCCACCACTTGCTCGGCGGTACACCGCGCCGCCGCCCACGGCGGCGCCGCGGGCACCAGGGTGTAACCCACCAGACCGAGGAACGTGGTGGCGACAAAGCACGCGGCGAACCGGCGCCACGCCGAGCGGTCGCGCAGCCACAGCACGGCGGCCACGGCGTAGGGCACCACGAAGTACGACATGTAGACGACGCTGGTGATGATCTCCCACCAGGGCGCCGACGCCTGCTTCAGGTGGCCCTGGAGCCACACCGTGGGGACGACGCCGAACATCGCGCGGTCCACGTCGGGGGCCAGGTGCCAGTGCGTCGGCATGTCGACGATCCGGGCGACGTCACGGGTCCAGTCGTAGAGCAACAGGATCAGGGCAAACGGCGCCCAGTCGATGATCACGGTGACGGCCCGGCGACGACCGATACTGGCCGCCAACAGGCCCAGGCAGAGCAGGATGATCAGCCGCGTGCGGTCGAAGGCCAGTCCGTAGACGTAGATCTCGTAGGCCATGAACGCCACCCAGGCGGCGATCGCGATGCGCCGGACAACGGTCAGGTCGCGACGCTTCTCCGGCTCGGCCTCCATCTCCGCGGCGTCGGCCAGATCGTCGATGACGCGGCCCATCTCCGGTTCGTCCGCGTCTATCGCGTCGTCAACGCTCAAGGGGGTTCCTCTGCCTTCGTGAGTGCTTCACGGTTCGACGCGCTGACGCGGCCGGTTCGTAACCTCCCGTCAGCCTAATGAACATCACGAGTTTGTGGCTTCTTTGCACCTTGTTCGGCACCGTCGATCCACGCTCGCTGACCTATGATGGTGACGTGCATCACAGTGCACCAACCGGGAGGTCCCATGCCGAATCGTTTTCTGCGCTACGGCGATCAGCGCTACCTCATCACCAAGGAGGCCGAGGCCAGGCTCAACCGGGCTCTCGACAGCGTGTACGAGCGCGGCAGCGGCCACGAGTGGCTCCACCTGTACCGCGATACCCAGGCACCGTGCCGGCTGCTCATCGCATCGGGTGTGCCGATCAGCATCGAAACCGAACCCGGATGGGGCGAATAGGCGCACGCACTATCGTCGACGCATGCGCATCGGAGCCCACCTACGCGACGACGCCGACCCGCTGGCAACAGCCGACGAACTCGGGATCGACGTCTTCCAGATGTTCGTCACCGACCCCCAGAGCTGGAAGAAACCCGAACCACATCCGCAGGCCGAGGCCATCAAGGCGTCCCCCCTGGACGTGGTGGTGCACTCGAGCTACCAGATCAACGTCGCCAGCCTGAACAACCGGCTGCGCATGCCCTCCCGCAAGGCGGTCGAACAGCAGGCGGCCGCGGCCGCCGATCTCGGCGCGTTCGGGCTCGTGGTGCACGGCGGACACCTGCGCGACGGCGAGGCGGACGCGGAGGGATCCGCCAACTGGCGCAAGCTGTTCGACCGCCAACTCGACAAGGGCGGTTTCGGGGTGCCGATCCTGGTGGAGAACACCGCGGGTGGCGATCACGCCATGGCCCGCACCCTGGAGGCGATCGACCGCCTCTGGTCGTCGATCGGCGACTTCGAGCAGGCGGGTTTCTGTCTCGACACCTGCCACGCGTGGGCCGGCGGCGAAGATCTGGTGGGCCTCGTCGAGCGTGTCCGCGACATCACCGGACGCATCGACCTGGTGCACCTGAACAACTCTCGCGACGAGTTCGATTCCGGTCGCGACCGGCACGCGAACCTGCAGTCCGGTCACATCGACCCCGAGGTGCTCGTCGCCGTCGCCCGGGCCGCGGACGCGCCGATCATCCTGGAGACCCCGGCCGATGGCATCCCCGCCGACCTAGCCTACCTGCACGCAGCCCTCTGAGGCCTTGACAGGCCCGCGAACCGGGCGTGTGGTGGCACCTCAGTGCGCGGCGTCGAGCCGGGCCCGCTGATCGTCGGTCAACTCGATCGAGGCGGCATCGAGTGCGCTGTCGAGTTGGGCGAGCGACGACACCCCGACGATGGGCCGGAACGCGGGCGCCGAGCCGATCAACCAGGCGAGGACGATCTGTCCCGGTGAGGCGCCGACCTCGGCGGCCACCTCGCGCAGCACCGCCAGCCGTCGCGTGGTGCCGGGATGGTCGTAGGCCTCGGGGAAAGGCCGGTCGGCGCGGTCGTAGCTGCCCTGGATCAGCGGGCTGTAGGCCCACGCCTCGAGGTCGGGGTGGGTCTGGAGGTAGTCGATCGTCTCGTCGGTGACGAACCCGAATCGGTGGTCCTTGCCGGGCACCGCGACATCGGGGCGTGGCCGGACGTACGAGGTGGTCAGCTGCAGTGCGGTGAACGGCTCGGTGCCGGCGACGGCCGCCAGCGCCCGGGCCTGTTCCACCCGCCAGGTCGGGTGATTGGAGATCCCGAGGCGGCCCACGAGGCCGTCGGCGACGAGCCGGCCGAGGGTGGCCACCACCTCGGCCATCGGGGTCGCGCGGTCTTCCAGATGCGCCCAGTAGAGGTCGATGCGGTCGGTGCGCAGGCGGCGCAGACTCTCGCGCACCGCACGGGTCACCACGTCCGCGCCGAGTCCCACCACCTGGCCCGGCTGTCCGGGCGCCGGCTCGGGTCCCACCTTGGTGGCCAGCACGATCTGCTCGCGGACACCGGGATTGTCGGCCATCCAGCGACCGAGGAACTCCTCGCTCTGTCCACCGGCACCGGTCGGCGACGCCCAGAAGGCGTAACAGTCGGCGGTGTCCAGAGTGGTGCCGCCGCGCTCCAGGAACCGTTCGACGATTACCCGGGAGGTGGTCTCGTCGGTGCGGGTGCCGAAGTACATGCACCCCAGGACGAGGTCGGTGATGGACACCGTTACCACGCTACCGGCCCGGTATCACGCGCAGCGGCTTGATGGAAGATGCATCTGCGCGGTAAACTGGGGTTACCGGTGAGTAACTTAGCGCATCCGACCCCTCCGACGCGCTGTCTTCACCTGCATCCCGTCAGCCCACTTGGCACGCGCCAGAGGTCACAGAAGGAACGATCATGGGTCATTACAAGAGCAACCTCCGCGATCTGCAGTTCAACCTCTTCGAGGTCTTCGAGCTCGACAAGGTCCTCGAGTCCGGCGAGTTCGGCGATCTCGACCACGAGACCGCCGTCGACATGCTGCGCGAGGTCAAGAACATGGCCGAGGGCATCGTCGCCGACTCGTTCGTCGAGGGCGATCGCAATCCGCCGGTCTTCGATCCGGAGACCCACAGCGTGACCATTCCGGAGGGCTTCGCGAAGTCGTACCACGCCTTCATCGAGGCCGGCTGGGACAAGGTGGGCGTCGACGAGGAACTCGGCGGCATGCCTGCGCCGCGTTCGCTCTACTGGGCCATCTCGGAGATGATCCTGGGCGCCAACCCCGCACTGTTCATGTACGCGGCCGGTTCGGGCTTCTCCAACATCTTCTACGACAACGGAACCGACGAGCAGAAGGAATGGGCCAAGCTGGCCTCCGAGCGCGGCTGGGGCGCCACCATGGTGCTCACCGAGCCCGACGCGGGTTCCGACGTCGGCGCCGGCCGCACCAAGGCCACCCTGCAGGAGGACGGCTCCTGGCACATCGACGGCGTGAAGCGCTTCATCACCTCGGGCGATCAGGACATGACCGAGAACATCATGCACCTGGTGCTCGCGCGCCCGGAGGGCGCCGGACCGGGCACCAAGGGACTCTCGCTCTTCTTCGTACCGAAATTCCTCTTCGACACCGAGACCGGTGAACCCGGCGAACGCAACGGCGTCTTCGTCACCAACGTCGAGCACAAGATGGGCCTGAAGGTCTCGGCCACCTGTGAGGTCACCTTCGGCCAGCACGGCGTCCCGGCCAAGGGCTGGCTCGTCGGCGAGGTCCACAAGGGCATCGCGCAGATGTTCGACGTCATCGAGCACGCCCGCATGATGGTGGGCACCAAGGCCATCTCGACGCTGTCGACCGGCTACCTCAACGCCCTCGAGTACGCCAAGGAGCGTGTGCAGGGCGCCGACCTGACCCAGATGACCGACAAGACCGCCCCGCGCGTCACCATCACCCATCATCCGGACGTGCGTCGCGCCCTGATGACCCAGAAGGCGTACGCCGAAGGTCTGCGCGCGGTGTATCTCTACACCGCCTCGCACCAGGATGCGGTGGCCGCGCAGGTCGTCTCCGGCGCCGACGCCGACCTGGCACACCGCGTCAACGATCTGCTGCTGCCGATCGTCAAGGGTGTCGGTTCCGAGCGCGCCTACGGCACGCTGACCGAGTCGCTGCAGACGCTGGGCGGTTCCGGGTTCCTCCAGGACTATCCGCTCGAGCAGTACATCCGTGACTCCAAGATCGACTCGCTCTACGAGGGCACCACGGCCATCCAGGCGCAGGACTTCTTCTTCCGCAAGATCATCCGCGACAAGGGCCAGGCGCTCGCGCACGTCGCCGGACAGATCCAGTCGTTCATCGACTCGGAGGCAGGCAACGGCCGGCTCAAGGCCGAGCGTGCCCTGCTCAAGACCGCGCTCGAGGACGTGCAGGGCATGGCCGCCACCCTCACCGGCTTCCTGATGGGTGCGCAGGAGAACCCGAAGGAGCTCTACAAGGTGGGGCTGGGTTCGGTGCGCTTCCTGATGGCCGTCGGCGACCTGCTCATCGGCTGGCTGCTGCTGCGTCAGGCCGAGGTCGCGTTGGCCGCACTGGACGCGGGCACCAGCGACGCCGACAAGGCGTTCTACGAGGGCAAGGTCGGGGTGGCGAGCTTCTTCGCGAAGAACATGCTGCCGCTGCTCACCTCGGTCCGTGGCGTCGTCGAGAACATCGATAACGATGTGATGGAACTCGACGAAGCCGCCTTCTGAGTCGCTGACGAACAACCACCACCGCAAGGCGGGCCGGACACGCTGTCCGGCCCGCCTTGTTTCGTCAGGGCGGATCCCGCGGCGACGCTACTTCGGTGGCATCCGGATACCGCCGTCGACGCGGACCACCTCGGCGTTCATGTACGAGTTGGTGATCAGTTCGACGACCATCGACGCCAGTTCGTCGGGCACACCGAGGCGCTTGGGGAACAACACGTTCTTGCCGAGGTTGGCCTTGAACGCCTCCGACTCGGGGCCGGTGCCGTAGATCGGGGTGTCGATCAGGCCCGGTGCGACCGTGTTGACGCGAATACCGACGGCGGACAGGTCGCGGGCCACGGGCAGGGTCATGCCCACCACGCCGCCCTTGGACGACGAGTACGCGGCCTGCCCGATCTGACCGTCGAACGCGGCGACGCTGGCCATGTTGACGATGGCGCCGCGTTCACCCGTGTCGAGCGGGTCGTTGCGGCTCATCGCGGTGGCCGCCAGCCGGATGACGTCGAAGGTGCCGATCAGGTTGATCGCGATGACCTTCTTGTAGGCGTCGAGGTTGTGCGCCGAGGCGAACTCGCCGTCCTTACCGATGGTGCGCTGCGCCCACCCGATGCCGGCCGAGTTGACCACCGCACGCAGCGGTCCGAGTTCACCGGCCGCGGTGACGGCCGCCTCGATCTGCGCGGTGTCGGTGACGTCGACCGGCACGAACCGCCCGCCGACCTCCTTGGCGAGTTCCTCACCGGCATCGGCCTTCAGGTCGGCGATGACCACCTTGGCTCCATTGGCGGCCAACTGCCGGACCGACGCGGCGCCGATCCCGGATGCGCCACCCGTGACGATTGCACTTGCTCCATTGATATCCACGGCGAACAGCCTACGGACACGATCCCGCTGGGGTTGGCAAACAACGCGCACTCTGCAAAGTCAGCGTTTTTCGATATCCCCCGCAGTCGCGAACCAGGGCGCCGAGCACCGTCAGGCCACGCAGCGAACCGTGGGTTCCGGGTCGTAGCGGACGGTCCGGGTGTGCCGGTAGATCTCCCGGCCGGAGGTCACGTCGGTGATGACGCGCGTGTTCGACGTGGTGAACCCGCGGGTACCCGAGGCCTCGATACAATCGTCGCCCGCCTCAACCCGGATCGACGGGGGTGCCGTGTACGCGCTGCGTTCACCGGTGATCGATTGCACCTCAACGGTTTTGGTACTCCACATGCGCACCGACACCGACGACGGCGTCCATCCCGTCTCGATCAGGATCGCGTGGCGGGTGTTGTTGCGGAAAACCAGGTCGATGGCGCCCTCGAACACGGTGGCCTCCCGCGCCTCGGGATACCGCGAGATGTAGTAGCCGTGCTCGGTGTGGTCGACGTCCTCGAGTCCGGCGAAGTAGGCGGCGTTGTAGAGCGTGGTGGCGAACTGCGAGATGCCGCCGCCGACCGCGGTGGCCGGGCGGCCGTGGTCGATGATCGTCGACGCGACGTAGCCCTGCGCCGAACCGCGCGGGCCGGTGTAGGAGTTCAGCGAGAACGTCTGCCCGGGCAACACCAGCGCCCCGTCGACCTCCTGCGCGACGAGGCGGATGTTCTCCCCGGACGCCGACGAGAAGCCGCCGGTGGTGAAATCGCTGATTACCTCGCGCACCCCTAGGCGCTGCGCCTTCGCGGTGTCCAGGCGCGGCCGCAACGTCTCGTAGACCACCGCGACGGTGCGGGCGGAGTTCCCGGTCGGCCCGCCCAGCACTCGTTCGAGCGCGGCCGCCGTCTTCTCCCAGTCGATCCGCGCACCGGTGCGCGAACCCACCACGCGTGGCGTGCCCCCGGCGAGGGTGAAACGCGCATCGGTGGCCGGTCGCTCGGTGCGGGCGAGCGCCCGGCGGGCACGCTCCCGCAGGCCGTCGCGGTCGACGCGGGGGATCAGTGTCCCGCGGTCGCCGGGCACGAAGGTCAGCACGGCACCGATGTCCTCGGGGGTCAGCGCCGACCGGGCACCCGCGCTGCCCAGCAGGGTCACGTCGTCGGCAACGGCCGCGGTCGCCGGGCCGGCCACGGTGGCGCGGACGGTGTCCGCGGAGACGGTCGGCGAGAACGGCTCCATCGGCAGGTCCACCGGCGCCGGGTCCGGACCGTCACCCTCCAGCCATTCCCGGGCCAGGACGTCGGCGGCGCCATCGCGGTCGATGCGCAGTCCGCGTGCGGGCAGGTCGGCGATCGGGGTGGCCCCGTCGAAGTGCACGCCGCCCTCGACGGCGGCTCGCTCCAGCTCGGTGCGGCGTTCGTCGAGCGCGGCGTCGAGCCGGGTGCGGTCGACGTCGACGATCGGCGTCACCGCGTGCGAGCGGCCGAACAGGGCCAGCAGCCGGTCGACGGGATTGCGGGAGCGGCGCAGCAACGCCTTCGTGGTGGCCTCGTCGTCGAAGGAGAGCCCGAGATCGTGTGGCGCGATCACCGCGGTTCCCGACGGTGTGCGCACCGTGACCGGCCGCACCGCGCGCTTGCCCAGTTCCGCAACGACCGGTGTGAGTTGCATCGGCGACCTGTTGCCGGTGTCGAGTCCGGCCACTGTGGCGCCGCGTGCGCTGTGACCATCGGTGAGTACCAGGTCGGCGGCCACAACCAGACATGTGATTGTCGCCACAACCACCCCGACGCGGACTCCCAGACGGAATCGGCGGGAGGGTTTCGGGACGGGCATCACTATCACTCATACCGGAGATTCCGGACCTTGGCGAACGGGGTACATCACATGCCCGCAGGTCAGGAGCCACACGGCCAGGCAAAAGAAGGCGCTCCGGTCGAGCTGTCGGGTCGGGGGTCTGACAGCTCAACCGGAGCTAGTACATATTTCTACCGTGCTTTGCGGTTCGTTACACCTTCTTGAAGAAATCGGTGATCGATCCGTCACCCCTCGACGATCGCGGTGACGCCCTGACCGCCCGCGGCGCAGATCGAGATCAGCGCCCGGCCACCGCCGTTCTCCTTGATCTGCTTGGCCGCCTGGGCCACGATCCGCCCGCCGGTGGCGGCGAACGGATGACCGGCCGCCAGCGACGACCCGTTGACGTTGAGTTTGCTGCGGTCGATGGAGCCGAGCGCGTTGTCCAGACCCAGCCGCTCCTTGCAGTACTCCTCGGACTCCCACGCCTGCAGGGTCGCGAGCACCACCGATGCGAAGGCCTCGTGGATCTCGTAGAAGTCGAAGTCCTGCAGGGTGAGGCCGTTGCGTGCGAGCAGACGCGGCACCGCATACGTCGGCGCCATCAGCAGTCCGTCGGGTCCGTTGACGTAGTCCACCGCGGCGGTCTCGGAGTCGACGAAGTAGGCCAGCACCGGCAGCCCCTTCTCCTGCGCCCATTCGTCGCTGGAGAGCAGCACGGTGGAGGCGCCGTCGGTGAGCGGGGTGGAGTTGCCCGCGGTCATCGTCGCGTCGCCCAGCGACACCCCGAACACCGGCTTGAGTTTCGCCAGCTTCTCCTCGGTGGAGTCGCCGCGCAGGTTCTGGTCGCGCGTCAGACCCAGGTAGGGGGTGATCAGGTCGTCGAAGAAGCCGTCGTCGTAGGCGGCGGCCATCTTCTGGTGGCTCGCGGCGGCCAGCGCATCCTGATCGGCGCGCTTGATGCCGAACTCCTTGGCGGTGATGGCCGCGTGCTCACCCATCGACATGCCGGTGCGGGGTTCGCCGTTGCGGGGGATGTCGATGCCCAGCTTCGGCAGCGCCTTGAGGATGCCGAGAATCTGATCCTTGGGGCTACGGGCGCGATTCACCTCGAGCAGCGCCAGCCGCAGATCCTCGGAAACGCCGATCGGGGCGTCGGAGGTGGTGTCCACACCGCCGCCGACCGCCACGTCGTAGCGGCCACGGGCGATGCCGTCGGCGACGGCGGTGATGGCCTGCAGGCCGGTGCCACACGCCTGCTGGATGTCGAAGGCCGGGGTGTAAGGCGACAGTGCCGATCCGAGCACGCATTCGCGGATGAGATTGAAATCACGCGAATGCTTGAGCACGGCGCCACCGGCCACCATGCCGAGGCGCTCCCCCTGCAGACCGAACCGGCTGACCAGGCCGTCGAGTGCCGTGGTGAACATTTCCTGATTGCTGACCGCGGCGTAGGCCTTGTCCTGGCGCGCGAACGGAATGCGGTTGCCGCCGAGAATCGCGACCGGACGTTCACTGCGGGTCTTGGGTGTGTTGGCCACTTCGAACTCCCAGGGGGTGGTGGTTGATGTCTATAGCGTATTCTTACTCGACAGTAAGTTCGTTGTCGAACCGCATCCACGATCGAAGGAGATACACGTGGCCTCCAACGGAACCACTGGCCTGTACTCGAGCTTCGTCCATTCTGCACCCGGCGCCTTCATCGCCAAGCAGGCCGGACTGCCGGTGCCCCCGCCCCTGCGTCGCTACAAGCCCACCGAGCCGCCGCTGCCCGGTCCGGTCCTGCTCGGCGGCCAGGGACGCCTGGTGGAGCCGCTGCGCGAGATCCTCTCCACCCCGGACTACACCCTGATCCACAACGCCACCACCGGCCGTAGCGCCGACAAGTACGGCGGTCTGGTGTTCGACGCCACCGGCATCACCTCCCCGGCCGACCTCGCCCAGCTCTACGAGTTCTTCGCGCCGGTCATGCGTTCCACCGCCGCCTGCGCCAGGTTCCTGGTGATCGGCACCACCCCCGAACTGATCACCGACCCCGACGAGCACGTCGCGCAGCGCGCGCTGGAGGGCTTCACCCGCTCACTGGGCAAGGAACTGCTCAAGGGCTCCACCGTGCAGCTCGTCTACGTGTCGCCCGACGCCAAGACCGGGCTCACCGGCCTGGAGTCGACGTTGCGTTTCGTGTTGTCGGCGAAGTCGGCGTTCGTCGACGCCCAGGTGATCCGGGTGGGTCCGGCCGATTCGGCCGCGCCCGCCGACTGGGAGAAGCCACTGGCCGGCAAGGTCGCCGTGGTGACCGGCGCGGCCCGCGGAATCGGCGCCACCATCGCCGAGGTGCTCTCCCGTGACGGCGCCCACGTCATCTGCGCCGACATCCCGGCCGCCGGCGAGGCACTCGCGCAGACCGCGAACAAGGTCGGCGGCACCGCACTGCCCCTCGACGTCAGCGCCCCCGACGCGGGCGACAAACTTGCGCAGCACGCCCTCGAGCGTCACGGCGGCATCGACATCATCGTCAACAACGCCGGCATCACCCGCGACAAGCTGCTGGCGAACATGGACGACGGACGCTGGAACTCGGTGATCTCGGTGAACCTGATCGCCCCGCAACAGCTGGTCAACGCGCTCGTCGCCAAGGACGCCATCCGCGCCGGCGGTGCCGTCGTCGATGTCAGCTCGATCGCGGGCATCGCGGGCAACCGCGGCCAGACCAACTACGGCACCTCGAAGGCCGGGGTGATCGGGCTTGTCGACGCCTACGCGCCGATCCTCGCCGACAAGGGCATCACCATCAACGCCGTCGCCCCCGGCTTCATCGAGACCAAGATGACCGCGGCCATCCCGCTGGCCACCCGCGAAGCCGGTCGCCTGATGAGTTCGCTGCAGCAGGGCGGGCAGACGGTCGACGTCGCCGAGACCGTCGCCTACTTCGCCAACCCGGCCAGCAACGCGATCACCGGCAACGTGGTCCGCGTGTGCGGCCAGGGCTTCCTGGGGGCGTGATGAGCAAGACCATCACCCTCGACGGCGCGCCGAGTACCCGCGAGGTGTTCTCGAAGGCCGTGGCCGCGATGCTGCCGGTGATCGGCAAGCAGGGGTCGGTGCGCGCCGACACCGTGCTGCCCGACACCCGCTTCCGACTCGAGAACGTGCGGGTGGATCCGGAACGGCTGCACGCCTACACGCGCGCGACCGGCCAACAGTTCGGCCCCACGCTGCCGATCACCTATCCGTTCGTGCTGCAGTTCCCGCTCGCGATGAAGCTCATGACCGAAGCCGATTTCCCGTTCGGCGCGGTCGGCTCGGTGCACGTGGAGAACACCATCCACCGGTTCCGTCCCATCGCCCTCGACGAACCGCTGACCATCGAGACCCACGCGGAGAACCTGCGCGAGCATCGCAAAGGCATTCTGGTGGACATGATCTCGGAGATCACGGTGGGCACCGAGACAGTCACCCGGCAGGTGGCGACGTTCCTCAAACAGCAGCGCACCAGCCTGTCCGACGAGCCGCGTGGGCCTGCCCCGCGTGAACAGGCCCCGCCGCCACCCGACGCGGTTCTCGCGGTGGATCTGGCCCGGATCCGCGAGTACGCCGCGGCGTCGGGCGATCGCAATCCGATCCACATGGGCGACATCACCGCCAAGGCGTTCGGATTCCCGAAGGCCATCGCGCACGGCATGTGGAGTGCGGCGGCCGCCGTGGCCAACGTGGAGGCGCAGCTACCCGACGACGTCGTTTACGCGGTCCGGTTCGGCAAGCCGATCCTGCTGCCGGCGAAGGTCAACCTCTACGTCCACCGCATCGACGGGGTGGGCGGCAGATCATCCGGCAGCTTCGACATCTCGATCCGCAACCGGCGCAAGGGGTATCCGCATCTGACGGCGTCCACGCGGACTGCCTGAGGGTTTACGTCGCCGACGGGCCCGTCAGCCGACGGGCTCGTCGTGGCGCCCGACGCCCTTGAGTCCGCGCCAGGTGATGCCGACCAAGAGGTCGGTGGCGGTGTCGAGGTCGACGTCGCCCTCGCTCATCCGGTCGGCGACGGCCTCGCCGGCACCGACCAGCGCGACGGCCGACAGCTCGAAGTCGATGTCGCTGGCACCTTCCACGGTGGTGCCGCGGCGGATCAGGTCGGCGACCATCTCGGTGACCCGGTCTCGGCTCTCGTGCACGAGTTGACTGAAGCTCGCCGTGCCCACGGCGACGCGGTAGAGCACCTTCCACGACTGCCGGTGTTCGTCGACGTAGCGCAGGAACTCACGCACCACCGTGCGGGCCTGATCGCGCTGGCGCAGCGACGGGTCGAAACCCACCGCCATCGCGTCGATGAACCGGCCGGATTCGCGGCTGAGGCACGCGCTGAAGAGCTCTTCCTTGGAGCCGTAGTACAGATAGAGCATCGGCTTGCTGATCTGCGCCTCGGCGGCGATCGCGTCCATCGAGGTCTCGCGGAAACCGTTCTCGGAGAACACCTTCACTGCGGCGTCGAGCATCTGCTGCTCACGTACCGCACGCGGCAACCGTTTGGTACCGCCGGCCATCGCCACCTCCTCGGGAGAGCATCATCTTACCCGACGACTTACCCACTGGTAAGTTGATCCGCCGACGCCCGGTCCGGCAGCAGCAGACACCGTGCCAGCAGTGCAGGCTCAGCAGTGCGGGCTCAGTAGTGCAGGCTCAGCAGTGCAGGACACCCTTGGCGCGCAGGATGCGCACCACCGAGCGGTCCACCCGCGGCACGGTGAGCGTGCCCACATTCACCGCCCTGGTCATCGCGTCGAGCACCGACGACACCCGGTCGGTGGAGAGCCACAGCGCGATGTCGCCGCCCGCGCGGATCGACATCAGCGCGGCCTGCTCGATCGGATAGCGGGCACTGATCGCCGCCATGCCCGACAGGTCGTCGGAGAACACCACCCCGTTGAAGGGCGGGCCCCCGTAGGGCCTGCCGGTCCGCAGCATCGTCATCGCGGCGGGACTGATGCTGGCCGGGGTCTCCGGCCCGGTGAGCCCGGGCACGATCAGATGTCCCACCATCACGCCTGCGTTCTGCGGGTCGCGCAGCAGCGTCCGGTAGGGCACCAGGTCGCTGGTCTCCAGCGACGACAGCGGCGGGGTCCGCACCACACCGAGATGCGAATCGCCGGAGCCGTGGCCGTGTCCCGGGAAGTGCTTGTACACCGGCATGATGCCCGCGTCCTGCAGTCCTGCGGCGAAAGCACCGGCGTAGCGGGTGACCACCTGTGGGTCGTTGCTGAACGAGCGGTCGCCGATCACCTCGTCGGCGCTCTCGTCGCTGACGTCGACGTCCGGCGCGAAGTCCACGGTGATGCCGAGCCGCTTGAGCTGCCGGCCGATCGACGCCGCCAGCGCGCGTACCTGCGCGGGCGTCTTCGTCTGCGCCAGCTCACGCGCCGAGGGGCTGTCGATGCCCAGCGACGACAACCGCGACACGCGGCCGCCCTCCTGGTCCACGGTCACCATCAGCGGGATCGGCGACGAGCGGGAGATGCGGGCCGCGGCGCCGCTGGTGAGGATCGACTTGTCGGTCCAGCTGCCCACGAAGATGCCGCCGATCTGCTCGGTGCGCACGATCCGCGCCGCGTCGTCGGCATCGGTCACGCCGACAACGACCAGCTGAGCGAGCTTCTGCCGCAACGACATTCGGGCGAGTTCGGGTACCCCGCAGGCGATCGGCGGGGGCAGTACGGAACTCGACGCGGGGGAGGACACCGGCGAATACGCGGTGGTGGTCGAGGCGGAACCCGGACTCGTCGAGTCGCAGGCGGTCAGCGCCAGCGCCGCTGCCACCAGCATCACCAGGACCCGTGGCCGCATCGGACGGGTGCGCGCGAATCGCCGTCGTTGAGCTCCCATCAGTCGAGTGTGGCATGTACCGTGGCGATATGGACGCCGGGTCCATTCCCCCCACCCCCGGTCGGGACGGCCGTCGGGTTGTCGGCCGCCCGCAATCGTTGATGATCGCCTACGACGGCTCCGCGAATGCCGATCGCGCCATCCGGTACGCGGGCACGTTCCTGCGCGCCGAGACCGCCCACGTGGTCACCGCCTGGCAGCCCGGCACGATGAGCGCCCCGCGGATGTCGTCGCTGGCCGCCGGGATGCAACCGTTTCTCGACACCCGCCTCGACACCCAGGTCGACGACGCGCTGGAAGCCGAGTCGGCCGCGGTCAACGAGCGGGGTGTGGCACTTGCCACCGACATCGGACTCACCGCGACCGGCACCCTGGTGGAGGTCGAGTCGACGGTCTGGGGTGCGCTGGTGGCTGCCGCCGACGCACTCGACGTCGACCTGCTGGTCACCGGCACCCGAGGCGACACCGGACTCAAGGCGCTGCTGCGGTCGAGCGTGGCCGAACGGGTTCTCAAACACTGCTCACGGCCGGTGTTCATCGTGCCCGCCCGATGCGAGAAGCAGCCTCCCGTCACGTTGTAACCGGTGACCTTCACGTTTCCTGAGGTCGTCTACGTTTTCCTCAGGTGAGGGTGGTAATTTCATCCCATGCGCAACAACCGCCTCGTCGCCGGAGCCGTGGCCGGAGTCGCCGGCATCGTGGTCGGTCTCGGTGCGGTGTTCCTCGGCGGTTTCCTGTCCGCGTCGAACAGCCCGGCCACCGATCTCAACAACATCAGCCCGAACAACGGGTTTGTGCAGGGATCGGTGGACTACGGTTCGCGCACGCCACCCGCCGCCGATCAGTGACGGCCACCGCCTGACGCCGGACCCGCACTCCCGATGGACCGGACGCTGAGCCGTCGCGGCGTGGCCGTGATCGGCGCGGTGGCCCTGCTCGTCAGCCTGCTGCAGTCGCCGGGACGTCTCGCCGCGGACACCAAACTCGACCTCACCGCCAACCCCCTCGGGTTTCTCGGCCGCGCGATGCACCTGTGGACGCCGACCGCACCGATGGGTCAGGTGCAGAACCAGGCCTACGGCTACTTCTTTCCGCACGGCGCGTTCTTCGCCGTCGGCGAACTCGCCCACATCCCGCCGTGGATCACCCAGCGGCTGTGGTGGGCCGTCCTGCTGACGGTCGGGGTGGTCGGCGTGGTGCGGCTCGGTGAGGCCTTGCGCATCGGGTCGCCCGGGTCGCGGCTGATCGCGGCGGTGGTGTTCGTACTCAGTCCGCGGGTGCTCACCACGCTGGGGTCGATCTCGTCGGAGACGCTGCCGATGATGCTGGCGCCGTGGGTGCTGATCCCGCTGGTCCGGGCACTGGACGTGCGACCCGCGCGCGGTGCTCCGCTGTGGCGCGACGCGGCGCGCTCAGCGGTGGCGGTGGCCCTGATGGGTGCGGTGAACGCGGTGGCCACGCTCGCCGCGGTCGGCGTGGCACTGCTGTGGTGGGTGCTGTGCGGGGTCACCACCGGCGATCGTCGACGCTGGATCACCTTCGGCGGGCTCTGGGCGAGCGCGCTGGTGCTGGCGTGTGCGTGGTGGGTGGCGCCGCTGCTGATCCTCTCGCGCGTGTCCCCACCGTTCCTCGACTTCATCGAATCCTCGCGGGTCACCACCGAGTGGACGTCGCTGACCGAGGTGCTGCGCGGCACGAGCGCGTGGACGCCATTCGTCTCACCCGAACGCGTTGCCGGCGCGGTGCTGGTGACCGAGCCGGCCGCGGTGCTGGCCACCGGCACCCTCGCGGCCACCGGGTTGGCCGGACTGTGTATGCGGCGCATGCCGTTTCGGGGTCGCGCGATCACCATCCTCGTGGTGGGACTGCTGTTGATGTGCACCGGCTACGTCGGCGGGCTGGGCTCGCCGGTCGCCGAGCAGGTCCGGCAGTTCCTCGACGGGTCGGGTGCGTTCCTGCGCAACATCCACAAGTTCGAACCGTTCGTCCGGCTGCCGCTGGTGCTGGGCACCGCCCACCTGCTGGCGCGGGTGCCGCTGCCGGGCACCGCGTCGGTGCGGGACACGTTGTCGGCGTTCGCGCATCCGCAACGATCCCGCCCGGTGGCGGCGACGATGATCGTGCTGGTCGCCATCGTGGGTGCCGGCTCGCTGATGTGGACCGGGCAGTTGGCGCCCGCCGGCAGCTACCGCACGCTTCCCGACTACTGGCGCCAGACCGCGGACTGGCTCGGTGAGCACGCCGGCCACGACAATCCGGACCACCCGACCCGCACCCTGGTGGTACCCGGTTCGCCGTTCGCCGACCAGCTCTGGGGACTGACCCGCGACGAACCGCTGCAGCCGCTGGCGAGCACACCGTGGGCGGTGCGCGACGCCATCCCACTCACTCCGCCGGGCGCGATCCGCGCGATGGATTCGGTGCAGCGTGACATCGCGGACGGTCGGGGTTCGCCGGGACTCGCGGCGACACTGGCGCAGCAGGGCGTCGGCTACGTGGTGCTGCGCGCCGACCTCGACCCGCAGACGTCAAGGTCGGCGCGCCCGCTGCTGGCGCAGCAGGCGCTGAACTCCTCACCCGGACTGCGTCGGGTGGCCACCTTCGGTCCGGACGTCGGACCACCGACGGTGCCGGGGGTGGTGCGCGACAACGGGTTACGCCCGCAGATGCCCGCAATCCAGATCTACGCGGTGACCCCGCCGACCGGTGGCGGCACCGAGGTGGGGGCGGGCGTCGAGTTCCCCGGCACCGGACCATTGCTGGTGGACACCGCATCGGCCACGCGCATCGTCGGTGGCCCGGAATCGATTGTGGCCGTGCAAGACCTGCGCGCCCGCCTGGGGCTGGCGCCGTTGGGTCCGACGGTGCTGGAAGCCGATGCCCGTCGGGCCGGGCTACCGGACGCGCCGGTGCTCGTCACCGACACGCCCGCCGACCGGGAGACCGACTTCGGCCGTGTCGACGACCACAGCTCGGCGATCCGCACCCCCGGGGACCCCCGCCGCACCCAGAACGCCGCACCCGACTATCCGGTGGACGGTCAGCCGCTCACCGAAGGTCAATGGCTGCTGGACAACCGGCCCGGCGAGGTGTCGGTGTCGGCGTCGGGGTCGGCGGCCGACGCCACCCAGCCGGGACAGACCTCGCCGGCCAACTCGACGGCCGCGGCGTTCGACGGGGACGTCGCCACGGCCTGGGTGAGCAACGGACTCAGTTCGGCCGTGGGGCAGTGGCTGCGTCTCGACTTCACCCGTCCCCGTTCGGATCTCGCGTTGCGGCTGACCACCGCGCGGGCGCTGGGACCGGACGTGTCGTCGATCCTGGTGACCACGGAGGCGGGCAGCACCGTGGTATCCGGTGTCGAGCCCGGTAAACCGGTCACGGTGACCGCGCCGAGCGGACCCACCCGTTGGGTGCAGATCCGGGCGATCAGAACCGAGAACGGCACGGCGGGAAACCAGTTCGCGCTCGGTGAGGTGGAGGTGACCGACCTGAACACCGGAGCGGCGCTGCCGATCCGCCATCGGGTGATCCTGCCGGCCCTGCCCGCCGACACCCGGGTGTCGGGATGGGTTCTGTCCCAAGAGCTCTCCGGTCGCAGCAGTTGCGTGGAGGCCGACGACCTCGTGCGATGCGCGGCCGGGCTCGGCCTCTCCCCGGAAAGCCCGGCGGTGCTGAGCCGCGCACTGTCGGTGCCGCAGGAGACCACCGTCGCCCCGGTGATGATCCTGCGACCGCATCCGGGTGACGGCCTCACCGAGTTGCTCACCACGCCGGGGTCGGTGACCGCCGAGGGGGCCGCCACGGTGAACGATCCGCGTGGCTCGGCCGCGGCCGCCGTCGACGGGGACCCCCGAACGGTGTGGACCGCCGCCGACGACACCGATGAGCAGCGCGAGCGCGGTGCAAAGAAGCACCACCCGACGCTGCGTGTCACGCTGCCCACGCCACAACGGGTGGAGACCATTCAACTCGTGGTGCCTGCGGACTATCCGGCCGCGCCGACGAAGGTGGCGGTGGATCTCGGCACGGGTGCGCAGGAACGGAGCGTGGGCCCCGACGGGCTGATCACAGTGAATCCCGCCACCACCGACCACATCTCGATCACGGTGCTCGATCGCCGCGATCTCATCGACGTGAACAGCCTCGGTTTCACCAGCGTCGCCCCCACCGGGATCGCCGAGGTGCGGGTGCAACCGGCACCGGCAGGCGGTGACGACCGGCCTGCCGACGACCGCCCCGTCGACATCGGTTGTGCCGCCGGGATCGGGATCACGGTGTCGGGGCAGGTGATTCCGATGCGGGTCACCACCACCGCGGGCGCATTGCGGGCCGGTGATCCGGTGGTGGCGCGGCCGTGCCTCCCCTCGGTGCGGCTGCCCGCCGGGGAGCAGGAACTGTCGGCGAATCCGGGCCCGGCGTTCACCGTCGACACGGTGGGCCTCGACGCCGGTGGCGATTTCGGCGCCGCGGCACCGGCTGCGGCGCGCGCGCCGACGGTGGACGCCTGGTCGCCGACCCGTCGCAGCCTCGACATCGACACCGCGGCCGCGCAGCGCCTGCTGGTGGTGCCCGAAAGCACCAACCCGGGCTGGCAGGCCCGGCTGGGTGGGCAGACGTTGCGGCCGGTGGTGATCAACGGCTGGGAACAGGGCTGGGTGATACCGGCCGGTGCGAGCGGGCGCGTCGATCTGACCTTCCGCTACGACTCGCTCTACCGCTGGTCACTGGCCATCGGATTCGTACTGCTCGCAACACTTTTCGTTATCGCTGTGCTGCCGTTGCGCCGACACCGCGACTCGCCGCCCGAACCCGGCGCCGCTGATCACCCCCTGCCGCTTGCCGTGGCTGGGGTGGCCACCGCCGGTTGGCTCGCGGCGTCGTGGGTGCTGACGGGGTGGTGGGGAGTGGCGGCCACAGCCGTCGTGGGCGTCGCCGTCGGGGTGGCCGCGCTGCGGCGGCGATCCGCGCCGGTGGTCGCCGCGGCCTTCGTCGCGATGATGGCGGCGACCATCGGGCTGGCCGCCGGTCCGTGGCAGGCTCCGGGCGGCTATCACGGCTTCTCGTGGTGGGTCCAACTCCCGGCGCTGCTGGCGGTCGCGGTGACCGTGTGGTCGGTGCTGGCCCCACTCCTCGTCGAGCGTGCCCGGATCCGCGTCGAGCGTGCCCACAATCGAGTCGAGCGTGCCCGGATCCGCGTCGAGCGTGCCCGGCCACCGACCTGAAAGGCGCCCGGGCCGGCGTCACGGTTGCGATATGCGAGCGTGCGGCTGCTGGTGGGCGTTTTTCGGGGACGGGGTGGTCTCTCGTCGCCGCAGCCACTGACGGGCCGGTTCCTCCACAAACGCATACGACGCCGCCGACAGCCCGACGGTCAGCGCCACCGTGATCAGCCACACCAGCACCGTGTGCCCGCTGAACGGCACGATGCCGAACAGTCCGAACACCACCGCCAGCACCGCGACATGCCAGATGAAGATGCCGTAGGACCACCGGCCCAGCGCCAGCATCGGCGCCGAATCCAGAATCCGGAACGGGCCGTCGGACGCGATCAGCGGCGCCAGCAGCGCAAAGGCGCACACCGCGCCCAGCACCACCTTCACCGCGAACTGCCACGGCGCCAGATCGCCCAGGCCCGTCGGTCCGGCCAACCGGGTACACGCGAGCCCGTAGGCGATCACGAGTACCACGAACATCAGTCGGCGTCGCGCCCCGATCGCCGCGACCACACGCACCGCCCTCGCCTCGCGACCCTCCCAGCCGGGCTCCTCCCCGGTGATCTCGGCGAGCAACAATCCGACGACGAACCACGGCAGATATCCGAACACCCAGTTCGTCGGCTGCACCCCGTCGGGCACGGGCAGTGTCCCGGCCACCCACGCCCAGCCCAGACTCACCACGCCGATGCCCAGCAGCACAGGGATACGCAGGCCCACCCGCTCATCGCGCAACCGGAAGAGTGCGTACCCGAACACCGGCAGGATCAGGTAGAACGCCACCTCCACCGACAGACTCCACATCTGGGTGAGCCCGGCGGTCAGCGACAACGGCACGAACACCTGCGTCAACGTCAGATTCGCCAGCCACACCGTGAGGTCGGCGCCGGCGCGCGCCTCGGGCAGCAGCGTGAGCACCAGCACCACCACCACGACGTAGGCGGGCCAGATGCGCACCACCCGGTGACGCAGATAGCGCCGCACCGGCGGCGCGGAGGCACGTGCGGGATCTTGATGTGCAGCGGCCACCCACGACCGCCACAACAGAAACCCCGACAGCGCGAAGAACAGTGCGACGGCCAGGTCGAGCCGCCCCAGCACCGGACCGAGCACCGGCAGACGCTCCGCACCGGTCTGGAACGCCACGTGGGTGGTGAGCACGCCGAGCGCCGCCACCGCGCGCATCCCCTCCAGCTGCGGGTAGAACCGGCGCGGCCGCCCGGGCGCCGACACCGACACCGCCGGGCGCACGGATGTCGACTCGGGAGGCATCACACCAGCTTATGCCGCACAAGTACGCTCAACCGCATGCCGCAGGCCGACGATGCCCCCGACACGCCGGGCGACGATGCCACCGAAACGGGTCCGCGGCGCTGGACCACCGCCGACCTCGTCGGGCCCACCCTGATCTTCGTCGGAGCGTTCCTGGTGGCGGTCACCATCGCATTGCCGACCCTGGTGGTCGATCGTCTCCGCGCCATCCCGCTGAGCACCGACATCACCACCGTGGCCACCGCAGGCGCCGACGCTCCCGGCACCACACCGTCACCGCGCCCGGTGATCCTCGACCGCTGTTCGCTGGCCACCCCCACCGCCCGCACCGTCGAGGCCACGCTGGTACGACAGCAGCGGATGGTGGCGGTCCGTCCCGCCGACGCCCACCGGGTCACGCTGCAGGCGGGCACCTCGGTGCAGGCCGACCGTATCTGGCTCGACGGCCGCGAAGTGGACCCCGACACCCCGCGCCCGGGCAGCGAGGTACCCCCCGCGGCCGGGGCGTCGGCCTGCACGGCGGCCACCCTGTCGGCGACCAAGGATCGGGTGACACTCAATCGCAGCTCCGCGCTACCCGACCTCAGCGCCACCGGCGACGGATCGCGCGGCAATTCGGAGATCCAGTACGACAGCAACAGGCCGCCGATCCAGGTCCCCGACCGTCGCGGGTACACCTACGTGCTCCCCTTCGACCCGCCGCGCAGCGGCGCCCGGTTCTTCGACGTCACCACCCGGCGCACCGTCGACCTCGTCGACCACGGCGAGACGTCGCTGGCCGGACGCACCGCGATCCGCTACACCGCCGACATCCCCGACACCGACCTCGACGCGATCGGGTCGGGCACCCCCGACGGCACCCCGCCGACGCGGATCGTGCGGCCCGCGAGCTGGTTCGGGGTGGGCGGCGTGGACCCGACGCGGCAGGTCACCGCCACCCTGCACCACGCCGCACAGTGGCAGATCACGGTCGACGCGACGACCGGCACCATTCTCGACGAGCGGATCTCGGTCGAGCAGACCTACCGCAGCACCGACCCGGCGCTGGCCACCCTGGCCCTGACCAACCTGCGCGCCGACTTCGGCTACGACCTGCCCACCCAGCGATCACTGGCGCAGCACGCGTCCGACCGCGCCACCCCCGTGGTGATCTGGGGTCGGGTGGTACCGCTGCTCGCCGGAATTCTCGGCGCTCTGGCGCTGATCGCCGGCGTCACGCTCACCGTTCCGGGTGGGTGGCGGCGGATGTGGCCGCTGCGTCGGCGCCGCGATCGGGAGCCCGCAGCCCCACCGTCGTCGTGATCAGCGCGCTCACCGTGGCCGCGACCGCCGCGATCACCGCGAGCGACACCACCGAGCCGGCCAACCACCCGATCGCGGCCGCCTCGGCCACGAGCACCGCCCACACGGCCACCGACACCGCCGTGCGATCCCGCGCGATCGCCGACAACAGGCCCACCTGCAGCACCGCCAGCGCCGACCCGGTGTACGCGAACAGCCCGAGCACCCAGGTCAAGCCGCGATAATCGGCACCGATCAGGATGGGCACCAGCGGGCCACCGACCACCCCGAGCGCGGTGAGCAGTGCACCGATCGCGGCGACAACGGTGACCGCCTGCCGGAACGAGGCACGTGAGATCGCGGGATCGGCCAGACGTGGATAGAACACCACCCCGACGGCCTGCGGCAACCAGAACGCGACCTTGGTGGCGATGGCCCCGAAGGCGTAGACCCCGGCGGCCCGCGGTTCCAGCGCGCTGCGCGCGAGCAGCAGGTCCAGCGACGCCGCCACCACCAGCACCAACTGCACCTGCGACGCGCGCAGCACCGTACCCAGTCCGGCGGACACCGAGAGCGGGTCCGATCCGGCCCGCTCCGGGCACCGCCGGTCGGAGACGGCCACCGCCGCCCACACCAGCACCGCGGCGGCCGCCGCACCGAAGGATCCCGCCGCCAGCCCACCCGCCGGGCCGAACCCGAGCCCCAGCACCACGAGCACCGGCGCGGTGCGCAGCACCCCGACCGCGGCGAGAACCCAGGCCAGCAACCGGAATTCATTGCGGCCCTGCAGAATTCCCTGACCGCCGCCGATCACGGTGAGGAAGGGCGCGGCCGCGAGGCCGGCCACCGTCACGGCGATGCCGGTCGAGGCCACTGCGGCCATCACCGGCACCGCGACCACCACGAGCCCCACCACCGCGACCGCGCAACGGGCGGTGAGCCGGCGCAGCCCCGCACCGTCGTGGCCGTGCACCACCTCGCGAGCCACCACCGCCTGCAAGGCCAGCGCGGGGACGGCGAGCACCAGCATCGCCGACAGCAGCACCGCGAACTCGCCGTATTCGGCCGGCGTCAGCCACCACCGTCCGGCCGCGACATGCACCGCGTACGCGCAGACGTTGGCCACCATCGACCCGAGCGCCACCCAACCGAGTGCGCCAACGACGCCGTCACGCGCCGGACGCGGCGACGAGGCTCCGGGAACGGGAGTGACCATGCGCTCAAGTGTGCCCGCCCCATATGGAACGATGAACAGCGTGTACGACCAGACCGAACAGCAACAGACTGGGCAGCAACAGATCGGGCAGGACCAGATCAGGCAACCCGAGCACGACGCCACCGACATCGGCTTCCGCATCGACCCGGTACTCGCCCGCAGTTGGCTGCTCGTCAACGGCGCCCAGTATCAGCGCTTCGCCCCGGCGGCCCGGTCGCGCGCCGACATCGTCGTCCTCGACATCGAGGACGCGGTGGCACCCAAGGACAAGCTCGCCGCCCGCGACAACGTGGTGCGCTGGCTGAGCGAGGACAATCCCAGTGAGCCGGGTGCCGGGAGCGAAGCGAGCGGGCCCAGTCACCCGGGCGGTGCCGGCGACTGGGTGCGGGTGAACGGATTCGGCTCGCCGTGGTGGGCCGACGATCTCGAGGCCCTGTCGACGACGTCGGTCGGCGGCGTGATGCTGGCGATGGTCGAGTCCGTCGACCATGTCACCGAAACCGCCAAACGCCTGCCGGACGTGCCGATCGTGGCGCTGGTGGAGACCGCCCGCGGACTGGAGCGGATCAGCGAGATCGCGTCCGCGAAGGGCACCTTCCGGTTGGCGTTCGGGATCGGTGATTTCCGCCGCGACACCGGCTTCGGCGACTCGCCGCTCACGTTGGCCTACGCCCGGTCGCGGTTCACCATCGCCGCCAAGGCCGCGCATCTGCCGAGCGCGATCGACGGTCCCACCGTCGGGTCGAGCGCCCTCAAGCTGAGCGAGGCCACCGCAGTGAGCGTCGAGTTCGGTATGACCGGCAAGATCTGTCTCACCCCCGATCAGTGCGCGCCGGTGAACGAGGGATTGTCACCGTCGATCGACGAGATCAGCTGGGCCAAGGAGTTCTTCGCCGATTTCGAGCGGGACGGCGGAGAGATCCGCAACGGTTCGGATCTGCCGCGGATCGCCCGCGCCACCAAGATCCTCGACCTCGCCCGTGCCTACGGCGTCACCGGATCCGACTACGAGGTGGATCCGGGCCACGCGCCCGCCCCGTCGGACACCTATCACTACTGACGAGCTGCGGGGCCGGTGCGCACGGGGCGGTCACTGCCGACGCTGTATGCCGTCAGCGTCGCGCTCACCGCGCTGATCCTCGCGCCCATCCTGCGCCCGGGGTACCTGCTGTACCGCGACGCGGTGTCGACACCGCGCTCGTTCGTCACCGACACGGCGCTGGGGCTCGGCGACCTGCCGCCGCGGGCGGTCCCGCAGGACTGGCTGGTGGGGCTGGGCAGTTCCGTCGTCGACGGCGGCCTGCTGGTGACCGTGATCCTGTGCGCCGCACTCATTCTCGCGGGCGTCGGATACGGGCGGCTCGCACTGCGGCTGACACCGGGCCGCACCGGCGCCGTCGCGGCGGCCACCATCGCGATCTGGAATCCTTTTGTCGCACAACGTCTGCTGCAGGGCCACTGGGGCCTGCTGGTCGGTTATGCGGCGCTGGGCTGGATCGTGGTGGCGGTGGCCGATCTCGCCGAGCGGCCCGATGCACGCCGGTGGCTGCAACTCGGCGGTCTGCTCGCGGTGGCGGGCCTGACGCCCACCGGTTCGGTGCTCGCGCTTCTGACGCTGACCGTCGCCGCGGCTGGTGCGGGCGCCGGGGGTCGGCGACGGTGGGCCGGGCCTGTCGCGATGACGGCGCTCTGGGTGGTTTCGGCGGCGCCGTGGCTGCTCGCCGCGCTGCTGGGTGCGGGTGGCACCGGCACCGACGGCGTGGCCGGGGTGCGGGCGTTCGGCCTGCGATCGGAACCGGGGCTGGGCCCGCTGGGCACCGCGCTGGGCCTGGGCGGCATCTGGAACGCCGACGCCGTGCCGGCGAGCCGCACCATCTGGTGGGCAGCGGTGGCCACCGCGTGCTTCGTCGGTGTGGTGGCCGTGGGCGCGGTGGCCCTGTGGCGAGCGTCGTCGCGCACCACCGCGCCGCTGGTGTGGGCGCTCGCGGGGCTGGCGACCGTCACGGTGTTGCTGGTGGCGGCGTCGGCCACCGCACCGGGGCGGGCGGTGCTCGCCTGGCTGGTGGACGCGATCCCCGGCGGCGGGCTGCTGCGGGATACCTCGAAGTTCCTCGCGCTGGCGATGCCGTTCGTCGCGGTGTGCGCGTCGGCAGCGGTCGGCGCGTTACGCACTCGCGTCCCGGCGGGTTTCGCGCTGGCCGCGGTGGTGTTGGCGGTGGTGGCGCCGCTGCCCGATCTGGCCTGGGGTGTCGGCGGCCGGATCGGGGTGGTGCACTACCCCGACGATTGGGCGCGGGTGGCCGATTTGGTGCCCGCCGGCTCGGGTTCGGTGGCGGTGTGGCCGCCGGGGACGGTGCGCCGCTACCCGTTTGCCGATGGGCCGTCGCTGAACCCGTGGCCGCGGATGCTGCGGGCCCCGGTGATCGAATCGGGCGAGCTGGTGGTCGACGGGCGGGTGGTGGACGCGGCGGCGCCGCACGCACGCGCGGTGGACGACGTGTTGCGGGCCGGCGGGGACCCGGCCGCGCTGGCTCGGCTCGGAGTGGGTTGGGTGCTCGTCGACACTTCCGATGCGGCAGTCCCGCAAGCTCTTTCCGGACAGTTGCGACCGGAGGTGGACGATAGCTCGCTCACCGTGTTCCGCATCCCCGATGCCGCGCCGCCGTCCGCACCGTCGAGCGCGGCGCGGGCGGCGATGTGGGCCGCCCATCTGCTGTGGCTGGCGATGATCGTGGCGGGCGCGGGAGCAGCTATTCTCCGAGTTGTCCGAACACCTCGACGAAACCGTCCCCGGTAGCCGACCACGAATAGTTCCGGGCGCGCCGCGCCGCAGCCCGCCCGAGCCGACGGCGTTCATCCGGGTCGTCGAGCAATTTTCTTGTCGCGCTGATCATCTCGTCGAGACCGTCGACGAGCAGTCCGGTCTCCGAGTCGCGGATCGACGCACGCAGCCCGGTGGCATGCCGGTAACCGATGGTGGGCACCTCGTGCTGCGCGGCCTCGATCACCGCCAGCCCCCACCCCTCCTTGGCCGAGGGGAGCAGCGCGACGTCGGCGGCGGCCAGGATCTCGTGTTTGCGTTCCTCGGGCACGTGTCCGTGCAGGGTGACGGCGTCGTCGATCCCCAGTTCGGTTGTGCGCGCACGTAACCGGGGCGCCCACCAACCGTCACCGATGATGTCGAGGTGGACGGGCACGCCGGTGCGACGCAGGTCGGCGACCACCGCGAGCGCGTCCTCGACGTGCTTGTGCGGCACCAGTCGCGAGAGCACGCACACCCGGAGTACTTCCGGTTCGGTTGCCATGGGCACGATGTGGCCGGGAACCGGGTCGATACCATTGTGGATCACCGTGATCCGGTCGGCGTCCACGCCGAGCGCGACGAGTTCACGTTTCGACGGCTCCGACACGGTCACGTACCGGTTGTGCCGATGCACCCGCGGGGACACCCGCGATTCCAGGAACCACCCGAGCCGTCCGAGCAGGCGTCCGGCGACCGGCCACTGTTCACGATGGCAGTGATGGACCAGCACCACCGTCGGCGCTCCGGCCACGAGCGTGGCGAAGAACGGGATGCCGTTCTGGGTGTCCACCACGACGTCGGGCCGGGTGTTCGCCAGCGGACCGACGTGCAGCCGTCCCGCCACGATCAGCACCAGCGCCAGCGGATAGACGGTGATCCGCCCGCCGATGTGCACGAACCGGATGCCGTCGCGCTCTTCAACGCGGCGCGACCCGGGGTACGACGAGGTCAGGTAGGTCACCCGCGCACCGCGACCGGCGAGTTCGGCGCCGACACGTTCGAGGTAGGTCTCACTGCCGCCGCCCTGCGGGTGGCGGGTATCTCGCCAGCACAGCAGCAGGACGTCGGCGGGTGTGTTCATCACCCACAAGCCTACCGAGGACGACCGGTAGCATCTGCGGAGTGTCACCACCGGACGTGCCGACACCGCCCGGCGAGATGGCCCGACTGGCCACGCTGCGCCGCGCGGTGCGTCTGCTCGACGACTTCCGTTACGAGCAACCCGATCCGGGCAGGTTCTACGGCGCACTCGCCGCCGACACCGCCGCGATGGTCGCGGCATTCGCCCCGCTCGACGGTGCGGTACTGCTCGATGTGGGCGGTGGCCCGGGCTATTTCGCGGACGCGTTCCGCGGCGCGGGGGCGGCGTATGTGTCGGTGGAACCCGACCCCACCGAGATGCATGCCGGCGGACTGGATCATCGGGGCTCGGTGCGCGCGTCCGGGCAGCATCTGCCGTTCGCCGACGGATCGTTCGACGTGTGCCTGTCGTCGAACGTCGTCGAACACACCTCACGTCCGTGGGAGATGGCCGACGAGATGCTCCGGGTCACCCGGTCCGGCGGCACGGTGATGCTCAGCTACACCCTGTGGTGGGGTCCGTTCGGTGGGCACGAGATGCGCCTGACGCACTATCTCGGCGGCGCCCGGGCGGCACGCTGGTACACCCGTCGTCACGGGCATCCGCCCAAGAATTTGTACGGTACGTCGCTGTTCCCGGTGACCGCGGCAGCCGGCCTGCGATGGGCTGACGGGGTGCGCTCGCGCGCGCGACTGGTGGCCGCCTTTCCGCGCTACCTGCCGCGGTGGCTGTGGTGGGTGCTGCGGATACCGGTGGTGCGTGAGGTGGCGGCCACGAATCTGGTGCTGGTGGTGCGGCCACGCTGATCGGTGGCCGCAACACCCCCGCTCACTGCACCGACGCGGCGCACCGCAGCGGACCGCCGCTGCTCGTCGACGACGACAACAGTTCCTCGCCCTGCAGGATGTTGCAGGTCACCGGACCGCGCACCACGATCGCCGTGAGCTCGGCACTGCCGCCGCCGACCTGCGCCGTCTGCGACCACGGCGTACCCGTGGCGGCCACCACCGCGAAATCGTCGCCGCTGCGGAAACGCAGTCCCACGACCTCGCCGTTGCCGGTGATCTGGTAGACCACCGCGCCGGGTGTGACGGTCCGGGTGGTGGTGGTCGTCGTCGGTTCGGTGGTGGTGGTGGTTTCCTCCGTGGTGGTGGTGGTCGTGGGTGCGGTTGTGGTGGTGGGGGTGGTGGCGGCGCTGGTGGTGCCGCCATCGCCGCCCGAGCCACGGACGATCAGTACCGCGACGATGGCGATCAGGGCGATTGCCGCCAGCGTCGCCAGGATCAGCAGTGGGGTGCGCTTGCCCGGACCACCGCCGGAACCGCCCGCGCCCGCCGATGGCGGCCGCCCGGACGGCGGCGGGGTGTCGTAGGGGGCCGCGTACTGTCCGGTGCCACCTCGCGTGTCGCTGTACGCCTCGGTGGGGTACTGGTCGCCCCCGTACTGATCGCCCCCGTACTGGTCACCCCCGTACCCCTGCCCGTAGGGATCCCGGTAGGGCTGGTCACCGTAGGCCTCGGTGGGTGCGGTGGGTTCACCCACCGAGGCCGGGTCCTCGAACGGATCGAACTGTCGTGTCTCGGGGTGCTCGTCGCCGGGGTCGCTCGGCTCACGCGGACGGTCAGGCGGTGGAGTCATGGCGACGATTGTGCCAAACGCACATCACAGCTTCCTCAGGCTTCGGCGATGGCGTCGAGCGGACGGGTGCGCGCGGCCCGGATCGCCGGCCACAACGCGGCCAGCACGCCCACCACGCCCGATGCGACCAGCGTGATCAGGATCAGCGTCCACGGCAACACCGGCTCGCCGAGGCCCCAGCGGGCCAGTGTGCGCACCAGTGCCCACCCGATCAGCACGCCGAGTATCACCCCGAGCAACGCACCGTAGATCGCGATCAGCACCGATTCCAGGTAGATGCTGCGGCGCACCTGCCCGCGCACCATGCCCACCGCACGCAGCATTCCGATCTCGCGGCGCCGTTCCACCACCGACAGCGCCAGCGTGTTCACGATGCCGAGGATGGCGATGAGCAGCGCCAGGCCCAGCATCGCGTAGAGCACGCCGAGCATCTGGTCGATCTGCTGCGACACGCTGCTCTTGAACTCGTCGCGGTCCTGCACCTGAACGGTGAGGAACGATTTCGTGGCGTCCTCCAGATTCGTGCGCAGGGTGGCCAGATCTGTGCCCGGTGCCGCCTTGACGAACACGCCGACGCTGATCCGCGACGACGGCGGCGTGAGTTTCTCGTACACCGACGAACCCACCAGGAACGGTTGCAGCGTCTCGTTGTCGGCGAACACACCGTCCACCCGCACCGGAACCTGCTCGTCGGAGGCCGAGGTGAAGGTGACGGTGTCGCCGCGTTTCCAGCCGCGATCGTTGCTGGTGCGTTCGCTGACGAACATGCCGTCCGCGGGCAGATCCGGCCACGCGCCGTCCTTCATGTCGAGCACCGTCACGCCGGCCACCGATCCGCCCAACGGCGCATAACCCGTGGTGTCGGTTCCGTTCACCTTGCCCTGGACGATCCCGAACGACACCGCGTCGGAGATGCCGTCGACCTTGCGCACCGCCTCGGCGGCCGCCGACGGGAGCGGGGTGTTGTTGGTGCCGGTGATGATGTAGTCGGCGGTGACGCCGGTGTCGACTGCCGAATCCACCGTGCCCTTGAACGAGGTGCCCAGTGTGCCGATCACGGCGACCAGCAGCAGACCGAGGGTCAGCGCGAACGAGGTGGCCGCGGTGCGCCGCGGGTTGCGCACGGCGTTGGTGCGCGCGAGGTGACCGATGGACCCGAAGGGCGCGCCGATCACCCGCCCCAGCGCACCCACCACGGGCCGCGACAGGGCCGGGCCGGCCAGCACGGCGGCAACGATGGCCGCGGCGGCCCCCGCACCGACCATCACCGCACGTAGTAGACCCTCGCCGAATGCACCCCACAGGATGGCCGCCAGCGCGAGGACGCCGAAGACGGCACCGACGATGGTCCGGGTACGCAACGAGCCCGCACCCTCGGCCAGCCCGGCGCGCATCGCCTCCACCGGCGGCACCCGGGAGGCACGGACGGCGGGCACCCATGCGCTCACCATCGTCACCACCACGCCCACGAACAGCGCCGCGAGCACCGCCCACACACTGACCGTCAGGGGTCCCTCGGGCAGTCCGGATGTCGACGCGATGATCGCCTTGAGTGCCGCGGCGAGCCCGATACCCACGCCCAGACCCACGACGCCACCGATCACACCGACGACGAACGCCTCGAACAGCACCGACCGCGATACCTGCTTCTGTGCCGCGCCCACCGCGCGCAGCAGCGCCAGTTCACGGTTTCGTTGCGCGACGATCATCGAGAAGGTGTTGTAGATGATGAATGTCCCGACGATCAGCCCGATCCCCGCGAACGCCAACAGGATTCCGGTGAAGATCGTCAGGAATTCGTTGAGCCGATCCCGCTGGTCCTGGATCACCTGCGCGCCGGTGCGCACCTTGAGTGTGTCGTTGCCGACGAGCGCCGAAACCCTGTCGCGCAGCTTCCGGTCGGAGACGCCCGGTACCGCCGACATGTCGACCGTCGCGACATGGCTTCCGTCGGAAAGTAATTCGGATGCGGTGGTCCGGTCGAACTGGACGTTGACGAATCCCCCGGTGGAACCCTTGAGATCGATGAGACCCGTCACGGTGACCTCTCGGGGCGGGGTGAATCCCTGCCCGAGCACGATCTTCGTCTTCGAACCCACCTTGAGCCCGCCCTTGTCGGCAGCGCTCGAATTGAGCACGATCTCGTCCGGCGTCGTCGGCGCGCGGCCGCCGGGCTGCAGTTGCGCGGCGTTCGGGTCGAGGGATTCCGACGGTGGAGTGTAGGCCGATGCGACGCTCGGCGCGCCGCCGGTCTGGATGGCCCGACCCTGCGCATCGGCCACGGTGACCGAGCCGGAGAAGTTGGTGACGACCTTGTCGACACCCAATTCCGTTTTGTGCGAAGTGATCTCGTCGACCACGGACGTCGGCACCCCGGGGGACCGCTGATTGGCGGGGCTCACCTGGACCGACACCCCGGGCGCGGTGTTGTCGAAGATCGAGTTGAACGCATGCGAGATGGTCGAGGTGAACACGATCGAACCGGCGACGAACGACGTCCCGAGCACGATCGAGAACACCGTCAGGAACAGGCGCACCTTGTGGGCGCGCAGATTGCGCAACGACACCTTGCGCATCACCGACGATGCCATCGCTCAGCCCACCTGATACGGGTCGGCGTCGGGCAGATCGGTGGCGGGCAGATCGGTCGCGGGCACATCGGTGGCGCCATCCGGCCGGGCCTCGTGCCGGCCGCGACCGACGGCAGGCGTGGATACTGCTGTGGACCCCGATTCTGCGGACACCGATCCTGCAGGGGGCACCGCTCCTGCGGGGGGCACCGATCCTGCGGGCACCGATTCGGCGGTGCCCGCGGATTCGTCGCCGGCAACCGGCGCATCGTCGAGATGCTTCATCACCTCGAACACGTCGTCGGCCGACGGCCGGGTCAGTTCGCGCACGATCTGCCCGTCGGCCAGGAAGATCACCCGGTCGGCGTAGGACGCCGCCCGCGGATCGTGGGTGACGATGACCACCGTCTGACCGAAATCGTCGGTGGCGGCGCGCAGGATCTCGAGTACCTCGCCGGAGGATCGCGAGTCGAGGTTGCCGGTGGGTTCGTCGCCGAAGATGATCGCGGGCCGTCCGACGAGGGCACGGGCACACGCAACCCGCTGTTGCTGACCGCCGGAGAGTTCACTGGGCAGGTGCCCGAGACGGTCGGCGATGCCCAACCGCCCGATCACCGCGTCGAACCATTCCTTGTCGACGTCGCGCCCGGCGATGTCGATGGGCAGGGTGATGTTCTCGGCCGCGGTCAGGGTCGGCACCAGATTGAACGACTGGAATACGAATCCGATCCGGTCACGCCGCAGGAGGGTCATCTCCTTGTCGGAGAGCCCGGTGAGGTCGGTGTCCCCGATGTAGACCCGGCCGTCGGTGGCCACGTCGAGTCCCGCGAGGCAGTGCATCAGCGTCGATTTGCCCGAACCGGACGGACCCATGATGGCGGTGAACTCACCGGCGGCGAAGGACACGGTGACCCCGCGCAGCGCGTGGACCACCGTGTCGCCGGAGCCGTACACCTTGGTCAGGTTCTCGGCGCCCGCGCCCGAACCCGACCGAACAACCTCGTGATCTGATGTCATGGCATCAACCGTGCCAAAAAGCGGTCCCGTTGGCCATCAGGTGATTCCCTGAACAGACCCCGATACAGCCGGATTTTCCTCAGCGGGGTAGCTGCACCTCGAAGGAATGCACCCGGGTGGGTCCGGCGAACGCATTGTTGGTGACGACGAACAGAGTACGGGCGCGAGTGTTCGCCCAGGGCAGGTCGGGTTGCCAGTTGCCCCACGCCAGGCCCGACATGTTGCCGGTGTCGAGCATGGGTGTACTCGCCGCGGTGAAGAGCAGGCGCTTTCCCATGGCCCGTTCCCGGCCGCCGAGCGCCTTGCGTCCGCCGATCTGATCGGCACCGCGGGTCGTCGCCCAGAAGATCTCGGTGGTGCGGCCGCGTCCCCGTTCGAGCACCAGGAAGTCGGTGTCGTTGATGGCCAGCACGTCCGCGGCCACCTGGCCCGGATCGGTGCGGTACACGTACTCGAGGTTGGGCCGCTTCGGACCGCCGAACGTCAGCAGCCGCGCCGATCCGGACGGATCCTGTCGCAGGCCACCCGCGGTGAGGACGCTGATCTGACCGTCGGGACCCACCGCGGCGCCGGTGAGTCCGAGCTGACCGGCCAGACCCGACTTCTTTCCGGGTATCCACGCCGGCGGCAATGCCAGGTCGCCGACGTAGGTGCCGCCCGGCCCCTGCAGGTGCACGAATTGGTGGTCGCCGCCGCTCACCACGACGTAACCGCCGGCGGTGCGGCGGATTCCCTCGTACTGCGCGGAACCGGGCAGCGGCGGCACATTGCCGGGCCCCAGAATGAGGCCGCCACCGTCGATGCCGGGTTCGGAGGTGAACCCGCCCATCGCGGACGAGTAGTTGAACTGGCTGGTGAAGAATCGCGCCGGACCGGCACGGCCGACGTCGGTCGAGATCATCGCGAAGCGGTTCGCCCCGATGCGGTCGATGCCGGAGATCGCGCCGAAGGTGGGCACCGCGCCGATGACGGCGGTGTCGGTGTACCGGGCACTGACGGCGGGTGCGGGAGCCGGTGCGGCGGCGGCGATTCCCGCGACGGGAGCACTGACTGCGGACGCGACACCGAGGAGAACCGCCGAACAGACCGTTGCCCCCCACAAGCGAATGCTCATAGGGGGCAACGATACCTCAAGTAGTGGTTCAGCTCAGACGCTGCTTGAGGGCATCGAGTTCGTCCTGCAGGGGAGTCGGCAGCTTCTCGCCGACGAACTCGAACAGCTCCTCGATCAGCGGGATCTCGCGGCGCCACTCGTCCTCGTCGAATCTCAACGCGGCGACGACGTCCTCGGCGGGCACGTCGAGGCCGGTCACGTCGATCTCGTCGGGCTTGGCCACCACGCCGATGGGCGTGTGCACGCCGTCGTTCTCGCCCTCGAGGCGACTCACGATCCACTTGAGCACGCGGCTGTTCTCACCGAACCCCGGCCACAGGAAGCGGCCGTCGTCACCGCGGCGGAACCAGTTGACGTAGAACACCTTCGGCAGCTTGTCGGCGTCGGCGTTCTTGCCGATGTCGATCCAGTGCTGGAAGTAGTCGCCCACGTGGTAGCCCATGAACGGCAGCATGGCCATCGGGTCGCGTCGTACGGCTCCGACGGTGCCCTCGGCGGCTGCGGTCTGCTCCGAGCCGACGGTGGCCCCCATGAACACACCGGTCTGCCAGTCGTGGGCCTCGGTCACCAGCGGCACGGTGGTCTTGCGACGGCCACCGAACAGGATCGCCGAGATCGGCACACCGTCCGGGTCGTCCCACTCGTCGGCCAGCGCGGGACACTGCGAGATCGGCGTGCAGTAGCGCGAATTCGGGTGCGCGGCAGGATGTCCGGACTCGGGGGTCCAGCTCTGGCCGAGCCAGTCGGTGAGATGCGCAGGCGTCTCACCGCCGATGCCCTCCCACCAGATGTCGCCGTCGTCGGTCAGGGCGACGTTCGTGTAGAGGGTGTTGCCCGCCTCGATGGTCCGCATCGCATTCGGGTTGGAGTCGTCGCTGGTGCCCGGTGCCACCCCGAAGAAGCCGAACTCCGGGTTGATGGCGCGCAGTCGTCCGTCCGCGCCGAAACGCATCCAGGCGATGTCGTCGCCGACCGTCTCGGCCTTCCAGCCGGGAATGGTGGGCTGGATCATCGCGAGGTTGGTCTTACCGCAGGCGCTCGGGAAGGCGGCCGCCACGAAATAGACCTTGTTCTCGGGGCTGGTCAGCTTGAGGATCAGCATGTGCTCGGCCATCCAGCCCTCGTCGCGGGCGATGACCGACGCGATGCGCAGCGCGTAGCACTTCTTGCCGAGCAGCGCGTTGCCGCCGTAGCCGGATCCGAAGGACCAGATCTCGCGATCCTCCGGGAAGTGGGTGATGTACTTGTCGGGGTTGCAGGGCCACTTGACGTCTTCCTGGCCGGGCTCGAGCGGCGCACCCACCGAGTGCAGGCCCTTGACGAAGAAGCCGTCGTCACCGAGCAGTTCGAGCACCTTGGGACCCACGCGGGTCATCACCTTCATCGACAGCACCACGTACGGGGAGTCGGTGAGTTCGACGCCGAGTTTGGGATCGTCGGAACCGAGCGGACCCATGCAGAACGGGATGACGTACATCGTGCGGCCGCGCATGCTGCCGCGGTAGAGCTCGGTCATCGTCGCCCGCATCTCGGCGGGATCCATCCAGTTGTTCGTCGGGCCGGCATCGTCTTCGGACTTCGAGCAGATGAAGGTCCGCGACTCGACGCGGGCCACGTCGGCGGGGTCGGATTCGGCGAGGAACGAGTTGGGCTTGAGTTCGTCGTTGAGCCGCACCAGCGTGCCGGCCTCGACGAGCTGGGTTGTCAGACGCTCCCACTCCTCGTCACTGCCGTCGGACCACACGACACGATCGGGTTGCGTGAGTTCGGCCACCTCCGCCACCCACTTGAGCAGGCCTTGATGTTTGGTGGGGGCGGTGCCGGGATCGAGGCCCGGGATGGTGGCGGACGTCATGGTGTTCCTCCTCCGAGGTGTGGCCCACGCTGGCCACTTGGTGGATTTATTAGTCTCAGGATACTGCGACAGACCGCCCAGTACGCCCTTGGGGGATCAGATGCGGTATAGGCCACATTCGCACACGTCAACAGGGGTCGCAAGGCGGGCTGTGTCCGATTTAGCAGACTGCGAAAGCCCCGACTTCGGGACTTTCAGCCCTTGCGAAACCGGCGCTGTCACCTCAATCGAGACGACCCGAATCGGTGCTCACCCAGGTGCCGCTATCCGGGTCGAGGGCCTGTGCCGAGAAGGAGCCGTCGGCGGCCACGCGGGTGATCTTGTCCACCTGACCGTCGTGGTCGCTGTCCGTGTAGACGGTCAGCCCGTCGGGCCCGTTGCGGGTCAGCGAGTCCTCGATGCCGTCGGCGTCGGTATCCACGTCGGCGGGGCCGAGGTCCCAGATCCGGCCGTCGTCGTGCACCCACAGGTGGTCGTCGGCGGCGAATTGCTCACCGGCACCTCCCGCATCGGTGAAACCGACGTCGACGGCGTCGTCCGCCGAGTCCGCGCTGCCGGCGGGGTCGGTGCCGGGGGGCTCGGTGCCCCAGAGATCGAACGGGTCCATGTCGTCCACCAATCTGCTAGGTGCTTTCGGGTGCCCAGAGTTCCGCGGCCCGGCCGGCCAGCGCTCCGTGCAGGTCGTGCAGTTCATCGAGGCGCTGCCGTGTGGCACGGGCCGACGCCGCGGCGCCCGAGGCCTCGGCACGGAGCAGGCGAACGCGGTCGTCGATCGCCGCGACCTCCTCGGCGACGAGCCGGCCGCGGCGTTCGTGATGTCGTGCCACCTGTCCGCCGATCCGCGATTCGGCCGCACCGATGCGGATGCCGGCGCGGTGCTCGAGGCGCCCCCGCGCCTCCGACAACACCTCGCTCCCCCACACCCGGATCTCCGACCGCAGCGACGCGGCGCGCCGCATCCGGATCACCCAGACGGCAACGCCCAATCCGAGGATCAGGGTGAGCGGCATGCTGAACCACTGCAACGTCTGCACCGCGGCCATCGGGGCCACCACCAGCCGGCCGATGCCGAGACCGGTGGAGGCGCCGATCACCATCAGCAGCGCGTCCTCACCGGGCCGGCCGCCGGTCGGCGGTGAGCGACGCACCCCGACGGGCTCGTCGTCGGGCGGCGGTGGCGCCTCTTCGGACACGTCGAGACCGACGAGCGTCGCGGTCGCCACCTCCTCGATCCGTTCCTCGGTGATCGCGTCGATGCGACGGGTGAGCACAGCGAGTTCGCGGTCGAGCCATGCGGTGTGTTCGGCCAGGCCGGCCCGGGTGACGGTGGCCGAGCGGGCGCCCGCGGCGGTGGCCAGTGCCCGGATACCGGCGTGGATGTCGCCCATCGTCTGGGTGCGGGCCCGCCCGATCCCGACACGCAGCACGGCGAGCCGGTCGGCACGACCACGGTCGCGGCCGCCCAGCAGATCGCGGCGGCGGGCGGCCAGCGACTGGACCTCGTCGGCGAGGTGATCGGCAGGTGGGCGTGGCGGCGTGCGACCCAGTGCGTACTCCACCGCACCGGCGGCCGCGGCCACCCGCGCCCGTTCGGTCCGCACCGCTTCCGGGGCGGCGACGACCGCGGTCAGCCAGTCCAGCAGTCCCGGAATGCCCGACTCGTCGGCGGCTCCGCCCAGCGCCGCGGCGGCCGACACCGCGAACACCGGGAGCTGCTCGTACGGATCGAGGACCGCCCGCTGGGCACGCAGGATGCGGGGCCATTCCCAGAACGCGTCGATGCGGGTGCACACCAGCGCCACGGTGCCGAAGGAGGCGCGCAGCGCACTCATCAGCCGCTCGTCCTCCCGGTCGGCGGCCGACGCCGGGTCGACGACGAACAACGCGACGCCGGCCGACGGGTGGGCGGGATCGGCGAGTTGGTCGCGTTCGGGGTGGTAGTGGCGAATGGTCGGTGACGTCACCGGATCGTCTCCGCCGACATGGCCGGTGAGCGCGTCGATCAGGTCGTCGACGTCGACACCGTCGGGCGCGGCGACCAGCACGGCGTCCCCGGCGGCGATCGCCTCCGCGTCGAAGGTCGTCGACGCGCGCACCCGCTCCAGCAGGGATTCAACCGACACCGAGCAATCCCTCCAGCACGTCACGGTCGCGTCCGGCCGCCGCCGCGAGCTCGAGTCGGGCGCGCAGCTCCACGCCGCGCCAGTAGCGCACCGGCCCCACCCGTTCGGCGATAGCCGGTCTGAGTGCGTCGATCCCGCTGAGCGCGCGCAACGCCGCGGACAGCGCATCCGCATCGTCGGCGGCCCGGTGACCGGACCGGATGAGTTCCATCGCGGTGTCGATACCGAAGGCGTCCACCCGACGCAGCAACCCCATCCGCATCAGCCGCTCCGCCGACCCGGGTTCGAACCTGGCGAGGAACTGACCCGCCATCGACGGCATCACCGCATCCGCGGCGACCAGCGTGCGCAGATAGGCGAGTTCGTCGTCGGTGATCGTGGCGCAGGCGAGTAGCTGTGACACGGACACCACGGGCCGGCCCAGCACCGCGGCCGCATCGGCGGCGACGACAGCGGCCTCGTCCGGGTGGCCGTGCGTGTCGGCCTTGCCGAGCACCACGATCGTGCGCTCGGCGGGAAGTTCGGCCAGCAACTGCCGGTCGGTGCGGCGCGGCATTCCGGCGAGCAGATGAATCCACAGGTCGGCGTCGGCGGACGCCTCCGGCTCGTCTCCCGGTCCGATGGCGGCCACCGCCAGTCGCTCGCGTAGTGCGCGGGCCATCGTGTCGCGTCCGACGCCGCCGCGGCCGACGACCATCACGGTGAGTCCGCGTCCGTACCGCGCGGCGGCACGCTCGAGGTCGGGGCCCGCCGCCGACGAGGACGGCAGCAACTCGCCCACCGTGCCGGAGTCGATGGCACGCGCGAGCGGACCCGACGGATCGATCATTGCCCACCCCCCTACGCATTGCGGCCCGAAATGTCCTGGTCGCAGGTTAGCCGCAGTCCGGCCCGGTTGCGCCGACAAACCCACAGGCGGGTGTCGAGGTGTGCCTTTGGCCCGCGATGAGCAACGATGGACCGGTGAACACCACTCCCGAGGTAACCGGAGCGGATGCGACTCCCGAGGCAACCGGAGCGGATGCGACTCCCGAGGCAACCGGAGCGGATGCGGCCGCGCGCTCCCGCGTGTACCCGCGGGTGACCAGCTTCCGGTTCCGCCGGGGCACCCTGACGCCCGGTCAGCAGCACAACTGGGAACACCTGTGGCCCCAGCTGGGGCGGGAGCTGTCGGTGGACCCCGAGCAGACCCCCGAACCCGTCCTCGACTTCGACGCGCTGTTCGGCCGCGCGGCACCGCGCGTCCTGGAGATCGGCAGCGGCACCGGCATCTCCACCGCGGCGATGGCCGCCGACGAACCCGAGGTGGACGTGGTGGCCGTGGAGGTCTACAAACCCGGCCTCGCGCAGCTGCTGGGCCTGATCGACCGCAACGGGCTGACCAACGTCCGTATGATCCGCGGTGACGGCGTGGTGGTGTTGCGTGAACTGATCGCGCCGCGCAGCCTCACCGGCATTCGACTGTTCTTTCCTGACCCGTGGCCCAAGTCCCGGCATCACAAGCGCCGCTTCGTGCAGCGTGGCACCGTCGAACTCATGGCCGACCGGCTGGTGCCGGGCGGTGTACTACACATCGCCACCGACCACGCGGGCTACGCCGACTGGATTGCCGAGATCCTCGCCACCCAGGACCCCACACGCACCCACGTCGTGCCCGCAACCCGTCGACCACCGATCAGCCTGACGCGGCCCACCACCAAGTTCGAGGGTCGCGCCCACCGCGAGGGCCGCGACGTCAACGAGTTCGTCTACCTGCGACCACTCGACGCCGATGACGCATCCCGCCACGAGGACGGATCCCCGACATGACCGACGCGAGCCCCGCCCCCGAGCACTCCGGCTCGGCTGTTCATTTCGCCGACACCATCTCCGGGCAGACCGGCGCGCGCCGGGTGCTGCTGGTCTGGGACGCACCGAACATGGACATGGGCCTCGGCGCCATCCTGGGAGGACGTCCCACCGCCGCGCATCGGCCCCGCTTCGACGCGCTCGGCCGCTGGCTACTGCAGCGCACCGCCGACATTTCCGCGCGCGATGTGTCGGCCGTCACCTCGGCCGCCTCGCCCGCGCCCACCCCGATCGAACCCGAAGCCACAGTGTTCACCAACATCGTGCCTGGTAGCGCCGACGTGGTCCGACCCTGGGTGGATGCGCTGCGCAACGTCGGATATGCCGTTTTCGCCAAGCCAAAGCTGTCCGACGACAGCGACGTCGACGCCGACATGCTCGACCACATCGAGCTTCGCAGGCACACTGTGGGACTAGCTGGACTGGTCGTGGCCTCCGCCGACGGCCAGGCGTTCCGGGAACCCCTGCTCGAGATCGCGGCCGACGGTGTCGCGGTGACCGTCATCGGATTCCGCGAGCACGTCAGCTGGGCGTTGTCGTCGGAGGAACTGGAGTTCATCGATCTCGAGGAGATTCCCGGGGTGTTCCGGGAGCCGCTGCCGCGCATCGGGCTCGATTCGCTGCCCGACGACGGCGCGTGGCTCACCCCGTTCCGCCCGCTGAGCGCGTTGCTGCGCTGACCGGGCACCCACCACGACTCAGCGCCCCCTCAGGCTCGACTGCAACAATCCCCAGAATTCCCAGACCCGGATATCTCGAAAGGAGTCGACGTGTTCGGAGCCATCGGCACATTCGTCTACCGGATGCGCTTCGCGGTCATCGCCGTTCTCGTCGTACTCATGGGTGGGCTCGGCATCTACGGTCTCGGTCTGGGCAAGAACCTCAGCCAGAGCGGCTGGTTCGATCCCACATCGCAGTCGGCCAAGGGTTCGGTGGTCGCCGACACCGCGTTCGGCCGCGACCACCGCTCCGACGTCATCCTGCTGATCACACCTCCCGAGGGCACCACAGTCGACGATCCGGCGTTCGGCGCGAAGGTGGAGAACATCGTCGACGAGATGCTCAAGCAGCACCCCGATGTGGTGCAGCGCAGCGTCCCCGACACCAACACGATCACGGTCGACGGTCGCAACCTCGACGAACAGCAGGCGTATCAGTACGCGCTCGACCACAACAACGAGATCATCGACCCGTTCTTCCTGGCCGACAACACCCCCGCCTCGAAGGCCGCGCAGGACACCATCCGGGCCCGCACCTTCACCGCCGACAAGAAGCACGCGTTCATCAGCATCGGTATCGCCGGCAACGACGACACCTCGGTGCTCGCGAACTACCAGAAAGTGGAGCCGTTCCTGCAGGGTGTGGTCGACGACCCGGGCCGATTCGGCCTCGACGGCACCACCTTCCAGTTGGCCGGACTGCAGCCGGTGGCCGGCGCGATGGCCCGCGGCATGGACGCCGACATCCGCCGCGCCGAGGTGATCGCCCTGCCGTTGGTGGCGGTGATGCTCTTCTTCATCTTCGGCGGTGTGGTGGCGGCGTGCCTGCCGGTCCTGATCGGCGGACTGACGATCGCCGGATCGCTCGGCATCATGAACATCATCGCCCAGCTCACCGAGCTCAACATCTTCGCGCAGTCGGTGGTCACGCTCATCGGGCTGGGTATCGCGATCGACTACGGCCTGTTCATCGTGAGTCGTTTCCGGGAGGAACTCGCCGAGGGATACGAGACGAAGGCCGCGGTCCGAAGAACCGTGATGACCGCCGGGCAGACGGTGGCGTTCTCCGCGACGATCATCGTCGCCGCCATCGCATGTCTGCTGATGATGCCGCAGGGCTTTCTCAAATCGGTGGCCTACGGCGCGATCTTCTCGGTGTCGCTGGCCGCGCTGCTGTCGATCACGGTGCTGCCGGCCATCTTGTCGATCCTGGGTCCGCGGATCGATGCGTTCGGGCTGCCCTTCCTGCGGCGCACCAAGTCCAAGCAGGAGGTCGAGGACGGCTTCTGGGGACGTCTGGCCGGTTGGGTGATGCGCCATCCGGTGGCCACCGCGGTGCCCACCGTGCTGTTGCTGCTGGTGCTCACCATCCCGATCGGCGGCATCAAGTTCGGCGGGATCAGCGAAGCCTATCTACCGCCGGACAACCCGAGTCGTGTGGCGCAGGAGACCTTCGACAAGTACTTCCCGAAGGAGCGCACCGAGGAGCTCAAGCTCGTCGTCATGTACGACGGCAATGACGCCAACAGCGGCGAGAAGATCCAGCAGATCGCCGACGAGGCCAACCGGATACCCGGCTTCACCAAGCAGTTCAGCCCCGCGGCCGACGACGGCGCGCTCACCGGCACCTACGGCTACAACGGCCCGCAGGTGATCCAGATGTCGGCGGGGCTGGTCAACCGCGACACCGCAGGCGAGGCGGTCAAGGATCTGCGTGCCATCGCCAAACCCGACGGCATCCGAATGTGGGTGGCCGGCACGCCCGCCCTGGTCCAGGATTCGATCGACGCGTTGCTCTCGCGGCTCCCGCTGATGGCGATCCTGCTGGTGCTGGTCACCGGACTGCTGATGTTCCTCGCCTTCGGCTCGGTGGTGTTGCCGATCAAGGCGGCGTTGATGTCGGCGCTGGGACTCGGCGCCACCCTGGGCATCCTGACGTGGATCTTCGTCGACGGGCACGGCGCATCGATCGCCAACTTCACCCCGGGGCCGCTGTTCGCGGCCGTGCTGGTGCTGATCATCGCGATCGTGTTCGGCTTGTCCACCGACTACGAGGTGTTCCTGCTCTCCCGCATGGTGGAGGCCCGGCAGAAGGGGGCCAGCACCACCGAGGCGGTGCGGGTGGGTACCGCGCACACGGGCCGGATAATCACCGCCGCCGCCGCCATTCTGGTGGTGGTGACCGGCGCGTTCGGTCTCTCCGACATCGTGATGATGAAGTACATCGCCTACGGCATGATCGCCGCATTGATCCTCGACGCCACCATCATTCGCATGCTGCTGGTTCCCTCCACGATGAAGCTGCTCGGCGACGACTGCTGGTGGGCTCCGCGCTGGATGAAGACGCTGCAGCGCAAGATCGGACTCGGCGAGACCATCCTCGACGACGAGCCGGGCGAAAAGCGTTCCGGCACAACTGATTCCCGACCCATGAGCGCGGGCGCACTGATCTCCGAGGTACCGACCACGGCCATGCCCGGAGCTCGTCCGCGCTCGGGTGCGCGTCCGATCTTGCGCCCGGAACCCGTTGCGCCGCAACCTGCTCGCGTCGGACCGTCGGCTCCGCCGTCGGATCGCCGGCCCGCGGTCCCGGCGACCGGCGCTCCCGCCCCGGTGGGCGCGGCGCCCGCCGGAGCGGCCACCGCACCCCGCCCCCGCCGCGCGCCGGCTCCCCGACTCCCCCGCAGACGCTCCTCCGAAGGCCCCGACACCGGTGGCTGGATGCTGGGCGACGGCGGTATCCGACTCGGCGCACCGGCGCCGGCACCCGCACCAGCACCAGCACCCCCATCACCACCGGTGCCGGCACAGCCACCAGCACCGGCGCCGGCCCCGGTCCGGGCAAAGGCGCCGGCCCGCGATGGTTCGGCACTCGTCCGACGTCCCGATCTCGACCAGGCCGGTCAGCGGCCCCTGGCCGCATCGATCACGCCGGAAGAAGCTCGCGGCGCCGCCGCGCGCCGAGCAGTTCCGGGCGTTGAGTCGCCGCTCGACCGTGGCCTGTCGTCCGATGCCATCCCCGCCGACGCGTCCAACCCGGGTGCCACGCCGGGCGGCGCCGAGGGCGACCGGCGCCAGCGCGGCGCCGACCGGCACGCCCGCAACGGCGAATCGAACGGCGGCAACGGTCAGATCAGCGTGCAGGATCTGTTGCGGCGCAGCCGTTCCGGCGAGTAGGTCGGTTCATTCGTCGGGCGCGGACTTCGGCGTGCCGCTGCGGTCTGACGTATCGGTCGACGTGTCCGGGTCGTCGGTGATCGCTTCGTCGACCGCCTTCTCCGCCGATGCCACCGCCGTGTCGATGCTCTTCTCGTCCCAATGCGGATCGTCCGGCTGCGCATAATGGAACGACCCGTCACCTGACGAGATCGCCCGTTCGTGGCTGCCGGAAAGATGCCGCACGGCCGTGTTGGCGAACGCGATCAGCGGCACCGCGAACAGTCCGCCGACGATGCCGGCGGCCACGATGCCCGCGGCGATGGCGATGATCACCGCCACCGGATGCAAACGCACCGACCGACCCAGCAGGAACGGCTGCAGCACATGGCCTTCGAGTTGCATCACACCGATGAGGATGGCCAGCACGATCACCGCGGTGACCCACCCCTGGGTCACCAGTGCGATGGCCACCGCGAGCGTGCCGCTGATCAGGGCGCCCACGATGGGAATGAAGGAGAACAGGAAGATGATCGTGGCCAGCGGCAGCGCCAACGGAACCTGCAGGATGGCCAATCCGATACCGATACAGGTGGCGTCGACCAGTGCGACGATGACCGTCGCGCGGACGTACGCGACCAGCGTGCCGAAACCGGCGACGCCGGCCTCGGCCACCTGCCGTCTGCTGCCCCGCGGGATCACCCGGCAGCAGAACTCCCAGATCTGTCCTCCCCCATAGAGAAAGAAGATCGTCAGGAACAGCGTGAGCAGCGCCCCGGTGAGCAGTTCTGTTGCCGTGGTGGCCGTGGCCAGGGCGCCGCCGGCGACCTTGGCCTGGTTGTGCTCCAGCAGGGTGATGATGTTGGACCCGAAGTTCTGGACCTGAGATTCGTCGATGTTCAGCGGCCCGTGCACCAACCAGTCCCGGGTGGTGTCGATGGTGACGATGATCTCGTGGGTGAGGTCGGGGAAGCCGTTGACGAAGGCGCGGCCGACGAACGTCAGCACGGTGGCCACCACTCCCAGCGCGATCACCAGCATCAGCACCACGGCCAGCCATCTCGGCCAGCGGCGGCGGTTGAGCCAGTCCACGCCCGGTACCAGGAACGCCGAGATCAGAATGGCCAGCGCGACCGGCACGAACACCTCGTCGAACTTGAGGAACAACCTGCCGAGCAGATACACCCCGAAAACAAGAATCAACAGCCGCCAGGTCCATTCCGCGCTGGCCCGGACGAACGGATGCACGCGCGAGCGGTCGTACTCGGCCAGCGATCGCGGTGCGGGACGACCCGGGCCGTCGGCGGCCGGGTCGGGGGTCGATGCTGCGGCGTTCACGAGTGTCAGCGTAGCTGTGGATAGGGTGTGCGATATGAGGTCGGATTCTCCGGCGGTCGACGGTACCGCTGCTCCCCGACCACGATTCTGGTGGCTGCGCTGGGTGTTGCTCGCCGTCGTTCTCGTGGTGCTGGCGGTGGAGGTGGTGCTGATCTGGCCAAAACTGGAGCAGGCCGCGCACCGGATCGGAGATCTCGACTGGGTCTGGCTGGTCGCGTGTGTGGTGGCCGCGGTGCTGTCCATGGACAGTTTCGCGCAGGTCCAGCGCGCATTGCTGCGCTCGGCGGGGGTGCGCGTCCGGCAGATGCAGTCGCTGGCGGTGGTGCTCGCGGCCAACTCGTTGAGTCAGACGATGCCGGGCGGTCAGGTGATCGCCCCCGCCTTCACCTACCGGGAGACGCGCAAATGGGGTGCGACGCCGGTCGTCGCCTCGTGGCAGGTGGTGATGTCGGGTCTGCTGGCCGGGATCGGACTCGCCGTACTCGGCTTCGGCGGTGCGGTCCTCGCCGGCGCCAAGACCAGCCCGTTCTCGGTGATCTTCTCCGTCGTCGGATTCGTGGCCGTGGCGGTGGTCCTGCAATACCTCGCCAGCCACCCGGAGTCACTCCAGTCCACCGGGGAGCGGTTGCTCGGCTGGCTCAACCAGATGCGGAGCAAGCCGCAGGATCACGGGATCAGCAGGCTCAGTGAGACCCTCGAGCAGCTGCGCGCGGTGCAGTTGAGCCGACGCGACACCACCGTCGCCTTCGGCTGGAGCCTGTTCAACTGGGTTGCCGACGTCGCCTGTCTGATGTTCGCGTGCTGGGCGGTGGGCGCCCACCCGGGGATCGCCGGATTGATGGTGGCCTACGCGGCGGGCAAGGCGGTGGGCACCGCCGTGCCATTGCTGCCGGGAGGTATCGGCGTTGTCGACGCTGTGCTCGTCCCAGCGCTGACCAGCGCCGGAATGCCGGCCGCGGACGCGCTGACGGCCGTTCTCGTCTACCGGATCATCAGTTATGTGCTGATCGCGGCCATCGGCTGGGTGGTGGTGCTGCTGCGGTTCCGGTCACGCATCCGCAGCGACGACACGATCGAGCAGGAAATCGACCAGGACATCGCCGCGGGTGCGTTCGACCCCGCCCGCCGACCCGACGAGGGGACCTCCGGTTCCCGCTGAGCGCACGACGCGCTACGGTTGAGCACCATGTCGAGGTCTGACGCGGCGGACACCACGCCTGGGCAGTCCACCGGCCTTCCGATGCCGGTGTCGGCCCTTCTCGATGCGATCGCGGTGACGGTGTTCGTGCTCATCGGCCGGTCCAGCCATCACGAGGGGTTCACGCCGCTCGGCGTCGTCCAGACACTCTGGCCGTTCCTGGTGGGGGCGGCCGCGGGCTGGTCGATCGCCTACGTGTACTCCCACGTCGAGTCATCCGAATGGTTCGGCCACCACTTCCGGCCCGAACGTATCGTCCCCGCGGGTCTGGTCGTGTGGGTCTGCACGGTGGCGGTCGGGATGATCCTGCGTTTCCTGCTTCATCAGGGCGTCGCGGTCAGCTTCGTCATCGTGGCGAGTGTCGCGCTCGGCGTGTTCCTGCTCGGCTGGCGAGCGGTGGCGGCATACCTGACCCGTACGCGCACCCTCACCTGATCCGGAAGTACTACCTGATCCGGAAATACTTCTGGGCCACCTGCAGCGCCGCGGTTCCCGACTTCGCACCCTCGGTGTAGATCACGAGCACCTTGCCGCCCTGGACTCCGACGAACCAGCCGGGACCCTGCGGGCCGTTGGTGCCCACGAGCGCCTTGAGGCCCGGGGCGGAGGTGAGATCGCTGGCGTCCCCGGTCTTCGCGGTGACCGCCATGGCCCGCAGGATCGGACCGCTCAGGGCCGTGTCGAAATCGCCGAGTTTGCCGCCCACGACCTTCGTCGACGCGCCCTTGATGACGAAGGGCGCCACCGAGGTCATCGTGCCGGTATCGGCGCGCGCCATGGCCACGCCGAGGGCGGCCATGTTCATCATCGACATCGTCGGGGCGTCGGGGCGGAAGTCGATCGTGGCCACACCGGGCTGCGGCGACGTGGGTGTGCTGGCACCGGGAACGGTGAACTGCACGCCCAGACCGAGACGGTCGAGCACGGCCTGGACCGACTCCTGGTTGGCGGTGGCGGCGCGGTCGGCCGCCGACAGCACCGGGTCGAGCGTCGAGCCCACCGGATACGCCTGGTCGACGTTGATGCCGCGGTCGGCGGCGTAACCGTTCTGCGCCATCCCCAGGATGCCGCCGGTCTTCGCGTCGAGGGCCAGGATGGTGGCCGGCTGCCCGACCTCGACGGCGGCGTCACCCAACGTGAGCTGCAGACCCTGGTCGATGGTGGTGTTGACGCTGGGTCCGGGTGGCCCCTGGGCGCCGGCGAGTCGACGCGGCGCCATCCCCGGTCCCACCATCTGCACCTGCCAGCCCGCGGTGGCGTCGCGGATCGCCTGCCAATAGTTCGTGAGACCCGCCTCGAGCGGAGACGACAGGCGCCGATCGGCCATCACCAGCATCCCGGCCTTGCGGACCGTGACACCGGGCACCACGTTCGGGTTGCTGGTGAGCACCTCCATGTCGGAGTTGCGGAGCGTGACCGCGGTGATCGGCTTGCCCTGCGCGGCCGAGAGTTTCTGGTTGAGCACATCACTGGTGACGAGCGGGGCGATCGGGGCCAGGGTGCGGGCCAGCGCCCGCACCGAGCCGTCGACGTTCCGGGTCTGCGCCGGGTCCAGGATGATCTCGTTGACCGGCTGGAGATACATGAAGTCACGCCCCGACATGCTGCGCACCGAGGGCGCAGGCGTGGCGTCGGTGCGGATCTCGCGCAGATTCCCGCCCACCGGAAGCCCCGGATAGATGACCGCGGGCTCCCAGGTGATCTTCCAGCCCGTCGACAGGTGCCGAGCGGTACCCGAACTACTGGCCTCGAAGGTGCGGTCCGCCGCCCACCGGTAGGTGGTGTTCAAGCCGAAGGAGGCGGTCCCGTCGCTGTATTCGACCGGTTTGACCACCGAGACGTCCACCCGCTGGGCACCCATCGCCTGCAGGGTCTGTGTGAGCGCTTCGCCGGCCTGCCCGGGCGCGGTGGTGAACTTCGCCGCGGCACCCGCGTCCTGCCTCCCCAGCGCCGACGCGAACTCGCCGATGGCAGCCGCTGCACCGGTGTCGGGGCCGGTGGAGGCCAACTGCCAGGTGGCCACTCCGCCCGCCGCACCGACCACCAGGCACGCGACGAGCGCAGCCCACCTCAAGCGATACTTCATGTTCACAATTTTCACTCTAGTCACATCCGATTGCGATCCCCCTGGCTTGCAAACGGGGATCGGACCGGTCACGATCGGGTCTCGCGCAGCTGTGACCGGGCGGCCGGACACAGATTCGGCGTCGCCCGGCGCACGCGCCTTATCCGTCACGCCTACCTTGTGCGTCACACTCGGGTCCGTCACACGCGGCGCGGTTTCCACGGCGCGCGGCGCGGCTGCGGGACGGGTGACGCGAGGCGGGATATCGTCGCCCGGACGACGATGGCGGCCGGTGCGTACCGCGGGGTCGTCGGACACGGCTCGATGCCGGCCCGTCGACACTCCGGACCCATGTGCCGATAATGGCCCATGGGCTTCACGCTGCAACGGTCCGGAGATCGGGGTCTGACCTCTACTGATTGGCTGACCTCCCGCCATTCCTTTTCATTCGGCGACCTCTACGACCCATCCAACACCCACCACGGCGTACTCATTGCATCGAATGAAGAACTTTTACTACCTGGACGCGGATTCGAGCCACATTGGCACCAGGAGTCGGAAATCGTCACGTGGATGGTGTCCGGCAGCCTGGTGCATCGCGACTCGGCGGGGCACTCCGGGGTGATCTATCCGGGGCTCGCACAGCGCATGAGCGCCGGTTCGGGCGTCGAACACTCCGAGCGCAACGACGCCTGGCCCGGCCTCGACGGCAGCGGAACCCAGCCCGCGCACTACATCCAGATGTGGCTGGCGCCCGACGACCACGGCATCGAACCGTCCTACGAGCAGCGGGACATCTCCGCCGATCTCGCCGGCGGCGGACTCGTGACGGTGGCGTCGGGAAATCCCGACGTCGATGCCGCCATCCACATGTCCAATCGGCGCGCCACGCTGTATGCCGCGCGTCTGCCGCCCGGCGGCGTGGCCTCGTTGCCGGCGGCACGGTTCCTGCACGTCTTCGTCGTCGCCGGTTCGGTGAGCGCCGATACGCCGGCGGATGTGACCCTGTCGGCCGGCGACGCCTGCCGTGGCACCGACACCGGCGAGATCGCGCTGACCGCGGGCGAGGCCGGGGCGGAGATCCTGGTGTGGGCGATGGACGTCGCCCTCGGAGAGGTGTGACGGATCCCGCGGCGCCGAAAAATCTCGACGGGGATGACAGGATGGAGTGCGTGACTGCTTCGAAGACCGATGCCGCCCCGTCCGGACTCGACCTCGAATGGATCGACGAGTCGGTGCGTGTCCAAGACGATCTGTTCGTGCACGTCAACGGCAAATGGCTCGACTCGCACGTGATCCCCGACGACCGCTCGGTCGACGGCGCGTTCCACGTGCTGCGTGACCGTGCCGAGGAGAACGTCCGCGACATCATCACCGCGTGCGCCGAGTCGGACCCGCCCAGCGGCAGCGACGCGGTGAAGATCGGGGATCTGTACGCATCGTTCATGAACACCGACCACATCGAGGCGCTCGGCATCGGCCCCATCCAGGGTGAGCTGGAGGCCATCGAGGCGATCGACTCCGTCGCCGCGTTCGCCCGCCGTCTCGGCAGGCTCCAGCGTCACGGCGTCGGCGGGCTCTTCGGCCTCTACGTCGACACCGATTCGCGGCGCTCGGATCGCTATCTGGTGCACGTGGTGCAGTCGGGCCTCGGGCTGCCCGACGAGTCGTACTACCGCGAGGACAAGCACGCCGACACCCGCGACGCCTACCGCGCCCACGTGGCCGAGATGTTCGCCCTCGCCGGTCACGACGACGCCGACGAGCGCGCCACGACGGTGCTGAACCTCGAGACGGCGATCGCCGGCCACCACTGGGACGTGGTGCGCCGCCGGGACGCCGAACTCACCTACAACCTGATGACCCTCGGCGAGTTCGATTCGGCGGCAGCGGGCTTCGATCTTCACGAATGGTTCGGAGGGCTGGGCACGGTCGGTGACACCACCTTCGCCGAGGTCGTTGTCGGTCAGCCCTCCTTCGTCGAGGACGTGACCACGCTGGTCGAGCAATCGCCGCTGGCGCACTGGAAGACCTGGCTCACGTGGCGCCTGCTGCACAGCGCGGCCCCGTATCTCTCCGAGCCGTTCGTGGCGGCGAACTTCGATTTCTACGGTCGCACCCTGACCGGCACCGAGGCCATCCGGGACCGCTGGAAGCGCGCAGTGGCCTTCGTCGAGGGCGCGATGGGTTTCGCCGTCGGGAAGCTGTACGTCGAGCAGCACTTCCCACCCGAGGCCAAGGCCCGGATGGACGATCTCATCGCCAATCTGGTTGCCGCCTACCGCCGTAACATCTCCGACCTGCCGTGGATGACGCCCACCACACGGGAACGCGCCCTGGCCAAACTCGACAAGTTCACCCCCAAGATCGGCTACCCCGCGCAGTGGCGCGATTACAGCGCGCTGGCCGTGGACCGGGGCGATCTGATCGGAAACGTCGCGCGGGCATCGTCGTTCGAACAGGAGCGGGAGTTCGCCAAGATCGGCGCGCCGGTCGATCGCGACGAATGGTTCATGACGCCGCAGACCGTGAACGCCTATTACAACCCGGGAATGAACGAGATCGTCTTCCCGGCGGCCATCCTGCAACCGCCGTTCTTCGATCCCGACGCCGACGACGCCGCCAACTACGGCGGCATCGGCGCCGTGATCGGACACGAGATCGGTCACGGTTTTGACGATCAGGGCGCCAAGTACGACGGCGACGGCAACCTCGTGGATTGGTGGAGCGACGACGATCGCAGCGAATTTGCTTCCCGCACACGCAAACTGATCGAGCAGTACAGCGCGTTCACCCCCGAGGGACTCGATCCGAAGTACACGGTGAACGGTGAGTTCACCATCGGCGAGAACATCGGCGATCTCGGCGGGCTCTCGATCGCGCTGGTCGCCTACCGTCTCGCCACCGAGCCTGCCACTCCACCGGTGATCGACGGTCTCACCGGCGTGCAGCGCGTGTTCTACAGTTGGGCCCAGATCTGGCGCACCAAAACCCGTGATGCCGAGGCCATCCGACGACTGTCGATCGATCCGCACTCACCGCCGGAGTTCCGGTGCAACGGGGTGGTCCGCAACATCGACGCGTTCTACGACGCGTTCGACGTGGCCGAAGGTGATGCCCTCTACCTTCCGGACGCCGACCGTGTCCGAATCTGGTAGCTCCGGCGCGAACCGCGAGTTCGAGGGGCGGCAGTACACCAACGCCCAGCTGATCTCGGCGGTCGTCCGTCCCATCCTGGCGGGCGTGATCCTGCTCGTCGGCTACTTCCTGCTGCCGATCAACCGGGAGAGCGACGTCAAGCTCGTCGGATTCATCTGTGGCGCACTGCTCCTGGCGGGTTTTGTCTTCTGGGAGGTCCGGCACTTCATCCACTCGAAGTTTCCGGTGGCCGCAGCGTTGGAGATGCTGGTGGCGCTCGCCACCTTCTACATCGTCTCGTTCGCCACCATGTACTTCATGTTCTCCGAGTACGCGGACGGGAGTTTCACCGTCCGCCTCACCCGGGTCGACGCGCTCTATTTCAGCCTGACGGTGTTCACCACCACCGGGTTCGGTGACATCACCCCGGCCACGCAGGCCGCCCGGATCGCGGTGTCGGTGCAGATGGCCAGCAGCTTCATCCTCCTCGGACTCGGGATCCGGTTCCTCACCGTCCTCGTCGAGTCCCGCCGGAAGTCATCGTCGCAGGGCGACGACGACTGACCGGCGGTCACCCATCGGCGGGGATGTGTGAGAGGGGCGCGAGAATCTTGTCCCACACCACATCCCGCAGGTGCGGCAGTTCCGACTTCTCGCGATCGGTGAGTCCGTATCCGTCCGGATCGGCCAGCACGTTCTCGAATTTGACGATGCGGCAGTCGTATCGACCATCACCGAGGTCACTGTTCACGATGTAGATGGGCAGCGCCTGCAGATTCCGCCACGACACCACGGTGTCGTCGCCGGTGACGATCTTCTCGATGTCGAACTTGATCGCCCACGCGAACTTCGAATTCCGGCTATAGGGGTGATAGCTCACGAAGTCGCCGAAGGCATAGGTCACCAGCGCGTTGGGTTTGCCATCACGCTCGATCACCTGCGCCGGCTGACTGACGTGCGGGTGATTGCCCAGGATCACATCCACCCCTCGGGCGACGATCTCGTGGGCCGCCTTCACCACGTTGGCGTGCGGGTGCATCTCGAACTCCCAGCCCCAATGACAGTACGCCACAATGTATTCAGCACCCTTGGCCTTGGCCGCGGCGACGTGGCGTTCGACGAGCGTGTAGTCGGGGGCGGGGTCGGCGTCGTTGACGCGCACCATGTTGGCCAGGTACGGCTTGCCGTCCGGCCAGGGCTGATCGTTCACGTCGAAGGTGAACGACAACAGACCCACCTTGATGCCATTGCGGTCCACCACCACGACGTCATCCTGCTCGGCCTGGCTCGCGGCGGTTCCCGAATAGTGGGCGCCCGACTTCGCCAGCACGTCGAGGGTATTGAGGATGCCGCGCTCGCCCCAGTCGAGGCAGTGGTTGGTGGCCACGCTGAAGTAGTTGATCTTCGCGTCGTCGACGAACCGGTCGAACATGTCCTGCGAGGTGTTCATCTGTGCCGCCAGGCCGGGCGACTGATGCCGACCGATCGGATCATCCTTGGACACAGTGGATTCGAGGTTCGCGCTGACGATGTCGGCACTGCTGTAGAAGTCGGCGATGTCCTCGAACAACCGGTCGGTGTTCTCCGGAACCAGTACGTCGACGGCCAGCAGATCGCCGGCACACGACAGCGACACCACCGAGCGCGTCGACGCGTCGGTGAGCTCGGGCAGATGCCCAGGGGTCAGCACCTGGTCGGCGAAGAAGTCGGCGAGCCCGGACCCCTGCTCCACCACCTCGATCTGGTTGAACCAGTAGCGGTAGATCCACTTCACCTTCTCGAAGGCGGTGCCCGCGACGTCGTAGACGCCCTTCTCCGGTTGCGGATCGTGAAAGTCCTCGTAGAAGACGTAGCTGAGGGTCAGCACCGCGACGCCGGGCAGCCCGTGGTCGGAGAACATGCGTGATCCGCGTGCGACGAGGCCGTGGAGGATCTTGTCGAACAGACCGAGGATGCTCGATTTGTGGTCGCCGGCGTTCGAGCCGTCCTTGGCGCGCGACAGCACGGTCCCCATCACCGGCTGCAGTTCTTTCCACAACGTGCCGGGTCCGATGTCGACGAGGAGCCCGAAGATCGTTCGCATGATCGCGCGGTCGGAGTCCGTGAGGGTCTCGACCATCGGTAGATCTCCGGTGGATGCCTTGGTGAGCACGGCGACGACGTCGTCCTCGTGATCGGCCAAACGCTCATTGAGCAGGGCGGTCATGGCCTCGACCGCTTCGTCCATGGCCGGGGTGAAACTCATCGCCTTCTCCATTTCGTCCGTTGAGTCGGCTTCGTCCATTGAATTTGCGGTTTCATACTATTCGCAATTCACACGGCTCGGAGTGCGCTTTACGAGGTTCTCCGGTTTCGTGCACAGCCTTGTGCTCGAGTTGTCTCACCCTCACCGGTCGTTCAGATGACAGGATGGGGTCCATGGCGACGCGCGAGCAGTCACGGCCGTCCACTACCCGTCTGCGGTGGTTGATCCCCGCGCTGGCGCTGCTGGCGTGGATCGCGATCGGCGCGTTCACCGGTCCGTTCGCGGGCAAGCTCTCGTCGGTGTCGACGAACGACAACAGCGCGTTCCTGCCCGCGTCGGCCGAGTCGACCCGGGTCAACAAGCTGCTGGAGGATTTCCAGAACACCGACTACGTCCCCGCGATCGTCGTCGCGGAGCGCGGATCGGGACTGACCGATGCCGACGGCGCCTTCCTGGCCACCAAGACCGCGCCGTTGGCCGGTTCGACGGGATTCGGTCAGACGTTCTCCCCGGCGATCCGCTCGGAGGACGGTAAGGCCGCCGAGCTGATCGTTCCGATCGCCACCGCGGGCGAACCCGCCGACACGGTGGAGAAACTGCGCGACGCGCTCGCCGATCCACCCGACGGTTTGACCGTGCTCGTCACCGGCCCGGCCGGACAGATCGCCGACCTCGGCGAGGCGTTCGCCGGAATCGACGGCCTGCTGCTGCTCGTCGCCGGCGCCGTGGTGATCGTGATCCTGATCGTGGTCTACCGCAGCCCCATCCTGCCGTTCGTGGTGCTCATCTCCGCGGTGTTCGCGCTGGGTCTGGCCTCCGGTGCGGTGTACTTCCTCACCAAGCACGGCGTGCTCGAACTCAACGGGCAGAGCCAGGGCATCTTGTTCATCCTGGTGTTCGGCGCCGCCACCGACTACGCGCTGCTGCTGGTGTCGAGATTCCGTGAGGAACTCACGCAGACCGCCGACAAGTACGCCGCGATCCGCCGCGCCTGGCGGGCCACCATCGAACCGGTGGGTGCCTCGGCGGGCACCGTCATCCTCGGCGTGCTGTGTCTGCTGCTGTCGGATCTCAATTCCAATCGCAGCCTCGGTCCGGTCGCCGCGATCGGCATCGTCGGGTCCTTCCTCGCGTCGATGACGTTCCTGCCCGCGGTGCTCGCGCTCCTCGGCCGCACGGCGTTCTGGCCGCTCCGGCCGAAACTGTCCGACCACACCCCCGACGGCAGCAACCCCGACGGCAGCAACCCCGACGGCAGCGACCCCGACGGGGCCGACGCGGACAGCACGCACCGGTTGTGGCACAACATCGCCGAATGGGTGGCGGCACGTCCGCGTGCGGTCTGGGCAGGCACCCTGGTGGTGTTGTTGATCGGGGCGGCCTTCGCGCCGATGTTCCGCTCCGACGGCATCGCCCAGACCGACTACTTCCTGGGCACCGTCGACTCGGTGCGCGGGGCGCAGATCCAGGCCCAGCACTTCGAGGCCGGTAGCGGCTCGCCCACCTGGATCATCGCCGACTCGTCGCAGACCGATCAGGTCGTCGACGCGGTGCGTTCGGTGGACGGCGTCGCCGAGGCCAACGTGCTCGAGCAGGGCGGCGTGCCCGTCGTCAAGGACGGCAGGGTGGCCATCGAGGCCACCCTGCGCGACAACGCCGACTCGCTGGCCGCGCAGGACACCGTCGCCGACATCCGCTCCAAGGTGCACACGATTCCGCGCGCGGACGCGCTGGTCGGCGGCACCACCGCGATCGACCTGGACACCAGGACCACCGCGATCCGCGACCGCAACGTCATCATCCCGGTGGTGCTGCTGGTGGTGTTCGCCGTGCTGGTGCTGCTGCTGCGCAGCCTGCTGGCACCGGCGATCCTGCTGGCCAGCACCGTGCTGTCCTTCGCGACCACCCTCGGTGTGTCGGCACTGTTGTTCAACGGCCCCTTCGGCTTTCCCGGCGCCGACCCGGTGGTCCCGTTGTTCGCATTCGTGTTCCTGGTGGCTCTCGGCATCGACTACAACATCTTCCTGATGACGCGGGTGCGGGAGGAATCGATCCGGCACGGCACCCGCGAAGGGGTGATCCGCGGGCTCACCGCCACCGGCGGCGTGATCACGTCGGCCGGTGTGGTCCTCGCGGCGACCTTCGCGGCGCTGGCGGTGATCCCGCTGCTGTTCCTCGTGCAGGTGGCGTTCCTGGTGGCCTTCGGCGTCCTCATCGACACCCTGATCGTGCGCACCCTGCTCGTCCCCGCGTTGTCGATCGACATCGGACGCCGAATCTGGTGGCCGAGCGCACTCGCGCGCAAGGACTCCTGATCCGCCGGCCGGACGCCAAAGCTGAGAGTTCTCCAGAACTGCCCGGCGACCCCCGCCCGCACTGTTAACGTCGTTTGACCCAAGGTGAACGATCGTTAGCAGGTGCCCGGATGACCATCGCGGAGAGCTCCGCCACCGGTCGCGACGACTTCGCGTCGTTGCGTCGCGGCGGGTTCGACTGGTCGTCGTTTCCGCTGCGCCTGTTCATGAAGGGCAATGCCCGGTTCTGGGACCCCACCGCGATCGATCTGTCCCGCGACGCCGCGGACTGGGCGGAGATGACCGACGAGCAGCGGCGCAGCGCCACCTTCCTGGTGTCGGAGTTCGTCGCGGGCGAGGAGGCCGTCACCCAGGACATCCAGCCGTTCATGCGGGCGATGGCCGCCGAGGGCCGCTTCGGCGACGAGATGTACCTGACGCAGTTCTGTTTCGAGGAGGCCAAGCACACCGAGGTCTTCCGCCTGTGGATGGACGCCGTGGGCCTCACCGGGGAGCTGAACCCGTTCGTCTCCGACAATCCGTACTACCGCCAACTCTTCTTCGAGGAACTACCCGATTCGCTGCATCGTCTCGATGCCGACCCGTCGCCGCGCAATCAGGTCCGCGCGAGCGTCACCTACAACCACGTGATCGAGGGCACGCTGGCACTCACCGGCTATTACGCCTGGCAGCGCGTGTGCACCCGGCGCGGCATCCTGCCCGGCATGCAACGGCTCATCCGCTTCATCGGCGACGACGAGCGCAGGCACATGGCGTGGGGCACGTTCACCTGCCGGCGGCATGTGGCCGCCGACGACGCGCTCTGGGATGTGGTGGTCACCCGGATGAGCGAGCTGATGCCGCTGGCGCTCGGGCTCATCGAGTGGACCAACACCCAGTTCGACGAACCGCCGTTCGGCATCGACAACTCCGAATTCGTCGCCTACGCCGCCGACCGCGCGCACCGGCGTCTCGGTGCCATCGCGTCCGCGCGCGGGCGGCCGGTCGCCGAGATCGACGTCGACCACTCCCCGGAGACGCTCGAGGACACCTTCGGTGAGGAAGACGACGAGGCGCTCAACGCCTGAGCCACCCACCCGCGGCGCCCGTGACAAGAACTAGAACACGTTCTAGTCTGGATCGGTGGATGTCTCCTACGATGCGACGAAGCGCGAACTGGCCACCGAGCAGGGCGTGCTGCGGTATCACGAGGCCGGCGACCGGTCGGCGCCCCCGCTGATCCTGCTGCACGGTTCGGGGCCGGGGGTGACCGGCTGGCGCAACTATCGCGGCAATCTGGGCTTCTTCGCCCGCACCCACCACTGCTTCGTCCTCGAGTTCCCCGGATTCGGGGTGAGCGATCCGGTGGAGGGGCATCCGGTGCTGTCGGCCGGCTCGTCGGTGATCCGATTCATGGACGCGTTGGGCATCGACGACGCCGCGGTGATCGGCAACTCGATGGGCGGGGTCGTCGGCATCAATCTCGCCATCAAGAAGCCCGAGCGGGTGCGCGCATTGGTCACCATCGGCGGTGTGGGTCCCAATGTGTTCAGCCCGAACCCCAGCGAGGGATTGCGGCTGCTGCAGGAGTTCACCGACGCCCCCGACCGCGACCGGCTCATCCGGTGGCTGCAGTCGATGGTCTACGACCGTGCCCTGGTGACCGAAGAGCTCATCGAGGAGCGCTGGCAGGCGGCGATCGATCCCGACGCGCAGCAGACGGCGCGGATGATGTACTCGTCGGCGGCTTTCGAGATGCAGCAGCAGTTCCTGGCATCGTCGGATGCGCCGCCGTACTGGTCGATGATGCACAAGGTGTCCTGCCCCACCCTGCTCACGTGGGGTCGTGATGACCGGGTGAGTCCGCCGGATATGGCGATGGTGCCGATGCGCCTGATCCCCGACGCGCAACTGCACGTGTTCCCGCGCTGCGGTCACTGGGTGATGATCGAGGCCAAGGAGGCCTTCGAGGCGACGGTGGCGGCGTTCCTGGCCGGCGTGTGAGGTCTGCTCACGCATAGATCCGGACGTCGGGTGCCTTCACCGTCAGATACAGCGACACACCGGCGTCGATGCCGAGTTCGGTCACCGACTCCCAGGTGACCTCGGCACTGAGGTCAACGCCCGCGCTGGTGGCACGCACCCGCGCCCGATCGTCGTGCGGCTCCACCTGAAGAACGTCGGCGGTAAAGATGTTTCGCGGGCTCGCTCCTTCGGGTCGGCGCGTGAAGAGCGACACCGACGACGGCGCGAACACCGCGAAACCCCGGCCCCCCTCCACCAGACCGTCACCGGCCTCTCCGGTGACCTCACCCACCGGGGTGTGCAGGTGACGCCCGTCCCAGGTGCCCTCCAGCAGCGTGAGACCGGCGAGCTGAGAACCGAATTCGCTGCGGGGCGCCGACAGCAACCTTCGTACGTCGCGGTGCTCGGCCACGCGCCCGCCGTCGATGATCACCACGGACTGCGCGAGCATCACCGCGTCGACGACGTCGTGGGTGACGAACAACGCGGTCTGACCGTTGTCGGCGAGCGCGGTACGCAGCAATGCCCGAATCCGTGCGGCCACCGCGACATCGAGCGCCCGCAGCGGCTCGTCGAGCAGCAACAGCCGGGGTTGTGCGGCCATCGCCCGGGCGATCGCCACGCGCTGCGCCTGACCGCCGGACAGTTGCGCGGGCTTCCGGTCGGCGAGGTCGCTGGTCTCGGTGACCTCGAGCCAATGATCGGTCCGGTCGGCCACCGCGCGGCGACCGACCCGCGCCACGGTCGGCGCGAAGGCCACATTCTGGCGCACCGTCAGATGGGGGAACAGCCCGGCATCCTGGGTGAGTAGCGCGATCCCGCGTCGTGACGGTGGCACGAATCGGCCCCGGCCCACCAGTTCGGTGCCGCCGAGGGAGATCGACGCCGGCCCGTCGGGCCGCAGCAGCCCGGCGACGACGTGCAGCAGGGTGGTCTTGCCCGCCCCGTTGGGCCCCATCACGGCCAGTGCACCACCGGCGGGAACCTCGATGTCGACGTCGAGTGGCGGCACACGATTACGGACCGAGACGTTCAGTCCGGTGTCGGCGACCGCCGGTTTCGTCCGAACGCTCACACCGGCGACCCTGCCGCGCCGCCACGGCGGCCGTGCACGGCCACCACCACCGCCAGAGAGATCAGCACCAGCACCAATGACAGCGGTAACGCCTGATCCGGATCGTCGATCTGAGCCACGTAGATGGCCAGCGGCGCCGTCTGTGTCACTCCCGGCGCGTTGCCGGCGAAGGTGATGGTGGCGCCGAATTCGCCCATCGCCCGGGCGAACGACAGCACCATGCCCGCGAGCAGCGCGGGCAACATGAGCGGCACCGTGATCCGCCAGAGCACCTGGGTCGGGCTCGCGCCCAGCGTCGATGCCAGCTGCTGATAGCGCGACCCCAGGGTGCGCAGCGCGCCCTCCACGCTGATCACCAGAAACGGCAGCGCCACGAACGTCTGCGCGAGCACCACCGCGGTGGTGGTGAATCCGATGTCGATCCCCCACGCCGACAACGGCTTTCCGATCAAACCGAAGCGCCCGAAGGTGTAGAGCAGGGCGAGACCTCCGACCACCGGCGGCAGCACCAATGGGAGCAACACCAGCGACCGGATCACCCGGATACCCAGACCGTCGGAGGCGGCGAACACCATGGCCATCGGCACCCCGAGCACCACACACGCGACGGTACTGACGGAAGCGGTCCGCAGCGAGAGTTCCAAGGCCTGCAGCGATGACGTGGAGGTGACCTGTGACCAGAACTGGTCCCACGGGGTACGAATGAGCATCGCGGCCGGCGGCACCACGATCAGGGCAATCCCCAGCAACGCAGGGACATACGTCCATCGGGGAATCACCCGGACATCACGGTGTGCACGGACGTCACCGGCGGCAGCGACGTCACGGTGGGCGCCGACGCCCGCGGTCACGGAGCCCCGAACCCCAACCGCGCCAACACTTGCCGACCCTCGGGGGAGAGCACCAGTGCCACGAACTCCTTGCCCAGCGCCTCGCTCTTGCTGCCCTTGATCACCGTGATCGGGTACTTGTTGACCACGGACGCAAACGCGGGGTCGCTGACGGTGGACACCTTGTCTCCCGCCGACTTCGCGTCGGTGACGTATACGAGTCCGGCGTCGACCTGTCCGCTGGTCACCTTGGTGAGCACCGCGGTCACCGAGGGCTCCTCGGTGGTCGGGGTGATGGTGACCCCCGCGTTCTTCTCGACTGCCGCGCTGGCGTTTCCGCACGGCTGCGGGATGGCACAGACGGCGGTCTTGATGTCGGGGTTGGCGAGATCCTTCAATCCGGTGATCTTCTTGGGGTTTCCGGGAGCGGTCGCGATGACGAGGGTGTTGGTGGCGAAGATCTGCGGGTCGAGCGCGCGATCGCCGATCTTCTCCATGTTCTTCTCATCGGCGCTGGCGAAGACGTCGGTCGGCGACCCCTGGATGATCTGATTCGCCAGCGTCGCCGACCCCGCGAACTGCAACGACACCTTCGAGCCGGGATGCTGCTTCTCGAAGGTCGCCGCCAACTCGGTGAAGCCCGTCTTCAGTGATGCTGCCGCGGCCACGTTCACGGTGCCCGACGCGACGGACTCCGATGCCGGTGATGTGGACCCGGTCGACGTGTCATCGCTCGAACACCCTGCGACCGCCCACACTCCCAGCACCGCGGCCGCCGACGCGATGCCGGCACGGATTGCGAAACTTCTCATTGCTGCCCGATTCCCTTCTTCTCGACGATCACCGTCGTCGCCTTGATCACCGCAGTGGCCAATTCGCCCGGGACCAGCCCCAGTTCGTTGACGGCGTCGGTGCTCATCAGCGACGTGATCTCGAACGGGCCGCACTGCATGTGGACCTGCGACATCACCGGGTCGGATTTGACCGCGGTGACCAATCCCACGAGCTGATTGCGGGCCGAGCGGACGACGTCGGTGCCGTCACCGGTGTCGGCCGGAGCCCTGCGGCGCGCCAACTCGGCCAGCTCACGGCCGTCCACCACCGCGCGTCCGGCGCCATCACGGCGCGAGCGCAGCTCCCCACCGGAGATCCAGCGGCGCACCGTGTCGTCGCTGACGCCCATCAGTTCGGCCGCCTTCTTGATCCGCAGTTGCGACACTGCTGCCCCTGTTCTGACGCAGATTCGACGAGACCAACCGTAACATCTCCGCATCTGCTCGGCTGCCCGTCGGCAGCGCGTAGGGGCGGGTCGCGGCGACGACGGGGCGCCTCACACTCCGAGGCTCACCTCGCTGGACTTCATCAGCACCGTCACGTCCTTGCCGACGGCGAGTTCGAGGTCCTCGGCCGCCTCTTTGGTGATCGACGACGTGACAATGTAGTCGGTGTTTTTCAGCCGGACGTGGATCACCGCCGACACCACCCCGATCTGGACCTCGGTGACGATGCCCGGCAGTTGATTTCGGATCGACAGTTTCATGATTCCTCCTGTGCGCCCGAGCAATACTTCTGTACCCGGGCAAATCTACCTCTGCGCACGGGCCGACCTACGCCGAAGGCCCCGGCCGGAACGGGTCCGGCCGGGGCCTTCGGTGATGATCGATCCAGAGACGATCGGTTCAGGTCAGCGACGGGTCAGAACTTCTCACCCTTGGCCGCCTTGTCCACCAGCAACTGCGGCGGTTCGAACTGCTCGCCATACTTCGACGCGAGGTCGCGGGCACGGTCGACGAAGCCCTGCAGGCCGCCCTCGTACTGGTTCATGTACTGCACCACACCGCCGGTCCACGCCGGGAAGCCGATGCCGAAGATCGAACCGATGTTGGCGTCGGGCACCGAGGTGATCACGCCCTCGTCGATGCACTTGACGGTCTCGAGTGCCTCGGCGAACAGCATGCGTTCCTGCATGTCCTCGAACGGAATGGTGGTGGAGCCCGAGTTGAACTTCTCGCGCAGGCCCGGCCACAGTCCGGTGCGCTTGCCGTTCTCGTCGTAGGTGTAGAAGCCCGCACCGTCCTTCTTGCCGGGACGGCCCTGCTCGACGAGGTAGTCGACGACGGCGAACGAGCCGTGCTGCGGGAACTCGGTGCCCTCGGCCTTGGCGGCATCCTCACCGGACTTGCGGATCTTCTGCATCAGAACGAGATTCAGCTCATCGGAGAGCTGCAGCGGCGGCGCGGGGTAACCGGCCTGGCTACCCGCGTGCTCGATGAACGCGGGCTCGATGCCCTCTCCGACGGCCGCGATGGCCTCGTTGATGAAGGTGCCGATCACGCGGCTGGTGAAGAATCCGCGGCTGTCGTGCACCACGATCGGGGTCTTGCGGATCTGCAGCGTGTAGTCGATCACCTTGGCCAGCACCGCATCCGAGGTCTTCTCACCGCGGATGATCTCCACCAGCGGCATCTTGTCGACCGGCGAGAAGAAGTGGATACCGATGAAGTCCTCCTGGCGCTTGACGCCCTGCGCCAGGATGGTGATCGGCAGCGTGGAGGTGTTGGACCCGAGGATCGCGTCGGGTTCGACGATGTCCTCGATCTCGGCGAACACCTTGTTCTTGACCTCGACGGACTCGAACGCGGCCTCGATCACCAGATCGACGCCCTTGAAGTCCTCGGCCTTCTCGGTCGGGTGGATGCGGGCGAGCAGTTCCTCGCTCTTCTCCGCGGTGGTCTTACCGCGCGAGAGTGCCTTCTCCTCCAGCTTGACCGCGTACCCCTTGCCGCGTTCGGCGGCCTCGAGGCTGACGTCCTTGAGGACCACGTCGATGCCGGCCTTGGCCGACACGTATGCGATGGCCGCACCCATCATGCCGGCACCGATCACGCCGACCTTCTTGGCGGTGTACTTCGGGTAGCCCTCGGGGCGCGAGCCGCCGTTGTTGATGTGCTGCAGGTCGAAGAAGAACGCCTTGATCATGTTCTGTGCCACCTGGCCGGTGACCAGCGAGACGAAGTAGCGGGTCTCCACGAGGTCGGCGGTGTCGACGTCGACGTAGGCACCCTCGATCGCGGCGGCCAGGATGGCACGCGGCGCGGGCATGTTGGCGCCCTTGATCTGCTTGCGCAACAACGCCGGGAAGGCCGGCAGGTTGGCCGCGACCGACGGGTTGGTGGGGGCACCGCCCGGGATCTTGTAGCCCTTCTTGTCCCACGGCTGTGCGGCCTCGGGGTTCGCCGCGATCCACGCCTTGGCGGCGGGCAGCAGCTCGTCGACCGAGCCGACCACCTCGTCGACCAGACCGATCTCCTTGGCCTTGGCGGGCTTGAGACGCGGGCCCTGCAGCAGCACGCCCATGAGCGCGTTCTGCATACCGAGCAGACGCACCGTACGCACCACACCACCGCCGCCGGGCAGCAGGCCGAGGGTCACCTCGGGCAGGCCGAGCTGGCTGCCCTTCACGTCCGCGGCGACACGGTAGTGGGTGTGCAGCGCGATCTCGAGGCCACCGCCGAGCGCGGCACCGTTGACGGCCGCGACGACGGGCTTGCCGAGCGTCTCGAGGCGGCGCAGCACCTTCTTCATGCCGTTGGTGCGTTCGCTGATCGCGGTGGCGAGCTCTTCCTTGGACCCGGTCCGCTCGGCGGTCATGTCCTTGAGGTCGCCACCGGCGAAGAAGGTCTTCTTCGCCGAGGTGAGCACCACGCCGGCGATGTCGTCCTTCTCGGCCTCGAGACGGTCGACGGTGGCGGCGATCGAGTCGATGAACAGCTGGTTCATCGTGTTGGCGCCCTGGTTCGGGTCGTCCATGGTGAGGACGACCACTCCGTCGGCGTCCTTCTCCCAGGCTATCATGTTGTCACTCATTGCTTTTCAAAAGTTCCTTTGTGTAGTTCCGGTCCCTGAGGAGCGAGCTTGCGAGCGTCTCGAAGGGTCAGAGACGCTCGATGACCGTCGCGACACCCATGCCGCCGCCGATGCACAGGGTCACCAGGCCGTAGCGGCCGCCGGTGCGCTCGAGTTCGTCGAGGCAGGTACCGAAGATCATCGCGCCGGTGGCACCGAGCGGGTGACCCATCGCGATGGCGCCGCCGTTGCGGTTGACCTTCTCGTGCGGGATCTTCAGATCCTTCATCCACTTGAGGACCACCGAGGCGAATGCCTCGTTGAGCTCGAACACGTCGATGTCGTCGACGGTGAGCCCGGCCTTCTTCAGCGCCAGTTCGGTGGCCGGGGTGGGACCGGTGAGCATGATGGTGGGCTCGCTACCCACCTCGGCGAAGCTGACCACGCGTCCGCGCGGGGTGAGGCCGTTGCGCTTGCCGGCCTCCTCGCTGCCGAGCAGCACCAGGGCTGCGCCGTCGACGATGCCGGAGCTGTTGCCGCCGGTGTGGACGTGGTTGATCTTCTCCACGCTGTGGTACTTCTGCAGCGCCACGTCGTCGAAGCCGGCCATCTCGGCGAGTGCGGCGAACGCGGGCTTGAGCTTGCCGAGCTGTTCCGCGGTGGTACCGGGGCGGCGGTGCTCGTCGTGGTCGAGGACCAGCACGCCGTTGAGGTCGCGGACGGGGACCACGGACTTCGCGAAGTAGCCTCCGGTCCATGCCTTTTCGGCACGCTCCTGCGATTCGGCGGCGAACGCGTCGACGTCGTCGCGGCTGAAGCCCTCGATCGTGGCGATCAGGTCGGCGCCGATGCCCTGCGGCACGATGTAGTTGTCGTAGGCGGTGGCGGGGTCCATGAACAGGGCGCCGCCGTCGCTACCCATCGGCACCCGCGACATCGACTCGACGCCACCGGCGAGCACCAGGTCGTCGAAGCCGGACGCGACCTTGGCGGCCGCAAGGTTGGTGGCCTCCAGACCCGACGCGCAGAAACGGTTGATCTGGGTGCCCGGCACGCCTTCGAGGCCTGCGTTGAGTGCGGCGGTGCGGGCGATCACGGCGCCCTGCTCACCGACCGGCGACACCACGCCGAGGATCACGTCGTTGACCTCGGTGGGATCGAGGCTGCCGTGACGGGCGATGACCTCGTCGATGAGGCCGGAGGCCAGATCGACCGGCTTGATGCTGTGCAGCGATCCGCCGCGCTGCTTGCCACGGGGCGTGCGGATCGCCTCGTAGATGAATGCTTGATCGGGCACGAATGTTCCTTTCACACGAACCGGCGATGGTTACCCTTCGAGGCTAACCCGGAATAACTTGTTTGACCATAGCGGGTGGTCACGTTGTCACCTCGGTCACCCGATGTGAGCTATGGTCGATTCACAATGCCTACTGAGAAACCGGTCCGCGACGCCTCGGGCGCACCTCGTCGGGCCCGTCCCGCCGACCGCAAGCGACAACTCGTCGACCATGCCGCGTCGCTGTTCCTCGAGCGCGGCTACCCGTATGTCTCGGTGGCCGACGTGGCCCGCGCGGCCGGGGTCACCGCGCCGTCGGTGTATCGCCATTTCACCGACAAGCAGGCGCTGTTGGGCGCCGCGGTCCTGGCCGGTGTCGACGATCTCGAGGCGTGCACCGACCGCGCTCTCGCCGATCCCGGGCGGCCGATCCCCGAGCTGGTCGACATCCTGTGCGATCTGGGGGTTCGCCACCCCGAGTCGGTGTCGTTGTGGCGCTGGACCAGCAACTACCTCACCGACGAGCAGAATGCTCTGGTGGTGGCTCGTACTCGCGGGGTGCTGGCCCGGTGGGGTATCGCGATCGCCGCGCAGCGCCCGGGCGTCGACGAGCGGGACTGCCGGGCGCTGGCGTGGGCGGCGCTGAGCGTCGCGGGCAGTTTGTCGGTGCATCGCACCCGCATGTCGTCGGCGCGCGCGCACGCCGAACTGGCCACGCTCACCAACCGGCTGCTGGCACTCGATCCGGGTGCCGCGCCGGCGTTGCCGGTGCCGGCGCCGGTCGCCGGGCTGCCGGTGTCGCGGCGCGACGAGATCCTCGACGCGGCGGCCGCGTTGTTCGCCGACCGCGGGTACACCGATGTGGGGATCGACGAGATCGGCGCTGCGGTGGGAATCACCGGCCCGAGCGTCTACAAACACTTCTCCTCCAAGCTCGCGATCCTGGTGGGGATGGGGCAACGCAGTGCGATGCGGCTGGAGGCGGGCGTGATGGCCGCGCAGGCCTCCACCGCCGACCCGGCGAAACTGCTCGGCCTGCTGGTGGAGTCCTACGTCACGGTGATCACCTCCACACCGGATCTGTCGGTGTCGTTCAACAGTTCGGGAGTGATGGCGGGACAACCGGCCGCGACGGGGTTGCTCGACGTGCAGCGCCGCTACGTACGACGCTGGATCGACCTGCTCGCACGCGTGCACCCCGGACTTCGCATGGATCAGGGCGCGGTGGCGGTGCACGCCGCGCTGTCGATCGTCAACGACGCGGTCCGGATGCGGCGCGGTACCTCGCGACCCGATTTCGGCGCGCAGATGTGCTTTCTGATGAAGGGCGTCCTCGACATCTGAGTGGGCTTCCGCCAGAAAGGTCACCGCACGGCCCGTTCGGATGTACCGGTGCAGGTTGGCCCCACTATCGGTGACCTCTGTGGACGAACAGCGGTTTCCCGATACGGTTACCCCCATGACGTGGTGCACCGCAGTGCGACCTACGGGCCGTCGATGACCGGCGCGCGACGACCCGAGTTCACCCGCGGCGAACTGGTGAGCGAACTGGGCCTGTCGCAGGAGTACGCCGAGAAGATGTGGAACGCTTTCGGTTTCGCGAGGCATCAGTCCCCGGACAAGATCTTCACCGCCGACGAGGTGACCGCGCTGGCGATGTTTGCCGACAGCGAGCACACCTTGCCGCGCAACGCCCAGGTGGCCATGGCACGGGCCATCGGCCAGTCGATGTCACGGCTGGCCGACTGGGAGGCCGAGATCCTCACCGAACTCGAACGCAATCCCGACGTGCCGTGGACGCTGGACCAGATGGCCTCCGCGCTGAGCGCGATCCAGACGCTCATCTGGCGACGACATCTCGACCAGGCACTCGAGCGCGACGAGGCACGCGAATCCGACGAACGGATGGAACTCGTCGTGGGTTTCGCCGACATCGTCGGATACACCAGCATGTCGCGTCGCACCGCGCTCGCCGATCTCGAACAACTCCTGGAGTCATTCGAGGAGGAGACGTTCGGCGCGGTGACCCGGCACGGCGGCCGGGTGGTGAAGACACTGGGAGACGGGGTGATGTTCACCTGTTCCGACAGCGCATCGGCCGCACTGACCGCACTCGACGTCCAGGAACTCGGCGAGCGCAAGGTGATCCCCCAGTTGCGGATCGGACTGGCCAGGGGCCAGATCCTCAGCCGCGTGGGCGACGTGTTCGGCGAGGCGGTGAACATCTCCGCCAGATTGTGTGAATCTGCCCGTCCCGGAACGACTCTCGTCAGCGAACCGGTGGCCGACGACTTGGCCGACGACGAGCGGTTCTACGTTCGCTCCATCTCGCCGCTGTCGGTGCGCGGATACCGGCGGTTGCGCGCGAAGGTGCTCGAGGCGAACAAGTACTACGACCCCACCACCAGGGAGCGGGTCGAGCCGGTCGCCTAGACCCGCGGCACCGATGACTTCCGGGGCGGCGTCCGGTCGGTCTCATGACGGAAAAACCCGTCGTCATTGTCCGAGTCGATCGATACCGTGGAGAATTATGCGACAGTCCACCGCATCACCTGTTCATCAGGCACCCGCGTCCCCCGAGTCCATCGCCATCGAGGCGGTGGATCTCGTCAAACGTTTCGGCGATTTCACCGCCGTCGACGGTGTCGGCTTCCGTGTCCCCACCGGTTCGGTGCTCGGCCTGCTCGGCCCCAACGGGGCGGGCAAGACCACCACGGTCCGGATGATGACCACACTGTCGCTGCCGACGAGCGGCTCGGCCCGGATCGCCGGGTACGACGTGGTCACCGAACCGGAGATGGTGCGCCGCAACATGGGTCTCACCGGTCAGGCCGCCACGGTCGACGAGATCCTCACCGGCCGCGAGAACCTCCGCATGATCGGCGGCCTCTACGGCATCGGCCGCCGCGAACTGGCGAAACGGTCCGACGAACTGCTCGAACGTTTCTCGCTCACCGACGCCGGGGACAAGGAGGTCAAGGCCTACTCCGGTGGGATGCGGCGGCGGCTCGACCTCGCCGTCAGCCTCATCGCCGCCCCGCCGGTGCTGTTCCTCGACGAGCCGACCACGGGTCTGGACCCCCGTAGCCGTACCGAGCTGTGGGAGGTGCTGCGCGGGCTCGTCGCCGCGGGCACCACTCTGCTGCTGACCACGCAGTACCTCGAGGAGGCCGACCAGCTCGCCGACAACATCGTGGTGATCGACCGGGGACGCATCATCGCCGAGGGCACGCCGCTGCAGCTGAAGGAGCAGGCCGGCGCCGCGAGTGTGGTGGTGACGGTGTCCGACGCCGAACTCCTCGCCGAGGCCGAGGCGCTGCTGGCCAAGAGCGGCAACGAGGTCTTCGTCGACCGCGGTGCCCGCAAGCTCACCACCGCGGCCGCCGGCCTGTCGGATCTCACCCGGGTTGCCGGGTGGTTCGACGAGTCCGGGATCGCGCTCGACGACATCGGCTTGGCCCGCCCGAGCCTCGACGACGTCTTCCTCTCGCTGACCGGACACCGTGCCGAGCAGAGTGAGAACACCGATTCCCCGAACCCCGGCGCCGGTGACGCCGCCGCGCCCACACCGACCGAGAGAACCTCATGACCGCCACCGTCGCGGGCGCCTCCGCCATCGCCGAGCGCCCCACCACACACCAGACGAACCTCGCCCAACAGTCGTGGATCATGGTGAAACGCAACCTGATCCACACCCGCCGGATGCCCGAGATGCTCTCCGACGTGACCATCCAGCCGATCATGTTCGTGGTGCTCTTCGCGTACGTGTTCGGTCCGGCGATCAGCACCGGCGACCCCGATGTCAGCTACAAGGAATACCTGTTGCCCGGCATCATGGGTCAGACCATCGTGTTCACCGCGTTCATCGTCGCCACCGGCATCACCGCCGACATCGAGAAGGGCATCGTCGACCGGTTCCGGTCGCTGCCCATCCGCCGGTCGTCGGTGCTGATCGGACGCAGCATCGCCAGCCTCATCCACTCGTCCATCGGCATCGTCGTCATGGCCATCACCGGGCTCATCATCGGCTGGCGGATCACCACGTCCGTCGGTGAGGGCGCGCTCGGGTTCCTGCTGGTGCTGCTTTTCGGGTTCGGGATGATCTGGTTCGGCGTGATGATCGGGTCCTGGCTGCGGTCGGTGGAGGCGGTCAACGGGTTCATGTTCTCGGTGCTGTTCCCGATCACGTTCGTGTCCAACGCGTTCGTGCCCACGGCCGCGATGCAGCCGTGGCTGCGCACGATCGCCGAATGGAATCCGATGTCGTCGCTGGTGCAGGCGATGCGCGTGCTGTGGGGCAACGGACCGGCCGCGGGTCCCGAGGCCGCCCTGCCACTGCGGTACCCCGAGTTGTCGACGTTGATCTGGGCGGTGATCCTCACCCTGGTGTTCGCCCCGTTCGCGTTGCGCAACTACGCCCGCCGCACCGCCGACTGAACCCGGCCCCGCAGAAACCCCGACTCTCGCCACGAACACTGCGCGTGCGTGGTGTTCGTGGCGGATCGTGGCGTTTATGTGCTCAGGCGGTGGCGGCCAGCGCCTCGAGCGGGTCGTTGTACACCGCGTCCAACGACACCGCACCGGCTGCCTGCTGCTGCACGGTGATTCCCGAATGCGACACCCGCACATCACGTTTGGGCACCACCGAGGTGTCCCGGATGGCCGCGGCGACGAGCGGAAGGGTCGCGGGATAGTCGGTGAACGCCTGGCCACCGAGGATCACATGGTCGGGATTGAAGATGTCGGCGACGAGAGCCACGGTGCGGCCCAGCACCTGCGCGCGCTCCTCGAGCAGGGCGCGTGCGGTGGCGTCACCACCGCGGGCCAGGGCGTGCACGCCCTCGATGTCGGAGACGTCGAGGCCCAGGGTGGTGGCCGCTTCGACGACACCGGTGTCGCTGGCCGTCGGCTCCAGGCGGCCGGTGCGATTCGGGTCGAGCAGCGTGGTGCCCCCGGTCGGGAAGTGGCCGATGACCGGCGGTCCCGCGGCGGGGGTGTGCACCGAGCCGTCGACACTGAACGCGATACCAAGCATCTCGCGTGCGTAGAAGTAGAGGAAGCTCGACCGCTTGTCCTCGGGGTTGACCACGAGTTCGGCCGCCGCCATCGCCTCCACGTGGGATGCCACCGACACCGGCAGGCCCACCGCCTCGGCGATGACGCTGCCCACCGGTGCCCCGGACCAGCCCAGTCGCGGGTGATCGACAAACCCCCCGGGGGCGACGCGTCCGCCGAGGGCCACGCCGGCCCACAGCACCCGTCGGCTGGTCCAGCGCGCGGCGAACCGCCGGGCGCTGTCGCCGATGGCGGCGAGCGTCTGCTCGGGGTTGTCGGCGATCGGGGTGGGGATCTGGATGGCACCCACCACGCGATGAAGCAGATCGTGTGTGGTGATGGACGTGACGCGGTAGCCGATGTGGATGCCGAGGGTGAGGAAGTCGTTGACGTTGATCTCGAACGGCAGCCGTGGCCTGCCGATGGCCCCGGCGGGTGCCAGGTCGGCGCGCTCGCGCAGCAAACCGGCCTTCAGCAGGGCACCCACCTGGCGGTTCACCGTGGAAATGGACAGGCCGGTGGCCGCTGCGGCGTCGTCACGGAACACCGGACCCGTCAGTCGTGCGGTGCGTAGCACCAGCGCGGCGGGCTTGTCGGAGAGTTCCAGGCGTGGGGTCGCAATCTGAATGGACCGGCCTCCCTTCACCCCGCGCGCGGTCTCCGACGGCACGGGCAGCGCCCGGCCGAGCGGCTGACGCGGCCCGGACGGCCGCGAGACCGGCCTTCGCACCGGTGTCGAAAGGGTAGCGGTAGGCAGGGGGTGATCGACGGTTGCGGTCATGGATGTTCCTCGGTGGTGTTGTCGGGAACCGGGCGGCGCGGCCCTCGCCCATGGCGTGAGGGCGTCAGGCAGACGCGGATAGGCGCCCGGAGGGAATGCGGGGACGTGCTCGGGACGAGAGACTCAGCGCATTCGACAACAACAGAGAACGCGAGCAAGCGGCAGCCGACAGCCCAGCGCGGTGATCATGTACGTCACCTCTGGGATCGGGGCCGCGGCGCGGGCCTGCTCGCTCGTCATGGGCTCGAAGCTAGCAATCGACGGCCACCACCCGCAACCCCGTGCCCGGCCATGACATCGCAGGTCACGGCCGTGGCAGACGACGGCAGACGCGTTCACCGGCGACGATAGGCCGTGGTCGGCGCTCTGGGATGGGTTGGGCGCACGCTGGGTGAAACTCGGCGACTGCGCGCGGTGGAGGCTGTCGGTGCGCTGACGTAATCTGGCACACATGTCCACCCAGGCCATGCCTGCATCCACCAACCCGATCTCCGACACCGAGTTCCTCGCGGCCGCCGAACCGTTCCGGCGCGAGATCCTGGCCCACTGCTACCGCATGGCCGGATCTCACCACGACGCCGAGGACCTCACCCAGGAGACCTACCTGCGCGCCTGGCGCGGTTACGCCACGTTCGACGGCCGGGCCTCGATGCGCACCTGGCTGCACAAGATCGCCACCAACACCTGCCTGACGGCGCTGCAGAGCACGCAACGCCGTCCGCTGCCCTCCGGACTCGGCGGGGATGCGTTCGATCCCACCGACACCCTGCTCACCGACAACGAGGTGCCGTGGCTGCAGCCGTTCGCCGGAACGGTGGACGAGATCACGCCGGGACCCGACGCCGATCCGGCCTACGTGGTGGGTGCGCGCGAATCCATCCGGCTCGCCTTCATCGCCGCCCTGCAACACCTGCCCGAACGTCAGCGTGCGGTGCTCATCCTGCGCGACGTGTTGCAGTGGCGCGCGGCCGAGGTCGCCGACACCATCGGCGTCACAACCGCCACGGTCAACAGTCTGCTGCAACGGGCTCGGGAGCAGATGAAAACCGTTCGACCGCAACAGGATTCACCGGGCGCACTGGCCGACGAGGCGAAACGGGAGCTGCTCGCCAAATACGTGTCGGCGTTCGAACGCTACGACGTCGACGCGATCGTGGCCATGTTCACCGACAAGGCGATCTGGGAGATGCCGCCGTACACCGGCTGGTATCAGGGCCCCGAGGCCATCGCCGCCCTGATCCGCGGAAACTGTCCCGCCTCCGGGCCGGGCGATCAGATCCTGCTGCCCGCCATCGCCAATGGACAGGCTGCGTTCGGCCTGTACATGCGCGAACCCGACGGCGTGCACCGCCCGTTCCAGCTCCAAGTGCTCGACCTGCAGGTCCGCGACACCGACGAGTCCGGCAGTGTGGCCCACGTGGTCGCATTCTTCAGCGACACGATGGAAGAGGACTTCGCCCGGTTCGGCCTGCCCCCGGCGCCGTACGACGCGCCGGCCAGAACCGCACCGAGTCCCTGGCACTAGGCGGCCACCGACAGCGGCGGGGTAGGGCGGCCGCTCCGAATCCGACCGCATAGTCTCGGACCGCATGGGAACCATCTATCTCGTGCGCCACGGCCAGGCCAACCCGACGGCATACGGGGTGACCGGCGAGACCGTCGATGCTTCGATGGGGCCCGGCCTCACCGACAAGGGCCTGGTGCAGGCCGGACTGACGGGGGCGTTGCTCGCCTCGCAGGTGGGCGGCTTCACCGCGGCCATCAGCGGCGATCTGGCCCGGCAAACCGAAACGCTCTCGGCGGTGCTCGCACGCTTCGGCTCCGCACCCGCCCCGATCGTCGATCCGGGCTGGAACGAGTACTCGTTACCCGCGCTGGTCGGCGCCGCGACCGCCGACGAGTTCGCCGATTCGCGCTCCTATCAACAGCGCCTCGACGCCGGGCTGGCCCACTGGATCGATCAGACCAGCATGGGCGACGACCCGTCGGCGAGTGCCGGTGAGACCTACCCGCAGTTCCGCGCCCGGGTGGCCGCGGCGGCCGCACGGGCCACCGAACTGGCCGGCAGCGGACAGACGGTGCTGGTGGTGTCGTCGGCCGGCACCATCACCCAGTGGATCGCCGACCTCTGGGAGGTGCCGCCACGGCGGTGGCCGGTGCTGGCCCGCTCGATGGTCAATGCGTCGTTCAGCAAGCTGATCGTGGGACGCAGCGGCGTGACCGTGGTGTCGACCAACGAATACGCGCACCTCTCCGACCGCGACGGCGGCGTGGCCACCTTCCGCTGAGATCGCGCGCCTCAGCGTGACAGTTCGCGCAGACCCGCCGCGATGAATTCGCCGGTGGCCTCCGCCGCGTTCTCCGATCCCTCGCCCGACGATGCGCCCGCGCGCGCACGGTGGCTGATCCCCTCGGCGATCACGCCGAGCTTCAGGTTCGCCAGAGCGAGATAGAACGACCAGTCGCCCAGATCGTTGCCGCTCACCGCCGCGTAACGGTGCGCGATCTCGTCGGCCGTCGGGTACCGGTCACTGGTCCACGCGGCGGTGAAACCGAGGACGGCATCGAACACCGGGGCGCGGTACACACACATCAGGGCGACATCGGTGATCGGGTCGCCGAGTGTCGACATCTCCCAGTCGACCACCGCGGCAACGGTTCCCGGATCACCAGAAGCCAGAATCGTGTTGTCCACCCGGTAGTCGCCGTGCACCACGGCGGTGCCCGCATGCGCGGGCACCCGCTCACCGAGCGCACCCACCAGCCGATCGACGTCGTCGAGGTCGCGGGTCTTCACGTGGGTCCACTGCCGGGCCCACAACCGCACCTGCCGTTGCGCGAATCCGGCGGGACGCCCGAACTCGCCGAGGCCCACCGCCTCGTAGTCGACGGCATGCAGGGCGGCGAGCGTGGCGATCAGGGCGTCGGCGTTACGTTCGACGTCGTCGTCGGAGAGCGCGGCGAGGTCGTCGGCGGTGCGGATCACGGTGCCGTCGACGAATTCGACGATGGTGCAGGGGGCGCCGAGGACCGATCCGTCCGCGTCGAACGCGACGGGCGCGGCGACGGGCACATCGGTGTGCGCCAGTGCCGAGGTGACCGCCCATTCACGGCCCATGTCGTGGGCCGACGGCGTGAGGCCGCTCGTCGGTGGCCGACGCGCCACCCACGTATGCGCCCCGTCGGTGACGGTGTAGGTGAGATTCGACTTGCCGCCACTGATCAGCCGCACCTGCAGCGGCCCGGCCACCGGCACCCCCTGATCGACCAGGAATCGTTGCAGCAGTTCGGGTTCCAGAGCAAGCGCGGTGGCCATCAGCTCGCCCCGTGATCGCGGGACTGACGCTGTTTGCGTGCCCGCCCCACCGCGCGACGGGCGATGGCCCAGCGATGCACCTCCGAGGGTCCGTCGTAGATCCGGAAGGGCCGCAGTTCCCGCTGCAGCCGGGCCAGCGGCAGGTCGTCGGACACGCCGAGTCCGCCGCACATCTGGATGCTGCGGTCCACGATCCGCGAATAGGCCTCGGCGGCAAAGGTCTTGGCGATCGACGTCTCGGTGGACGCGTGGTTGCCCAGATCGAGTTCGTGGCAGGCCTGCACCAGCAGAGCACGGGCGGCGGCGAGGTCGATCTCGTTGTCGGCCACCATCTGCTGGATCATGCCGAGGTCGCCGAGCGTGCCGCCGAACCCCTCACGGTGCGCGACGTAGTCGACGGCCACCTCGTGGCATCGGACGGCCACCCCGAGCCACCGCATCACATGGGTCATCCGGGCGGGCCCCAGGCGTACCTGCGCGTATCGGTATCCCTGGTCGACCTCGCCGAGCACGTCCTTGTCGGGGACGAACACATCGGTGAACCGGACCTCGCAGTGGCCGCCGATCATGGCCCGGTCGGTGGTGTGGATGTGGCGGGTGATCTCGATTCCCGGGGTGTCGCCCGGCGCCAGGAACATCGTGGCCCCGCCGCGATCACCGGGGGCGCCGGCGGTGCGGGCCATGATGATGTAGAAGCCGGCGCCGTCGGCGCCGGTGATGAATCGCTTCTCCCCGTTGATCTTCCAGCCGCCGTCGACCCGCGTGGCCTGCGTGCGCAGGGCGTCGGGGTCCGATCCGGCGCCGGGCGCGGGCTCGGTCATGGCGAAGGCCGAGCGCACGTCTGCGCGGGCGAGTGGTGCGAGGTAGGTCAGTCTCTGTTCGTCGTCGGCGATATGGGCGAGCATGTGCACATTGCCCTCGTCAGGTGCGCCGATGTGCAGGGCGGCGGGCCCGAAGGTGGAGTAACCGCCCGCCTCGAAGACCGGCACCCGATCCGACATCGAGAGTCCGGCGCCCCCGAACTCGACCGGTGCGTGCGGTGCGAGGATCCCCAGGTCCTTGGCCTGCCGGTTCAACTCGCGCCGCAGGTCGTCGCCGCCGGCGGCGGTGATGTCACCGTTGTTGGCGTTCTCGATGGGTAACACCACCTCGCGGATGAACGCCGACGTCCGCTTCACCAGGTCGTCGACCTCGGGGCCGTACCGCAAGTCGATGGACATGTTCCTCCTCAGGGACCGACCGATCGCTCGGTAGGCGTCACCATGCCAGAGCCCCGCGGGCCACGTCAAGGGTTCAGATGCCGGTTCAGCGCTCGACGTAGCCGACCGCGTCGCGGGCGATCTGCAGATTGCGGGAGATCAGTTCATCCGCGCCGAACTCGCCGTCGAGCTTGAACCAGGTGGAGACGCCCACGCACATCGTGGTGACGGCGCGGCTGGCGTCCTTCTGGTAGCGGGTGCGGAAATCGCCGGCGTCCACCCCGGCGAACACGATGTCGTCGACCATCCGCTGCTGGCGATCCCGCAGCCCGATATAGGTGTGCCGGTAGGAATCGTCGAGGCTGCGGATCTCGGTGGACCCGACAAACGCCTGCTCACGGCGGTACATGTGGAATCGCAGCAGCGACTCGACCACCGCGTCGAACTGGTCGACCGGTTCGGGACCGGCCTCGGCGATCGCCTGCTCGGACCGTGCCAGCAGATCGGTCATGGTGCGCTCGAGTACCCCTTGCAGCAGCGACTGCTTCGACGGGTAGTGGTGATAGAGGCCGGGCACCGACAGGTTCGCGCGCGCCGCGATCTCGCGCACCGAGGTGCCGTGATAGCCGTGCTCGGCGAACGCCGCGAGCGCGGCCGCGAGCGGAACGGGCAGGTCGGGTTCACCGAAGTCACGCCAGCGGCCGGTCTGCTCACCCACCTCCGCGCCCACACCGCTCATGGCAACCAACATATCGTCATCGCCACGTTCATCCCAGCTTGGCGAGCGCGTCGGTGCTCACCTCACGCACCGAGGTGTATCCCGCCAGCCCGAGGGTGAGGTCGAGTTCGGCGATGATGTCGGCCACCGCGTCGCGGGCGCCCGCGGCTCCGGCGATGGCGAGGCCGTACATGTGCGGCCGGCCGATGCACACCGCATCGGCGCCCAGCGCGATCGACTTGAAAACATCTGCGCCGGAATAGATTCCGGAGTCGACGAGCACCTTGATCGCGCCGTCGACAACCGGCGCGATGGCCGCGAGGGCGTCGAGCGAGCTGATCGCGCCGTCGATCTGTCTGCCGCCGTGGTTGGAGACGATGATGCCGTCGACCCCGGCGTCGACGGCGCGTCGGGCGTCGTCGGGATGCAGAATCCCCTTGAGCACGATCGGCAGGCGGGTGCGGGTCCGCAGACTCTCGATCTGCTCCCAACTCAGCGACGGCCGGGAGTAGATGTCCAGGAAGGTCTGCACCCCGGTGCGTGGTTGCGGGCGAATCAGATTGCGCAGCAACGATCCCGGCGTGTTGCGGGCGATCGCGAACAGGGTGCGGATGGCTCCGGTCGAGATCTCGGGGCGCTCGCCGTCGTCGGCCGCCACACGCTGCTCGACGATCTCGGCGAAGCGAGGGTCCGAGGTGTACTGCGCGATGCCCTCGGCCCGCGCGAAGGGCAGCGAACCCCGGTTGAGATCCTGCGGACGCCACCCGAGCATCGTGGTGTCGAGGGTGACCGCGACCGCCGAGGCGCCGGCGTGTTCGGCGCGGGCGAGCAGACTGTCGACGAGCGCGTCGTCGGTGGACCAGTAGAGCTGAAACCAGCGCGGCGCACCCGCACGCACCCGGTCCATCTCCGCGGCCACGGACTCCATCGGCACCCCACCCTGATTGGAGAAGATGTAGGGCACGCCGAGTTCGGCTGCGGCGCGCCCGATCAGCCGATCGGCGTCGCGGGCCACCAGATCACCGGCCCCCACCGGCGCGAACAGCACCGGCGCGGGCAGCCGGTCACCGAAGAGTTCGATGGCCAGGCTGCGCTGGGACACGTCGCGCAGCACCCGCGGCACGATGGCCCAGCGGTCCAGCGCCGCCCGGTTGGCCGACATCGTCCGTCCTGCGCCCGCGCCGCCGGCGATGTAGGCCCAGGCCCGCTCCGACATCGCGGCTCGTGCGCGCCTCTCGAGTTCGGTGAAATCGGTGGGGACGCGCGGCGTACGACCGTGCAGCCCTGCGGTGTAGATGTCGTTCTGGCGGGCGCGTCCCGGAGATAGCGGTGACATGGCTCACATGCTAGGACCGGCGGCGCAGTTGGTGGTGAACCCGTATCAGGAACAGTCGATAGGCTGGCGGTCACCCACCACGGAAGGGATCACATGGCGATCTGGTTGTACCGACTCGGACGGTCGGCGTTTCGGCACAAGTGGTGGGTGATCTCGGCGTGGCTGGTGGTGCTGGTGGCGCTCGGTGCGCTCACCGCGGCACTGGCGCCGAAGTTCGCGACCGATTTCGAACTCCCCGGTACCGACTCGGATCGCGCGATGTCGGTGATGAAGCAGGACTTCCCGGCGGCCAACGAACAACTGCTCAACTCGTCGACGAGCATCCTGGTGGCCGCCCCCGACGGGCTGGCCAACCACACCGCGCAGATCGACGCGTTGGTGGCCGAGGCCCGCACCCTCCCGCACGTGGAAGACCCGCAGTCCATCGCCAACCCCGTCACCGTGGCCGAGGCCAGACCGGCCCTGGCTCCCAAGGTGCTCGGAGACAACGGCACCGTCGGCCTCATCCAGATCAAGCAGAACATCAAGGCACGCGATCTCACCACGGCCGACATGAAGCAGTTCGAGGATCTGCTCGCCAAGTACCGCGGCAACGGGCTGCAGGTGGAGGGCACCGGCTCGCTGATGCAGGTGTTCCAGCAGGGCGGGGTGTCGGAGCTGTTGGGCTTCGTGATCGCCTTCATCGTGATGATCATCGCGTTCGCCGCGGTGGTGGCGGCGTTCATCCCGATCGTCACCGGCATCTTCGGCGTCGGCATCACGATGCTGCTGGTCACGTTGAGCGCCAAGGTGTTCGACGTGCAGCAAAGCGCCACCACCATCATCACGATGCTGGGGATCGCGGTGTCCATCGACTACGCGTTGTTCATCGTGTCCCGATACCGCTCCGAACTGAATCTGGGCGGCAGCCGGGAGGCCGCCGCCGGGCGCGCGGTGGGTACCGCGGGCTCGGCCGTCGTGTTCGCCGGGCTGACGGTGGTGATCGCGGTGTGTGCGCTCAGCGTGGTCGGTATCCCGTTCATCACCCAGATGGGGATCTCCGCGGGCCTGGCCGTGGTGGTGGCCGTGCTCGGTGCCATCACGCTGATCCCCGCGCTGCTCGGCGCATTCGGCCGTTTCGTGTTCACACCCCACATCCCGGGGCTGCGCCGCGGCGACGAACCCGATTCACAACCGTCGAACGGTCTGCGTATCGCCCGCTTCATCACCCGCTTCCCGCTGCCGGTGGCCCTGGTGGGCCTCGTGCTGCTGGCGATCGCCGCGATCCCGATGAGCAAGATGGAACTGGGCATGGATGCGACCGGCGACAAGGAGTACGCCGCCACCAAACTGCTCGAGCGCGGATTCGGCGAGGGCGTCAACGGGCCGTTGCTGGTGGTGGTCAGCGACGCCGACGGCGGCAACGTCGCCACCGCCGCGAACGACGTGGTGGCACACGTCAAGACGCTGCCGAACGTCGCCAACGCCGCACAGGTCACCTGGGTGGGCAACGGCCCCGACAAGGCCGATCCGCAGGCCGGGGCGACCGCCGCACTGATCACGGTGACCCCGCTCAAGTCACCGTCCGGTCCGGAAACCCACGCACTGATGGACCAGATCCGTGGCTTCGCGGCGACCAAACCCGACGGCGCGACGGTGAATGTCGGCGGTCAGACGGCCATCATGTCCGACATCTCCACCAAGCTGAGCGACGCGCTGATCCCGTTCCTCATCGTGGTGGTGGGCCTGGCGTTCATCATCCTGACCATCGTGTTCCGGTCGCTGCTGGTGCCGCTGACGGCCACCATCGGCTTCCTGTTCTCGGTGTGTGCCACGTTCGGGGCCACCGTGTGGATCTTCCAGGAGGGTCACCTCGGGCTCATCGACCACACCAAACCGATCATCTCGTTCCTGCCGATCTTCCTCATCGGCGTGGTGTTCGGCCTGGCGATGGACTACCAGGTGTTCCTGGTGTCCCGAATGCGTGAGGAGTACGTGCACGACGTGTCCGCCAAGGAGTCGGTGATCGTCGGGTACCAGCACGGCGCACGCGTGGTGACCTCGGCGGCCATCATCATGATCTCGGTGTTCTCCGCGTTCATGCTCGCGCCGGACACCATCGCCAAGATGATGGGATTCGCGCTGGCCGCAGCGGTGTTCTTCGACGCATTCATCATCCGGATGGCGGTGGTACCCGCGGTGATCACGATGATGGGCGACTGGGCGTGGAAGCTGCCCCGTTGGCTGGACCGCATCCTGCCCAACGTCGACATCGAGGGCACCGCGATCCGCAAGATCCCGATCGACGACGGCACCCCCACCGATCGCGAGGACCCGGTCGCCGTCGGCGCACGCTGACGTGGGCTGCGGTGCACGGCCGCTGCGGTGTGCGGCCGCTGCTGAAACTAGGGGAGGAATATTCTTCCCCCGCTTTTCGCACCTTCCCCGTGATAATTCCCGGGGATGATCGCGAAGGTAGGGGAAGAATATTCTTCCCCTACTTTCGGCTCGGGTCCTCACGCCGACAGCAGCAGCGCGCTGCCCATGCCGACCATGATCACCGCGACCGCGGCGTCGAGGATCTGCCAGGCGCGGGGCTTGGCGAACAGCGGCGCCAGCCTGCTTCCGCCCCGGCCGAGCAGCGTGAACCATACGACGCTGGCCACGCACGCGCCGACGGCGAACGCCCATCTGCCCGTGCCGTGACTGTTCGCGACGGCGCCCATGGTGAGCACCGTGTCGAGGTAGACGTGCGGATTGAGCCACGTCAGCGCGAGTGCGGCACCGACGGCGACCCATCGTGACGTGGTGCCCGCCGCAGCGGGTTCGGCGGCGATCGCGGCGCTGCCGCGCAGGCACCGCCGCGCGGCGAGCAGTCCCAGAACGATGACGTAGGCGCCCCCGAGCACCTTGGCGAGCGTCACCACGGCGGGGTGCGCGGATACCAGTGCGCCGAGACCGGCAACCCCGGCGACGATGAGGACGATGTCGGAGACGGCGCAGACCGCGATGACCGGGTCGACGTGCGCGCGCTGGACGCCTTGCCGCAGCACATACACGTTCTGCGGGCCGATGGCCACGATGAGGCCGGCGCCGGTGAGGAGTCCGGCGACCGCGGCGAGGAGGTAACTGGTCACGATCCCGACGCTAGGACCCGCAAGAACACAAATCCAGCGAATGTTTTTGACGGATCATTAGACTGTCTTATGTGGATTTGGGTCGCGACGGTCTTCTCACGCTCACCGCGGTGCTCGACGCGGGCACCTTCGAGGCCGCTGCCGACCGGCTGCACGTGACTCCGTCGGCGGTGAGTCAGCGCATCAAGGCGATGGAGACCGCGGTGGGCCGGGTGCTGGTGCGCCGGACCAAGCCGATCACCGCCACCCGCGACGGCGAGGTACTGCTCCGGTTGGCGCGGCAGTGGGAGTTGCTCGCCGCGGAGGCCGACGTCGAACTGACCGGCGCCGCCCCGGCTGGTGACACCGGCACGGCGCTCGCCGACCTGCCGCGGGTGGTCCTGCCGATCGCCGTCAACGCCGACTCACTGGCCACCTGGCTGATGCCGCCGCTGGCCCGGTTCCACCGCGAGCACCCGGTGGCGGTGGAGGTGCTGCGCGACGACGAAGCGCTCAACGCGCAACTCCTCAAGACCGGTGACGTGATGGGCGCGATCACCTCCGACCCGGTACCCGTGCGCGGGACCACGGTGCGAGCACTCGGCGCGATGCGGTATCTGCCGGTGGCCACCCCGGAGTTCCTGCACACCTGGATGCCCGAGGGTCCCACCGCCGCAGCGCTGGCACGAGCCCCGATGGTGGTGTTCGACCGCAACGACCGGGTGCAACAGTCCGTGCTGGAACGTCTGACCTCGCCCACGCCCACACCGCCGACCGTGTACATCCCCGCATCCGCCGAGTACCACCGCGCAGTGGAGGCCGGAATCGGTTGGGGTGCAGTGCCACTCGCGCAAGCAGGGGACGCGTTGGCGGCGGGCGAGGTGATCCGGTTCACCGAGATGACCGTCGACGTCCCGCTCTACTGGCAGTACTGGACACTGGGGTCGGCGTTGCTGTCGGCACTCACCGATCTGATCGTCGAGGCCACCGACCGGGCCCTGGTGCACCTGCGCTGACGTGTGCGACGAGAGTCGTTGTGCGTCAAGGCCGGTGAGCGAACAGCGCCGACTCGATCTGATCGGCGTAGATGGCGTGAAACGTCGCCGACGGGTGAAAGCCGTCCGCCGCGAACAGATCGTCGCCCGGCGGTACGAAGCGGTCGAACCGGTACACCGCGGGATAGGCTGCGGACACATCGTCGGCGATCGCGTCGAAGTGTGCCGCCCGGGAGCCGAGTACCCGTGCGAGCGCCGGCGGAAGCGCGGGACACATCTGCAGGATCGGAACCGGAAGCAACACGACGCGCGCCGACGGAGCGGCCGCACTCACCTCGTCGAGGAGCGCGGTCAGGTCGGTCCGCCAGCGGGCCGCCGAGTGCATGTTCTTGGTGTCGTTGGCACCCACCGACACCACCACCACATCGGCGGCGCCCAGCACGTCCGCGTCGATCAGCGAGATGGTCTCGCGGGCGGTGTATCCCGTCCGCGCCAGCACCTGCCAGGCCACCGGTCCACCCGTTCGACGGGCGATGCGGGTGGCCACGCCACCGGCCAGCGTCGTCTCATGGTGAGTCACGCCCACCCCGCCGGCGAGGCTGTCGCCGAGGACCACCACGCGGGTCCGCCGACCGCTCGCCGGCTCCGCGATCACACCGTGGTCACCGGCGGCCTGCGGCAGCCGTATCACCACCCGGCGTGCCCGCAGGCCCTGCCACAACACCACCGGGGTACGCCACGAAGCGGCCGCGGCAAGCGTGACGATCTCATGGCGCACGGCGGGTCAACTCCGATCGTCGGCAAGCGTCGTCATGTGTACCTCGTCGCGCAGCGGATGGGCGACCTCGTCGCGCCAGAGCCGTGCCGCCAGGTAGCAGGCGGCCGCGACCGGTACCGGCAGGATACCGCCGAGGACGAAGGTGGCGGTGAGTCCGATCGCCTGACTCAGCGGCGCGGCAATGGCCATCGACACCGGCATCAGCACCACCGCCACGAAGAAGTCGAGGCTCGCGACCCGCCCCAGCAGCGCGGGCGGGACCCGGCGCTGCAGCAACGTGCCCCACAGCACCGACGGGGCGTCGAATCCGAATCCGAGCAGCGCACCGGCGACGATGAACAGCCACGTGTGCGCCGCCACGCCCATGACCACCAGCGACAGGCTCGACAGACCCCAGATCACGAACATGATCGACAGGTACCGGCGCGGCATCCGGATGGAGGCGAAGTACGCCGCGCCGATCGCGGCACCCCCGCCGTAGGCCGCCAGCACCAGCGCGTGGTCTTCGGCGCCACCATGCACGCGTTCGCGCAACGCGAAGGGCACCAGCACCTCCAGCGGTCCCATCGTGGCGAGCACCAGGATCGTGGCGAAGGCCAGCGTCGCCCACAGCCACGGGGTCCGCCAGACGTACCCGAAACCCTCGGCGAGGTCGGAGACCACCGAACGCACCGGATTGCCCAGGATCACCGCACGCGCGCGCGGCGGTAGCGGCGGCATCGTCAGATAGCAGGCGCCCGAGGCGATGCTGGCCACCGCGGCGAGCACGATGGCCGGACCCGGCGCCGTGGCCGCGATGATGAGGCCGGCGCTCAACGGACCCAGCGCCTGATACACCACGGGCCGTGCGAAACCTTCGATTCCGTTGGCGGCCTGCAGGTCTCGCGCCGCCACCACGCGCGGCAGCAACGCCGAGTAAGCCGGGTAGTACATGCCGACGGTCACCCCGCCGAGCAGGGCGACCACCACCACAGCCGGCAATGTCAGCACCCCGAGCATCGACGCGACACCGGCCGCGCCGAAGGCCAGCATCTTGACGATCTCCAGGCCGATGATGATGGAGCGTTGCGACACCCGGTCGGCGAGCACGCCACCGGCGAGCGTGGACACCACCATGCCCACCGCCGAGACACCCGACGCCCACGCCACCTGCCCGGGCCCGCCGCCCAGCGCGATCACCTGCCACACCAGCGCGATGGTCCAGACGCCGTCGGCGAACATCGCCAGGATCAGTCCGGTGACCAGCCGGCGGAAGGTGCCATCGGCCAGCGGGCGCAGGGCGCGCGGCAGGCGGGTGGCGGGGGTCGACACGGTCACTCACAGAGCATGCCGCAGCGGCCGGGTCCTCAGCCAGCGGTTTTGGCCGTCAACTCGCCGCCCGCTTCTTCGCGGCCGCCTTTTTCGCCGGGGCCTTCTTTGCTGCCGTCTTCTTCGCCGGAGCCTTCTTTGCGGCGGCCTTCTTGGCCGGTGCTTTCCGGCCGGTCGTCTTCGCGGCCGTCGACTCGTCCTCGTCGGACGCGTCGCCGCTGTCCGACGAGCCCCCGCGATCCTTCACCGAAGCACGTAGCGCGGCAAGGAGATCGGCGACCTCGGAATCGTCGTCGGATGCCGGTGTCTCGGCCTCCTCGGGGAATGCCTGCGACCCGTCGGCCTTGGCCTCGATCAGCTTGGCCAGTTCCTCCTGATAGGTGTCGGAGAACTCGGTGGGGTCGTAGTCGGTGGCCATCGAATCGATCAGCGACGACGCCATTTTCAATTCCTGGTCGCGGATCGGGACGTCCTCGTCGAGGAAGCCGAAATCGGGTTTACGCACCTCGTCGGGCCACAGCAGCGTCTGCAGGGTCATCACACCACGTCCGGTGACGCGCAATGCGGCCATCCGCGTGCGGTTGCGCAGGGTGAACGAGGCGATCGCCAGCCGCTCGGTCTCCTGCAGCGCCTTGGCGAGCAGCACATACGCCTTGGGGGATTTCGACGACGGTTCGAGATAGTAGGGCTTGTCGAAGAAGATCGGATCCACCTGGTCGATCGGCACGAACTCGAGGATCGAGATCTCCGGACTCTTCTGCACCGGAAGGGTCGCGAGATCGTCCTTGGTGAGGATGACCGGCCGGCCCTCCTCGGATTCGTAGGCGTTGGCGATGTCGCCGAAATCGACCTCGATGTCGGTGCCCTCTCGCACCCGCCGATATCGAATCCTGGTGCCGTCGGAGGAGTCGACCTGATAGGACTTGCGGTCGTGGCTTTCCGTGGCCGAGTACACCTTGACCGGCACGTTGACCAGACCAAAGCTCAGATCGCCCTTCCAGATCGAGCGCATGCGCCCCATTGTGCCATCCGCGCAGCCCGATTGTGGTCACCCTGAACTCACGCAACGCCACAATCGGTGGCTCTCAACCTGGGCACAATGGAGTCATGGCGCCCGAACAGAGTCTGGAGATCGACGGCCGGTCGGTCTCCCTGACAAATCTGTCGAAGGTGCTCTATCCCGCCGAGTCCGGTGTTCACGGGGCCACCCGCAAGGTCGACGTCGTCGACTACTACGCGCGGATCGCGCCGGTGATGCTGCCGCACCTGAAGCGACGCCTGATCACCCGCAAACGCTGGCCCAACGGGGTGGAGTCCACACCGTTCTTCGAGAAGGACCTGCCCGCGGGCGCACCCGACTGGGTGCCGCGCTTCCGGGTGGAACACAGCGAACGGCCCATCACCTACGTCATGGCCGATTCGGCGGCGACGCTGGTGTGGCTGGCGCAGATGGCGGCGCTGGAACTGCATACGCCGCAATGGCTGGTGCCCGCTGAGGACACCGCGCAGACGCACTCGGGTCGCAGACCCGGAAAGTCGAGCGGCGCCAAGGGGATCGACGGCATCCGGGCCAACCGCCTGGTCCTCGACCTCGATCCCGGGCCGTCGGTGACGCTGGAGCGGTGCGCGGAGGTGGCACTGCGGATCCGCGACATGCTGTCGGCCGCCGGTCTGGATTCCTATCCGGTCACCAGCGGCGGCAAGGGGATTCACGTCTACGCCCGTTTCGAGCGGCCGGTGGCACCCGACTCCGCCCGTGCGGTGGCCAAGGAGATCGCCACGGCGCTGGCCGCCGCTCATCCCGACATGGTCACCGCGACGATGTCGAAATCGGTGCGTGAAGGTCGGGTGTTCATCGACTGGAGTCAGAACAGTGCGTCGAAGACCACCCTGGCCCCCTACTCGCTGCGCGGACGCGCGCAGCCGTGGGTCGCCGCGCCGCGGACCTGGGACGAGCTCGCCGAACCCCACCTGGCCCAGCTGCTCTACCCCGAGGTGCTCGAGCGGGTGACCACCCACGGCGACCTGCTGGCCGGTCTCGACGATCCCACGCCCGCGGCGGCTGACGTCGCGTCCGAGCCGATCGGCGTGATCGACCTGGGCGAGTATCGCCGCAAACGGGACGAATCGAGGACACCGGAACCGTTCGGTGACGACACCGAGCCGAGCGCGGCTTCCGCGGCGCCCGTCTTCGTGATCCAGGAACACCATGCGCGGCGCCTGCACTACGACTTCCGGCTCGAACGCGACGGGGTGCTGGTGTCGTGGGCGGTGCCGAAGAATCTGCCCATCGACCCCGACCAGAACCGGTTGGCCGTACAGACCGAGGATCACCCCCTGGCCTACGCCGACTTCGCCGGCGACATCCCGGCCGGCGAGTACGGCGGCGGGCACGTGGACATCTGGGACCGCGGCACCTATGAGACCGAGAAGTGGCGCGACAACGAGATCATCGTCCGGCTGCACGGGCAGCGGGTGCAGGGACGCTACGCGCTGATCAAGACCGGGAACAAGAACTGGCTCGCCCATCTGATGAGCGACGAACCGCGGCCCATCCTGCCCGACAGCCTGCGCCATCCCCGGCCGATGCTGGCCACCGACGAGCCGGTGGACGGGCTCGACGGACGCGACTGGGCGTTCGAGGGCAAATGGGACGGCTATCGCATCCTGGTGCGCTGGATCGGCGGCGAGTTCGCCCTCACCTCCCGCTCGGGCATCGACATGACCGCCGACTTTCCCGAATTACGTTCCATCACAGACGATCTGGGTTTGATCGACGTGGTCCTCGACGGCGAGGTGGTGGCGCTCGACGCCACCGGCCGCACCAACTTCACACTCCTGACCGCACGCAACAACACCGACGAGCCGTACGAACTCAAGCTCTACCTGTTCGACATCCTCTACCTCAACGGCACGTCGCTGCTGCGCAAACCGTGGTCGCAGCGCCGGGCACTGCTCGACGAACTCGCACCGGCGTTCAAACGCTCACAGCACGTGGAGATCCCCGCGCTGCTTCCCGGACCGGGTGCCAAAGCCGTCGAGTTCAGCCGCGAACACGGCATGGAAGGGGTGGTGGCCAAACGCCGCTCGTCGGTCTATCAGCAGGGACGACGCAGTAGTTCCTGGCTCAAACACAAGAACTGGAGCGACATCGAGGTGGTGGTCGGCGGCTACCGCCTCGGCCGCGGCAACCGTGCGGGCACGATCGGCTCACTGCTCCTCGGGCTGCCGGAGGAGACCGGGCTGCGCTACGTGGGCCGGGTGGGTACCGGCTTCACCGACGCCCAGCTCACCTCGCTCGCCGGTGAACTCGAACCCCTCCGGATCTCGCGGAGTCCCTTTCTGGACAAACTCGACCGGCCGGTGGAATCCACCGCCATCTGGGTGCTGCCCAAGATCGTGGGCGAGGTGCGGTTCATGGACTGGACCAGCACCGGCCATCTGCGACACCCCAGCTGGCGGGGTATCCGCCGCGACAAACTCCCCGGCGACCTATGACACCCCGTAGCCCCCAGCAGTGTCACCCCCGATGAAGGAGGTCCGATGACCACGATCAGCGGCGAGACGATCGAGGTACCGACGCCCGACGGCACCGCCGAGGCCTATCTGACGCGACCACCCGAAACACGCAGCGGCGACACCCATCCGGGAGTGTTGTTCATCGTCGACGCGATCGGGTTACGCGCACAGACCCGCAAGATGGCCGACCGTATCGCGTCGTGGGGCTACACCGTGCTGGTGCCGCACCTGTTCTACCGTGACGGCTCGGCCGACGAGCTGGCGCCCGAGGACGATCTGCTCGATGCGCAGAGCCGTGATGCCTTCTTCGCGGTCGCCCTGCCGCGGATGCGGGCGCTGACACCGGAGGTGGTCACGCCCGACCTCTCCGCGTACATCGACGCACTGCAGAAGGTGGCACCGGGACCGATCGCCGTGACCGGTTACTGTGCCGGCGGGCGGCTGGCCCTGCTCGCCGCGGCCACCCGGCCCGACGACGTGGCCGCGGTCGCGCTGTTCCACACCGGTGGACTGGTGATCGATTCTCCGCAGAGTCCGCACCTGTGGCTGGGCACCGTGTCGGCGACCCTGCTCGCCGTGCACGCCGACCGGGACCGCTCGATGCCCGCGGAGGCGATCGCCCGGTTCGAGCATGCGCTGATCGAATCCGGGGTCACCCACATCGCCACGGTCTACCCGGGCGCACCGCACGGATACACGATGGCCGACACCGACGCCTACAACCACGACGCCGCGGAATACCACTACCGCGAGCTGCGCAAGCTACTCGCGAACACCATCGGGTGAGCGCACGCGATCACCCTTGGCTAGCCTCAGGTGAGCCGATCTCAGGAGAGCCCTTGTTCGTCGTCGCCCACATCAGCGACCTCCACTTCAATGGAACGCGGTTCAACCGTGCCCGCATCGAGTCGACGCTGAGCTACATCAACGCGCGTGCCGACGGTATCAACGCGCTGCTGGTCACCGGGGACATCGCCGACGAGGGCTCGCCGAGCGAGTATCGCGAGGCGGGCCTGGTGCTCGACAGCCCGTTGCCGATGCTGATCACCGCGGGCAACCACGATGTGCGCGAGACATTCAGCCAGGGACTGCTGGGCGCGGAGTCGTCGGAGCCGATCAACGCCTCACGACTGATCGACGGGGTGCTGTTCGTGGTGGTCGACAGCTCCATCCCCGACCGCAACGACGGTTTCATCGACGACGCCACCATCGCCTGGATGTCCGAACGCATCGGCGAGGTGCCACCGGAGACACCGGTCTTCGTGGCGTTCCATCACCCCCCGGTGATCCTCGACATGCCGTTCATGGACACCATCCGCCAGACCGGTGAGGAGCGGGTGGCCGGGCTGGTGGCACGCCACCCCAACATCGTCGCGTTCCTGTGCGGCCATGCGCACACCCCCGCGGTCACCCGCTTCGCCGACCGCCCGCTGTGCGTGGCACCGGGCGTGGCGTCGACGCTGAACCTGCCGTTCGAGGGCAAGGACATCATCAACCGCGGCCAGCCCCCGGGGATCGCGTTCCACATCCTCGACGGTCAGCGGGTGATCACCCACTTCCGTTCGGTCATGTTCTGAGCGAGTCGGTCAGGTTGTGAGCGATCCCGCGGCCACCGGCGACACGAGGTGTCCCCCACCGGCCGGACAGATGCCGTGCGCGGTGACCTCGAGGACACGCGCGGTGCCGATGTCGAAGAAGAGGCCGACGATCCGCAGCCGCGCCTCGGCCGCGGCCCGACCCACGAGTGGGTGGCGACTGAGTTTCTCGACCTGTTTGGCCACGTTGACCACCGCCAGCTGATCGACCTCGTTGAAGCCCATGGCGGCTGCGGCCCGGCCTGCCGGGTGGCCCAGTTGCAGTGCGGCCAGCGAGGGGCGTGCCTGCCAGAGCCAGCGGTCGACCGCCGAGACCGGGCCCTCACCCGCCTCACCGGACGATGTGTCACCTGATGCCCCGTCACCGGATGCCACCGAATCGTTGAGCAGCGCACGCATGGCGCCGCACGCGGAATGACCGCACACCACCACCGAGGTCACGCCGAGCTCGCCGACAGCGAAATCCAGTGCGGCGTCGACACTTTCCGCGGTTCCCCGCGGACCACCGACCACATTGCCGACGTTTCGCATGGTGAACAGGTCACCCGGGCCGCTCGAGGTGATGATGTTGGGCATGATCCGCGAGTCGGCGCAGGTGAGGAAGAAGGCATCCGGCTCCTGGTACTCCACGACATCGTCGAGGTGTGCCCGCAACACATCCGAGTGGTCGCGGTGATACTCGGCCACACCGGACATGATCGACCGCAACTGTGGCGGCACCTCGGTGGCACCGGAATCGTCGACGTCGATGCGGGCGCTGCGCCACGGGGTCAGGCCGATCACCCCGCCGGTGTGCCTGCGCGGCGGCGCAAGCGGCGCGTGCTCGAGCCGGGCCTTACCCCGCTCACGCAACGTCACCGCACCACCGGCCGCACGATGCGCGCGCATCCAGTCCTCGAGCATCTCCGACGCCGCGTGATCGAGGAAGTCGGTGTCGAGTTCGACGGTGACGTCGGCCTCCGGCGGCACCTTGCGCAGGGCGGCATTCAGCCGCGGCAGCGACAGGAAGCTCAACGATCCGCGGACGCGGATTAGCCAATCGTCGGTTCCGGCAACCGGTTGCGACCGGAGGTCGGCCCGGATCACCCGCCACAGCACCAGGATCACCGCCAACGTCAGGCCGATCGCCACACCTTCGAGCAGGTTCAGGAACACCACGCCCGCCACGGTGACGCCGTACACCCAGAGGTCGCCGGTGCGCAGCGCCGTCCTCATGTGCGCGAGCTTGACCAGCTGCATGCCGATCACCACGAGGAGTCCGGCCAGCGCGGCGGTGGGAATCTGTTCCACGAGGCCGGTCAGGAACACCGCGAACACGAACACCCACACACCGTGCAGGACCGCCGACCAGCGGGTTCGCGCTCCGGCGGCGACGTTCGCGGTGCTTCGCACGATGACCCCGGTGACCGGTAGCCCACCGATCATTCCCGAGACGATGTTGGCACTGCCCTGTCCGAGCAGTTCGCGGTTGAAGTTGCTGCGCGGCCCGTCATGCAACTTGTCCACCGCGACCGCCGAGAGCAGCGACTCCACGCTGGCGATCAGTGCGACGGTGATGACGCCCAACGCGAACGCACCCCAGCCGCCGCTCGGGAGTTCGGGCAGCGAGATGGCTTCGAAGAAGTTGCCGTTCAGGGTGACCCGATCGACGTCGAGCCCGGCCACCAGTGCCAACAGCGTGGCGGCGACGATCGCCGCCAGCGGCGCCGGCACCTTCCGGATCAATGGGGGCAGATACTTCCAGGTCAGCATCAGCACGATCACCACGGCACCGATCGCGGCGTCGGCCCAGTTGATGTCGGCGAGGCTGCCGGGCAGCGCCCCGAGGTTCTCGGCCGCCGAACTCTCCGATCTCGCGCCCAGCAGCACGTGAATCTGCTGCAGGGCGATGGTGATTCCGATACCGGCGAGCATCGCGTGGACCACCACCGGGGCGATGGCCAGTGCCGCGCCGGCAATTCGACTCGCGCCGAACACGATCTGCAGTATCCCCGCCCCCACCGTGATGGCGCAGGTGGTCTTCCAGCCGAATTCCGCGATGAGCCCCGCGACCACCACCGTCAGACCCGCGGCCGGTCCGCTCACCTGCAGTGGGCTACCTCCGATGAGACCTGCGACCACCCCACCGACCACCGCGGCGATCAGTCCGGCCATCACGGGCGCGCCGGATGCGACCGCTATCCCGAGCGAAAGTGGCAGTGCCACAAGAAATACCACGAGGGAGGCGGGCACGTCGTACTTCAGTAGGTCACTGGGACGGGGAAAGAACCCGGTAGTTGCCGACATGGCACGAACGTACCTATGTAACGACTTGGACACAGCCCCCGAGTTTGGTTTGTGAGGGCTTCTGCGCACCTCGAGGGGCTGTGGCCGATGTCACTCAGCTCGTCGATCCGCTCCCGAGTAACTGCTGCAGGATCTTGCCACCGATCTCGGGGATGAGGCCGGGTCCGGTATCGGGCAGGTTCTGCGGAAGGTCCTGCGGTAGCTGCAATCCCGATTGCTTGGTGGCCGGGATCTTCCCGGTCCGGGTGGCCTCGAGGCGGATACCCTTCTGCTGATCCCTGGTGAGCGGGCTCGTGTATTTGCCGATGTCGGTGGCGGTGGTGACAGTGGCCACCACACGCAGACCGGTTGCCGCGAAATCCGCTGCGCCGCGACGGATATGGTTCGGGGAGGTCACCAGGACGATGTCCCGGATGCCACGCGAGGCGAGGATCGCGGCAGTGTTCTGGGCGTTGGCGACGGTGGAACCCGACTTGTCCTCGGGCGTGATCCTGCTTCCGGCCACCCCGTTGGCGACGAGCCACTTCTGCATCGCGGCGGCCTCGGTGACCCCCTTCTTCGGCACTCCCCCGGTGACCACGATCGGCAACGCGGGGCTCGCGTCGGCCTGCGACTTGCCCGCGGTGAGCCGGTTGACGAGCTCGGGGGCCATCGTCCCGTCGGCGCCGAGGCCGTAGCCGAGGATGACGATGGCGGGGCTGCCGGACACGGACTTGGGCGTGGTGTCGGGCACGATCGCGGCGGCTGCGGTGACACCCTCGATGATGTTGCGGGCGGTGGTGGCCAGCGTCGGGTTGATCATGGTGAGGCGGCTCAGCGCCGCCTTGCTGGTACCGGAATCGTCGGCCTGGTCGGCCCAGACCGCCTGCAGCGCAAGGCTGTCGGCGTCGGCGGGGGCCACCGTCAGTGCCTGCTTGAGGACGTCGAGTCCGCCGGCGACGTCGCCACCGGCGAACTTCTGCTGCGCCGAGTTGTACAGCGAGGCCGGATCGATCGAGGTGGCCGTCGTGTGCACCGGGATGTGGTCGACGGTGGGCAGTGCACCGAGCCCGCCGCCCACGGCAGCGGCCGCGATCACCGCCACCGCGGTGTATCGGAACCGTTTCACTCTCGTCACACGAGTCACTCGCGTAACAGTAGGCGGTGGCGGCAACAACGGGGCCGCGAGCGGGTGTCGGGTCGGTAACGCACCGCCCGGAGCGGTGAACCGCCTCAGCCCACCCCGTTGAGGCGGTCCACCGACGCGAACAGGTCACCGATCGAATAATTGTCCACGGCAACATAATTAGGGATCATGCCACGCTCGGCGCGGCACTGTTCGAGCCGGTTGAACAAGACTTCCTCGCGGTTGACCTCACCGGCGTCGCGGATTCGGGTGCTGAAGTTGCTCAACCAGTGATTCACCAGGAACAGCGGCGCATCCGGCGCTCCCCGAAAGTGCGCGCAGGAGAAGTCTTCTGCGGTGTGGAACTCGTACGGGGTGTCCTGCACCCAGGTATTGCCGTCGAGGAGCCACGGGCGCTCCGGACCGCCGCCGACGTTCTCGTGGAGCCAGACCAGCCGGTGGCCCGAGTCGATCATCTCGCGCAGCGTCGGCCACGGCTCTCCCGGCACCGGGGTGTAGAGCATGTCGTAGAGGCCGGCCTCGCGCAGCATCGTCTCCACGTCGGCGGGGCGCACCATGTCCTGGACGAAGAAGGTGACGACCTCGCGCGGATGCCGGTCCATCCATTCCCGCACCTTCACCATCAACGGCAACCACTCGGTGGACCCCAGCTCGCACAGTTCGTGACACAGATAGGGCCGTACCGGCCCGACAGGGGTGAGATTCAGCGAATCACGCACCCGCAGCGCACTTTCGAGAACCCCGGGACCGTAGGTCGCCTCCGCGGCGGCGTAGGCCTGCGCGCGGCTGTCCTCGGTGTTGGCCACGATCGGTGGTTTGTTGGAGACCTGTCCGTACCAGCTGTCGATGAGGAAGACCCGGACACCGTCGTCGAGCTGGCCCATCACTCCGGTCTTCTGCTCGGCGATGAACCAGCCGTTGCCGTCCTGCGCCGACATCGAGTTGTGCGTCGCCGGGAACGCCACATCGGTGTAGCGGCGATCGCACAGTTCGCGGTGCCCGTTGCACCCGTCCGGGTCGGCCCGCGTGGTCAGGCTCAACGGTGGCGTGGCCTGCGACCACGCCAGCACCCCGGTCAGCGCGGCCAGCGCGATCACCGCCAGGATCGCCACCGACGGGATGGCGAATCGCATCGCACGGCGACGACTCGCACTCGTGCGTGACTGTGTGACGAGGGCGTAGACGAGTTCGCGGACTCCGAACAGCAGCAACACCACCCCGGCCACGGCCGCGGCACACGTCAACATCGCCTGCGGCCGCAGTACCGCGAGCACACCCACCAGCACCAGCACACCACCGCGCGCGGCGATCGCCGACAACGTGCGCGGGCGGCGAACCACGGTGTCGATCAGTCGCTCGCGCAACTCCTCGAGATCCGCGACCGGACTCATGGTGCCCGCCGCGCGGACGGCCAGCCCGAGTACGAGAGCGATCACCGCGATGATCCACAGCCGCCCGTCCACCTCATGCCACCGCGACCCCGACGGCATTCGCCAGATCGTCGGTCGGGGTGAACGCGGCGATCACGGTGGCCGCGAGGATCAGCGCGACCAGGCCCGCGGCCATCCACACCACGGCGTCGCCGAAAGTGATCGCCATCGTCGACAGGCGTCGGTGGCGCCCGGCACCGATCGGCGGGCGCAGAAAGGCCGCACCGAGCAACAGCACCACGCCGATCAGCGGCAGCAGCCACGCCAACACCCGCACCCAGTGGGCCACGGCGATCAGCCGGTTGTCGATGCTGCTCGCGCCGATCGACGACAGGGTGGCATCCATGTTGGCCGGAAGGCGTGCGGCGAGATCGGGTCTCACCGTGCGCAGCGCCGCAACGGTCACCGCGCCCAGGTCGGCCAGGCGCAGCACCACATTGGCGTCGCCGGTGGTCAGCGAACGATGGATCGACGCGGTGGCCGCACGTACCGCAGGTCCGGCGGCGGGACTCGACACCGCCGAGATCGACACCTGCTCGACCAGCGGCCGCAGCGCGACGAGTTCCGGCGAGGCCCCGATCACCTTGTCGGAGACCACCAGCCCCAACTGCCGGGCCACCGCCGGCTCCTGCCGCATCGAGTCGACGTGCGCCGCGAATCGGTCACTGTTGACCGCCTCGCGATTGGCCACGCCGGCCAGCAATCCCACCAGCAGGCATACGGTGCCCAGGACGAAGAGGACACGCGCCGACACCGACCGGATCATGATTGAGCACACTAGTCCCGCCGGTGGCCCGACCCCCGGCGATGACCCGCATCGATGTGTGATCGGCGCGAAACGACGGCTCGCATGACCAACAGCTACGACGCGGCGCTACAGCGCCTTGAGTTCCTCCACCACGCTGTCGACCGACTTCTTCGCGTCCCCGAACAGCATCGAGGTGTGGTCGGCGAAGAACAGCGGATTCTCGATACCGGCATATCCGGACGACATCGAGCGCTTGAGCACGATCACCGACCGTGCCTCGTCGACGTTGAGGATCGGCATGCCGTGGATCGGTGAACTCGGATCGTTGCGCGCGGCCGGATTGGTCACGTCGTTGGCGCCGATCACGATGGCGACGTCGGTGCGGCTGAATTCGCCGTTGATGTCGTCCATCTCCTTCATCGAGTCGTAGGGCACGTCGGCCTCGGCCAGCAGCACGTTCATGTGTCCCGGCATGCGTCCGGCGACGGGGTGGATGGCGTACTTCACCTCGACGCCCTTGCTCTCGAGCAGCGACGCCATCTCCTTGACCGCGTGCTGGGCCTGCGCGACGGCGAGTCCGTAACCGGGCACCACGATCACCTGGTTGGCGTAGGCCATCTGGATCGCGGCGTCGGCCGCCGAGGTGGCCTTGACCGTGCCACCCGCGGCACTCATGCCACCGGCTCCGCCCTCGTCGCCGCCACCGAAGGAACCGAAGACGATCGCGGGGATCGACCGGTTCATCGCCTTGGCCATCAGGTTGGTCAGGATCGAACCGGACGCGCCGACGATCATGCCCGCCACGATCATGGCCTGGTTGTTCAGCGCGAGACCTGCTGCGGCCGCGGACAATCCGGTGAGCGCGTTGAGCAGCGAGATCACCACCGGCATGTCGGCGCCGCCGATCGGGAACACCACGAACAGTCCCATCACGCCGGAGATGATCAACAGCGCGACGATCCAGTACCACGGCGTGGCCGTGGACGAATCGGCCTTGAGTCCGATGATCACGGCGATCACGACCGCGGCAATGGCCAGCACGATGTTGGCCGCCTGAAAGAGCTTGGCGGAGGCGACGAGTCGCTTCTCGAGGTTCTTGTTGAGCAGTTCCTGCAGCTTCGCGAACGCGACGAGCGAACCCCAGAACGAGACCGAGCCGATGATCGCGGCGAACAGTGAGCCGACGATGACCGCGACGTCGGGGACCTGCCACACATTGGTGAAGCCGTCGGATTCGATGTACTCGGCCCACGCGATCAACGCGACGGTGCCACCACCGACGCCGTTGAACAGCGCCACCAGCTGCGGCATGGCGGTCATCTTGGTCTTGAGCGCGGGCGGGATGCCCAGCACCACACCGACGGCCAGGCCGACGATGATGAGAATCCAGTTGATGCCGGGCACCCCGGCGTCGCCGGCGTTGTTGTACACGCCCAGAAGCGTTGCGATGATCGCGATTCCCATACCGGTGGCCGCAATCCAGTTGCCACGCACCGCGGTCTTGGGGCCGGTCAGGCCCATCAGGCCGTAGATGAACAGCGAGAACGCGACGATGTAGAGGACGGTGACGCCGTAGCCGAGTCCTTCGCTGACCTGTCCCGTCGGACCGCTCGCGAGCACGGTGGGGGCGAGAGTGGCGCTCACTTCGCGGACTCCTTCTTACCCTTGAACATTCCGAGCATGCGGTCGGTCACCAGGAAGCCGCCGACCACGTTGAGCGTGCCGAAGATCAGCGCGATGAACGCGATGATCCGGGTACCCCAGTTGGCATCTGCGGGAAGCGAACCCAGCACCACCAGCGCGCCGAGCACCACGATGCCGTGAATGGCGTTGGTACCCGACATGAGTGGGGTGTGCAGGGTGTTGGGAACCTTGGAGATGACGGCGAATCCCACAAACCCGGCCAGAACCAGGATCGCGATGTTCGCGAGCAGACCGGTGTACATCAGGCCACGCTCTCTTTCTGGAGGGTCACGCACGCAGCCGCGACGACCTCGTCCTCGAAGTCCGGGGCTATCACGCCGTCGTCGCCGAGCATCAGGTCGATCAGCGCGAGCAGGTTCTTGGAGTACAACTCGCTGGAATGCTCGGGCATGGTGGCCGGCAGGTTCAGTGGCGAGGTGATGGTCACGTCGTGTTTGACCACCGTCTGCCCGGGCTCGGTGAGTTCGCAGTTGCCGCCGGTTTCGCCGGCCAGGTCGACCACCACGCTGCCCGGCTTCATGCCCTCCACCGCGGCGGCGGTGACCAGCCGCGGCGCCGGACGCCCGGGCACCAGCGCGGTGGTGATCACCACGTCGAATCCCTTGATGGCGTCCTCGAGGGCCTGCTGCTGCTTGGCGCGCTCGTCGTCGGTGAGTTCGCGTGCGTAGCCGCCCTCACCCGCGGCGTCGATGCCGAGGTCGAGCCACTGCGCACCCACCGACCGGACCTGCTCGGCGACCTCGGGCCGCACGTCGTATCCGGTGGTGCGGGCGCCGAGGCGCTTCGCGGTGGCCAGCGCCTGCAGTCCGGCCACGCCCACGCCGAGCACCAGGACGGTGGCGGGCTTGACCGTGCCGGCCGCGGTGGTGAGCATCGGGAAGAACCGCGTCGACAGGTCGGCGGCCACGATCACCGATTTGTAGCCCGCGACGTTGGCCTGCGAACTCAACGCGTCCATCACCTGGGCGCGCGAGATACGCGGGATGGCCTCCACCGCGTAGGCCTCCACGCCGGCGTCACGCAATGCACCGATCTTGTTGTCCGCGTTACGCGGTGCGAGGAAGCCGATCAGCTTCTGCCCGCTGCGCAGCCGCGCGATCTCGGAATCCGACGGTGGCGACACCCGCAACACCACATCGGCGGTGTACGGATCGCCGATCGTGGCGCCCGCCTCGGTGTACGCGTCGTCGGGGATCAGTGCCCCGAGTCCCGCACCCGATTCGACGATCACCGGGACCTTCTTGCCTACCAGCGCGGCGGCCACCTTGGGGACGAGCGCCACGCGACGCTCCCCATCGGCCGTCTCGCGCACGACACCCACACTCATGTCTTCGCTTCTTTTCTCACTCTGTCGGGTTTCGCGTCTGCGCGTCGATGACCGGGTCCGTGTTCGGGCCGATCACGCTCCTCGGACGCTGTCGAGCGCAGCCCGGGGGCTATCGCCACCCGAATACCGCGCCGTCTGAAATTCGGTGCGATGAACATAGCATGACGTCACCGGGCCAAGATCACAGCTATGGCCTTGCTCACAACCCGCCCGGCCGTGCCGGCAAACGGTCAGGACACGGTGTAGGTCCGCGAGTCCAATCCGGTGGCCCCGTCGGGGATGGGGGAGGCGAACTGTTCGGTCTGCGCCTTGCCCGTCATGTCGAACGCGCGACATTCCACGGTGTGGCGGCCGGGGGTGGCCTGCCAGGTGTAGCGCCACTGCCGCCACGTGTCGATGCTGTACTCGGTGGCCAGCTCGGCCTGCTGCCACGCGCCGTCGTCGATGCGCACCTGCACCGCGGAGATCCCGGTGTGCTGGGCCCAGGCGGTCCCCGCGACGATCACGGGCCCGGCCCGCAGTTCGCTGCCGTCGGCGGGCCGGTCGATCCTCGAGGCCAGTTTGATCGGACCCAGCGCCGACCAGCCGCGGGTGGTCCAGTAGGCCTGCGCGTCGGAGAATTTCGTCAACTCCCAGTCGACGACCCACTTGGTGGCCGACACGTAGCCGTACAGGCCGGGGATCACCTGGCGCACCGGGAAACCGTGTTCGACGGGCAGCGGGTCGCCGTTCATCGCGATCGCCAGCAACGCGTCGCGGTTGTCGGTGATCGCCGACACCGGGGTGCCACACGTCCAGCCGTCCGAACTCGTCGACAGCAGCATGTCGGCGCCGGGGCGGACACCGGCGCGTTCGAGCAGGGCCTTCATCGGGACGCCCTGCCAGCGTGCGTTGCCGATGAGGTCGCCGCCCACCTCGTTGGAGACACACGTCAGCGTCACCAGCCGCTCACTCATCGGCATCGCGAGCAGCTCGTCCCAGCTGATCGTGACCTCCTCGTCGACCATCCCGTGAATCCGCAGCGACCAGTCGGCGGTGGTCAGCTGCGGCACCTGCAGGGCGGTGTCGATGCGGTAGAAGGACGCGTTGTCGGTGACGAACGGGGTGGCGCCGGGGACGTCGAGGTCGGCGCCGGCGGGTATCGGCGGTGCCGGTGATGCGGGTGCCGGGATGCGCAGGCCGGCGCGGTCGGCGACGGTGCGCGCGGCGTCGGCGAGCAGCCGACGGCCGATCCCGCCCACCACGAGCGCGGCAGCCGCGATCCCGCCGGCGGTGAGCACGAACCGGCGGGACACCGGTGCCGAACGGCGCTCGCCGGAGGAGTCGGATGCGCCGTGTGCGTCACCTGTGTCGTCGTCGAGTCGCGCGATCAGGGTGCGCAGCACCGCCACCCCCACGAACCCGGCCAGCAGCGACGGCAGGACGAAGGTCCAGCGCGCGTCGGGGCGGCCGAACGCGGCGAGCGCACCGACGAGCCCGAACCCGGCGATCACCACGCTGCCGATCGGGGGTCGCCGTCGTTCGACGATGCCGCACGCCGCCGCGAGCGCCACGATGATCACCCCCATCCCGACGAACAGCGCGGTCTTGTCGGAGGTGCCGAAGGTGCCGATCGCCCATTCCCGGACGGCAGTGGGTGTGTGGTCGACCACCGTCGAACCCACCGCGAAGTAGGGCGAAGCGTTGGGCGAGACGGGCACGGCGGCCAGTTCACCCACCGCGAGTGCCGCACCGACGGCGACCACACCCGCGACGGCGGCGGCCACGCGGTGCGGTCGCGGGCGCCCGGCGGGCGCCGGGGGCCGCTCGAGCAGCTTGTCGGAGGTCACACCCCTTGATACCGGATATCCGGATGCGCCACGGCGATCTCGTCATTCACTCGAGTAGTAGAACGTGTTCTAGTTTTCGGCTATTCTCTGCGCATGGCT
>NZ_JBSFQI010000009.1:0-178660 GCF_053588635.1 Gordonia sp. NPDC003425 | reverse complement strand
CGGTGGTGCAGACGTGTGTCATCCATCTGATCCGGGGCACATTCCGCTATGCCGGCCGCCAGCACCGCGATGCTATCGCCAAGGCGATCAAACCGATCTACACCGCCCCCACCGCTGCAGCCGCGGCCGAGGCGCTGGATACGTTCGACGCCGAGTGGGGGCACCGGTACCCGGCAGCTATCCGGTTGTGGCGCAACGCATGGCAAGAATTCATACCGTTCCTCGACTACGACATCGAGGTCCGAAAGGTGATCTGCTCGACGAATGCGATCGAGTCACTCAACGCCCGCTACCGGCGCGCAGTGCGGGCTCGTGGGCATTTCCCGAACGAGCAATCGGCGTTAAAGTGCCTGTACCTGGTGACCCGGTCGCTCGACCCAACCGGCACCGGACAGAAACGATGGACAATGCGGTGGAAACCAGCACTCAACGCATTCGCCATCACCTTCGCCGACCGCATGCCGGCCAGCGAGGACAACTAACCGAAAACGCCACTTACACCGTTAATCTGATACTCCCTAAAGCCGTCCGGCGGGGATCGATCCGGAGGGCGACGCGCAAACTATTGGGGCTCTTCGAGCTTGAGGGGGCAATGCCTGGTCAGCGTGCCGGTGTGTCGTTGAGGTAAGACGCCCCTGGTCTCCGGAAATCTGGATGTTGCGAAGCATTCAGGATTTCGGTGAAGGAGTACCAGGGGCATGGCCGATGCTACGTCGTTGTTGTTGGGGTTGGAAGGAATGGAGGTCGTCGGGGTTTCTCGGCGCGCCGATGGATCTCGGATCGTTGATGTCGTGACGGCCGATCGGGCTGCGGCGAGGTGTCCGGACTGTCGGATTGCTTCGAGTTCGGTGAAGGGCCACGCGACAACCAGGCCACGCGACATCCGCTACGGAGATACGCCAATTCAGTTGCGGTGGAACAAGACACGCTACTACTGCCGCAACTCGGACTGTGAGCGTCGCTCGTTCACCGAATCGATCCCGCAGGTACCGCCACGACGACGCACCACCACCAGGCTGCGGACCCAGATCGGGCGCAGCATCGGTGAGGCAGCCCGCTCGGTAGCCGAGGTGGCCGCCGGGGCGGGCGTGTCGTGGCCGACCGCGCACGCCGCGTTCGCTGCCCACGCCGAGGAGGTCTTGACCGACCCGAAACCGGTGCTGGTGCTCGGTATTGACGAGACCCGCCGCGGCAAGCCCCGCTGGACGCGTGATGCCGCCGGCCGCTCCTGGCTACGCACCGACCCTTGGGACACCGGGTTCGTCGATCTCGGCGGCGCTCAGGGCCTACTCGGCCAGGTCGAGGGCCGCACCAGTGCAGCGGTCACCGACTGGCTCTGCGAGCAGACCTCGCAGTTCCGCCACGCGGTGACGCATGTGGTCATCGACCCGTCGGCCGCCTACGCCGCCGCAGTCACCGAAACGCTGTTGCCGAACGCGCAGGTGGTGGTCGATCACTTCCATCTGGTCAAGTTGGCCAACGACATGGTCACCGCGGTGCGTCGCCGGGTCACCTTCGATGCCCACGGCCGCCGCGGACGCAAACAGGACCCGGAATGGGCCAACCGTAGACGGCTGCTGACATCGCGGGAACGTCTGTCGGACAAATCATTTGCGAAGATGTGGAACGCCTTGATCGACAACGATCCAACCGGCCAGATCTTGGCCGCCTACATCGCCAAAGAAGAGCTCCGCACACTGCTTGCCGCCGCTCGTGACGGCGTCGATGATGCCGAGATCCGCGCCCGTCTCTACCGGTTCTACAGCTGGTGTGCCGACACCCAGATCCCCGAGGTCACCCGGTTGGCGACCACTATCGAGACCTGGTGGCCAGCGATCCTGGCGTTCCTGCATACCGGGCTGACCAACGCGCGGACCGAGGGTTACAACCGCCTGGTCAAGCAGGTCAAACGCGTTGCCTGCGGGTTCCGAAACACCGAAAACTCACGCCGCCGGATACGATTCCACTGCACCCGCGCCCAGCGGGCCAACATCCAGCAATTCCACTGCTGAGCAGTGCCCGGCTAACCTCGAAGAGCCACTATTGGACCGTCAATAGTCAGGTCCGTCGCGACTGGGGCGCGTCGGCGTCCCTGAGTGCGCAGGGGTCTCCTGGATGAGCGCCTCGACAGCCGTCGGATGCGTCCGCGCCTCTTCGGCGGTACGGAACTTCTTCCATCCCAACTGCATGCCCGGACTCCACTTGTCCCGCGGCGTCGATTTGAACAACGCGATGATGTTCTTCTGCCACTCGGCGAGGTCGTTGTACTTCTCTTCGTACCGAGTCTGGAGTTCATCCACCTTTCGCTTTAGCGCGGCGCGGGCCAGTTCGCGGCCTTCCTCGAACCCGGCCTTCTTAGCGGCTTCGGCCTCGGCGCGTAGCGGTGCGACGGCCCGGACGACTTCGACATCGACGCGCTCGTCGACAGCGGCCATCTGCCGCCGTTCGTATTCGGCCACCCGGTCGTCGGCATCGCGGCGGGCCTGCTCCTCTTCCTCGGCAAGCCTGGCTCGCAAGGCCGCTTCAGCGGCCTGCTGACGCGCTAGCGATGCCTGAGCGTCCTCTCGGGCCTTTTTGGCCTCAGCGAGCGCCTGCGCCGCGGCCTCCTGGGCGACGCCCAGCTGCACGCGGTCACGGTCGAGTTCGGCGCTCTTGGCGTTGATCTGACCCCATTCCGCCGACACCTCCTTCTCGCGCTGGTCCACAACAGCGCCCTTACGGTTCACGCGGTCCTCGTGCTCAGCGTTCTCGCGGACGGCTTCTGCCAGCTCCTCGCGGGCAGCTTCCAGCTCCTGACGATCAGAGTGCAACCGCGCCTTCTCGGCGGCGTTGCGATCGGCCAATTCACGCTCGGCCTTCTCGCGGTCGCGTCGGGCCTTGAAGACCGGCACCGGCTCGTGCCCGCGCCCGGCGTCGACCCGCTCGAACGTGGCGTCGTAGCCCTCGGCGAGCAGCACCGTGCGCATCTCGTCGTGGCGGGCGGCATAGGCCTGCTTGGACCCGCCCATGATCCTCGCGCCGACGAGTTTGAAGTCCTCCGACAACGGCACCAAGAACATGTGGATGTGCGGGTGGTCCTCGTCCCAGTGCTCGGCAACGGCGACGGTGTTGTCAGCACCGGTAACCCGCTGAACCTCTCTGACCATCGCGTGCAGCTTCTCCCGGGCGTCGGCCTTCTGCTCGGCGGTCATGTCGACGACCTTGCCGGTGTACTCGGGATCGAGCTGGAGGATGACCTCCAGGCACACCGTCGCGTCCTTGCGGACCGCGACCGGCTTGACCGTGCCGTCCTTCATCGTCTTGGTGTGCACGGCCAGCCCGACGCGCTCGTCGATCCAGTCCTCGACAGCGGCAATGGAGTCCCCTGGCCCGGCGAGCCGCAGCCCACCGGCACCGTCGGGCAGCCACACTACGTTGTCGTCGGTCCGGGCATCGTCGATCCGCTCATTGCTGTGCACATGCTCGATCCCGGCGCGCCGTTCTATAGAACGCAGCGCGTGCGCCAACATCGGACCGCTCGCCGGGCGCTTATCACGACCCTTACCGCGGGCCTTGTCCACGTCGACCCTCGCCCGGGACTCCCACCGGTAGGACGTGCTCCACCGCGACATGGGAACCGCCCTTCGGTCGGTTGCTTAACGGCCAATCCCGGCGGGGCCCTGAACGGTGGCGCGGGGCCCTGCTTCGCCGCCCACACCACCGTCCCGCCCACCAGGCTTACCCGTTAAGCATAACCCGTTAAGCATAACCCGTTAAGCATAACCCACTATGTTCATCCGCTCGCTTCGCTCGCTCCTGAACGTGGTCTCCTGCGGAGGGCAAGGCCCAGGCTACGCCTGGGAGCAATGCCGGCCAGAACACTCGCTCGCTCGTGTCCAGGCAGGCCCTGCCAGAGACGACGACGCCCCCGGAGCTAGCCTGTTCGGCGCTCCGGGGACGGTCGTCAGGGGAGGCAGTCAGCCGTGCTGACCGAAGTCGACGGCCGGGCCGCCGACAGGGACCGGGACGGCGGCCGCGGCAAGGCCCCGGACCACCTCATCGACAACGCCCTTGGCCAGCAGCGCCTCGACCAGACGCGAGACCGGCTCATCACCGCACCCAAGCACCTCCACGAGGTCCATAGCGGTCAGCTCCGGGCACCGCTGAGCAAGGGCGGCGAGATTGCGTCCCGCCTTCTGGTTGTCGGCTGCCATCGCCTTGCGCTTGGCGCTGCGGGCCGCGGCGATAGCCTTGTCGAAGTCGTCGTAGTTCGGCATGGTTCGTGCTCCTGTTCGTTGCTGTCTGCCGGACCGAGTCGCTGTGCCGGCCGTGCTGTGTTGCGGGACTGCGGTTTCAAGACGCTCGTGTGGTTCAGCAGGCGCGTTCAGCGCCCTCATCACCCCCGCCCTCGGACTCATCAGTCAGATCCCACGGCACGCTCCCAGGAGCCGCGCCGCGGATCACCGACAGGAACGGCTCGCACGCCGACGGCGCGAGCATCTGCCCGAGCCGGTCCGGCCGCCGGGCGTTCTTCCAGTCGGACTCTCTGACCACGCCCAGCCCCCAGCCCGAGAGCCATCTCAGCCGCGCCTTGACGGTCCCAGCCGCAGCGCCCAGACCGGGAACGTCGAAGCCGAGCACGCCCTGCCGGTGCCCGATCAGGATCGACAGCAGCACCGAGCGATGAGGATCAGTGATCCGCCTTCCCGCGCCGTGGGCACGGCGCAGTTCCCAATCCCGCCAGTCCGCGACGGTGCGCAGGCACCCACCCGCGTCGGCGCGGTGCTTGGCCACCTCGCGGCCCCGCAGGCAGTCGTCGATGGTCTCCCACGCCGTGGTGTCGAACGTCGCGACCTCGTGGGCAGTGCCACTCGAATCGAGCGGGTACGCAGCCCGCATGGTCGCGAAGTCCGGCTGACGCTTGCAGTCGTAGTCCATCGACAGTTCCCGGTCGTTGACCGACGCGATGAAGTCCACCCGACGGCCGTCGTCGTAGGACAGCTCCCGGAAGCTCGGGAACACCTTCACGGGGTTGGGGACACGCCGGGTCCGTGAAATCACGAGGTCGAAGAAGTGTTGGCGCTCAGCGGCGGCCTTGAGAACTTCCACCGGGGTCTTGAAACTGTTCTTGGCGAGTACCCCATCGTCGTTGAGAGCGACGTTGCCTCGGGTGGTCACATTCAGGAACGACGGCTGTCGATGCTTGACCTCCCAGAGCGAGCGGTCCCCGTCCGCGATCCGGGCGCGAGCGTCAGCGGCCATCGCGGCCAGCCCGTACAGGTCCAGACCCACGACGGTGTCGAGGTCGGCGTCGCTGATGAAACCGTCCGTCGTCACCGAGAAGAACTGCAAGCCCAACTCGTGAAGCTGGTTCGCGGCCGCCAGCAGCTCCGCCCGGACGAAGGACGTGGTCATCGCCGCGTGGTACGGCGAGGTGATGGCCGAGCCGCCGACCGCATCCATCTTCTGCTCATAGGCGTCCCAAGCGTTCTGCTGCGCGACGTCCTGCGCGGTCTTGCCATAGGTAGAGTTGGCCATCGTCTTGATCGCCAGCTCCTCCAGCGACTTCTTGCCAAACGCAGCCTTGGCCATGGCCCGGTCCTTGACCATCTGCACCACCCCAGCCCGCAGCGCGTGCGACGGCGAGCCGTCAGGCATCGAGAGCGACCGCAACTGGTAGCCGATCTGGCAATGCACCCGAGCACCCAACTTGAGCGCGAGGTAGACCTCTGGACCCATCACCTGCGCGCCCGGCCGGCCCACCGACGTGCGCACGTACAACGGCGAACCGTCGGTGAAGATCGGCAGGCAGGGGTAGACCACATCTCGCCCGAACTCGAACTCGACCCACCCCACGAAGGGAGTCATCGGGCCCGGCACATCGTCGAGCGTCAACTCGCGGTTGGTGATCACCTCGGCGATCACACCGTCCGCGTGAGCCCAGTCGACGTCGCGCACCAGCGACATCGCGGTCGGATACGCGCCCTGAAGGTCGAAGTCGAACGTCTCGGCTTCTCGGTAGCCAGGCATCGGGCACATGTTCAGGCCACCGTGATAACCGTTGGCGCAGGCATCGATCACCGCCCGGGCAGCACCGTCGACAGGGATCTTGCCGCGCTTCTCGTAGTACGAACGGTCGTCCTCGCCCGCCCTGACCTCGGGATCACGCTTGACCAACCCGCCGAATCTGAGCGAGAACACCTCATCGCTCCCAATGTTCCAGTAGCGCTGCACGGAGGCCTTGAAGGCGTTAGCCGCTCCGCCCGACAGGGTGACCGGCGGCCGCACATCGACTCCGTAGAGACGTTCGAGGTACTCATGCACCACCACCGGATCGTTGGCGCTGTAGCGCAGGAACAGGATCAAGTCGTCGCGGCGGAGCAGGTCCATGCGCTCGATGACACCGTCGGGCAGGACGACCTTGGGCTGGCCGCACGCAGCGCCCAGAGCGTCGAGCGTCTTCGACCCGGCCGGCGCGTGGCACATCGTGTCCGAGACGCTGACGCTGAACGGATACAGGTACCGGCGAGACTCGTCGGAGGCGCACACCCGGAACGGTTGCAGGGTGACCAGACCACCGGCCGCACTGGTGAGTGACTTGAGCGGGTCCGGCTGCACCCGGCGGAACACCGTCATGTCGGCCTTGCCGAAGTGGCAGCGAAGGTTCAGCGGCACCGAATGCGTGCGGTACAAGCGATTCCGGCGAGCGCGGGACCGTGCCCGCCCGTCGAGATCCTCGTCCCCGGGCCTGGCGAACCCGCGCACGTCCAGACCGTCGGCGCCCACGGAACCGGCCAGCCGGTGCCGCCACAGCCCAGCCTCGCGCCAGACCTCCCGCAGCGCCGTCGTCAGCCGCAGGCGCACCCGCGACAGCGGCAGGAACACCACCAGCACCATCGCCGACGGGTCGACCGGGTCCGGCGTCGCGAACTGGTAGCTGACGAGCACCCTGCGCCCGTCGGCAGTCTGGACGAACTCGGTGTCGAACGACACCGGAATCGCCGCCATGCCGGTTCCGGCGGCTCGAATCGTCGGCAGGTCGCCGAATGCCAGCGAGGCGCCCGCGTGGCCCCCGGAAGCAACCTCTGAGGCCCCGGCGGGGTCGGGGTCACTGTTGCTCTCCCATGGGCGCTTATGACCCCTATCGCTGACCTGCGGTTTTGCGGCACGTTTTTGGAGCAGATTTGAAATCTGCTCCAAATCCGGGGCCGATTCACCCACTCGCGGCACCCGCTTGGACAGGACCAGAAACGGGGCTCCCGAACCGCCCGCGTCGGCGTCCTGAAGCTCCCGGACCGACCAGCTGTCGACATCCAGAATGTCGACGTCCGGGCGGTCAAGAACGACGTCAGTAGCGGTACCCGCCGCGGGGACCGTCTGATCTGAGCGAGACGTAGCAATCTCGGAGGCCCCGGAGTCATTGGCTCCGGGGTTTTCGCTTGCGGTCATCAGACATCGACCGCCTCATAACCGGCAGCGAGGATCACTTGGCACGGCCGAACGGGACGGCCTGGACCGAGCCAGCCTTCTTGACAGCGCGGACCCACGCCTCGATGTCCTCGGGCGTGTACCGCACGTCGCTGGCCGACAGGCGCGTGGGGCGGGGCCCGAGACCGGCAAGACGCCAGTTGCGGACGGTTTTGGGGGAGGAGCCGATCGCTTTGGCGAACTCGGCGGTTTTCAGAAGGTACCGGTCCTTCGGGAGCGTCACTGAAGACACAAAGACTCCTGGCAGCAGGGCACAGTTGTGCCGTACTCCCAGGAGTCACACCCCGCGCTTTCGGTGCGTCATGTGCACCGCGTGTTCATCCAGGCGGGGACTTCCGCAGCTAGGCTGCCCCACCGTCGACCAGTTACCAGCTCCGCGTTGCACCGTCACCGGTACGCAGCTACGGGATGGACGCCCTGGAGCTATTCAGTGAGGCCGCGAGAACCTCTCACCAGCGGGTCTTTAGTCCGCCTGAAACAAACCCTACCTGTCCCGGCCGATCCCTGGCAACTAGAACCCCAGTTCGTGTCCGAGTCCGGAGCTACTCTCTAATCATGGCAAAGACGGTGCAGCACAAGCCCGGAGACGACTCGATCGCCGAGGTCGAGCCCAAGAAGCACGGCGACGTGTGGATGATTCGCTGGCGGTGGTGGCCTTACGACGGCAGCAAGTCGGTGCCTCACCGCCACCAGGGCAAGACCAAAGGCGAGGCCCGCGCAAAGGCCCTCGCCAAGGCGGCAGAGCTGCGAGCAGGCCTGGCCGCAACGGGGCCATGGACCAAGGCGAGCAAGCTGAGCGCCTACATCGACGGCGTCTCGCGCCCGGCGATCGAGAAATCGACCCGACTGGCCGAGTCCTCGAAGCCGGTGTACTACCGCGCCCTGGCGAACATCAGCGCCCAGGCCGGCGCAATCACGATCAACGAAGCCAGCAACCCCGACACCGCCGTCAGGATCATCGAGGGCATCGCGGCCAAGCACGGCGCCGAATCCGGGCGCACCGCCCGAAACGTGTTGAGCCGCTGGGTCTACGGGCGGATGGTCAGGAGCCGGATCATCGCGCAATCACCCTTGGTCGGGGCCGACATCGAGTACGGCGAGGTCAAGACCACCGCCAAGCCCGCCAACGACGTCGCGCTCAGCGAAGCCGACTACGACCTCCTGCTGACCCACCTCCTCGGGATCGACCCGTCGACCGAACCCCGCAAGCCACGCAGCCGCGACACATCGACGGACAAGCGGCAAGCCGTCATCGACCTGACACTGCTGCAGATGACGACAGGGATCAGGTTGGGCAGCGCCCGACAGATCGAGCCCCACGAGGTCATCGACAACCGGGACGGCGGACTGAACGTCTTCGTCCCCCGGCACAAGCTCAAAGGCGGCGAGGCCCGCAACAGACGGCCGAAGACGTTCACCGTTCTCGACGAACGCGCCGCCAAGAGGATCCGCGAGCGACGGGACGCGACGCCCCAGGGCGCCTACCTGTTCGGGTCGCCCGCCGATCCCACCGGCCTGTGGGATCGCCGCAACTGCACGCGGGCGATCGAACGCTTCTACACCGAGATGGCCGAAACGTTGGGGATAACCGAGCTAGAGCACGACGTGCGCAGCCACGGGTGGCGGACGACGCTCAACAGCATCTACTACTGGCTACCACCGCACGTGCGCGCCGACTGGTTCGGACACAGCGAATCAGTCAACGAGGCCCACTACATCGCCGAACAGATGGACCTGTCGCCGATGGTGACCGCGGCGCGAGAGCGCCGCGCACGCCGCGACGAGACCGACGGTGCACACACCGTTACTGACGACGTCGAGAGCGAGGAAGGCATTGGAGAGTAGATACTCTCTTATCTACTCTCTAATGCCGGGACAAAGCGGGTATCCAGCGGGACGCCGCGGGACAGGCTGTGCAGCCAAAAGGACGGCTTTACCTGCGTAAATGATGGTTCAACCAGGGGCCCATCAAGAAAGCGGATCAAATTCAGCGGGTTCGGGGTTCGAGTCCCTGATGGCGCACAACACGACCCCCGCCACCTGCACAGGCAGGTGGCGGGGGTTTTTCGTTCTCACCGGTCGATACCGCCGGAGTCGATCCACCGGACGACTCGGGCATTTAGAAGATCTCGTACACTTGGGACATCCACGCGGAGCCCGGGAGAGATCCCTGTGGCCGTGTGCTGTCGGATCGACAGAATCAGTCGGGTGCAGAGGTGGGAGACATATGCGGATCGGTGGTGGCCGGCGTATCGGAGCGATGCTTGCCGTCGGCATGTTGGCGCTCGTCGCGCTGCTGTCGTCGTGCTCGGCGAAGCCGACCTACTCCGAGAACGTGCAGAGTTCGAGCCTTTTCGGCGATCTGCTGATGCCGGGCATGGAGATCACCGAGTGGGCCAACCGGCCGCTGCCCGATCAGGCGGTGGGCATTCAGCCGGGTGCGCCGATCACCGTGCGGTCCACCGAGGGATCGCTGACCGGAGTCCGCATCGGAAAGGCCGATGGCACCACCGTCGCCGGTGCGCTCAACGACGACGGCACCACCTGGACGAGCACCGAGCCCCTCGGATATGGCCGCACCTACACGCTGCAGGCCGACGCGAAGGGAATCGGCGGCGCCAGCACCAAGCGGGTGTCGTTCACCACCCGGTCGCCGAACAATCTCGCCCAGGCCTACCTGACCCCGAGCAACGGTGAGACCGTCGGCGTCGGGCAGCCGGTGGCGGTCAAGTTCGACGAGCCGATCCCCAACCGCACGGCGGCGCAGCAGGCCATCAGCGTCACGGCCAACCCGCCCACCGAGGGCGCCTTCTACTGGATCAGCGATACCGAGGTCCGCTGGCGCCCCAAGGAGTACTGGAAGCCGGGCACCAAGGTGTCGGTGGCCGTCAACACCTACGGAATCGATCTCGGGAACGGGCTCTTCGGCCAGGAGAACGTCAAGTCGAACTTCACCGTCGGTCGGTCGATGATCATCACCGCTGACGACCGCACCAAGCAGGTCACTTTCGAGCGCGACGGCACGGTGATCCGCACCATGCCCACCTCGATGGGTAAGGACGCGACACCAACCGATAACGGCGTGTATCTCGTCTCCGACAAGCACGACAACATCATCATGGACTCGTCCACCTATGGCGTGCCGGTCGGTTCGGCCGACGGCTACCGCACTCCGGTCGACTACGCGACACGAATGTCCTACAGCGGCATCTTCTTCCACTCCGCGCCATGGTCGGTGTGGGCACAAGGCAACACCAACACCAGCCACGGGTGCCTGAATCTGAGTCCGGAGAACGCGCTGTGGGTCATGCAGACCACGCTGCGTGGTGATCCGGTGGTGGTCAAGAACACCGTCGGGGGCACTCTCTCGGGGACCGACGGGCTCGGTGACTGGAACGTCCCCTGGGCGGTGTGGTCGAAGGGCAACGCCTGACACCGCCGAGGCGGCGATGCCCACGCTGCCGCCGCCGGGATCATGTCACCGGCCACTGTTACGATCGCCAGTGATTCAGATCTCCACGACGATCAAGGTGTGTGATTCATGGCCGAGCGACCTTCCTGGGAAACCGACGAACTGACGGCCCTGCGTGATCTCGCCCGCAGTTTCTGCGAGAAGGAGATCGCGCCCAACACCGAGAAGTTCATCGCGCAGCACCACGTCGACCGTGACCTGTGGACCAAGGCCGGCGACCTCGGGCTGCTGTGCATGTCGATCCCGGAGGAGTACGGGGGCGGGGGCGGTACCTTCGCGCACGAGGCGGTACTGATCGAGGAGCAGGCGCGTATCGCCGATTCGTCGTGGGGCGCCAGCCTGCACAACGGGATCATCGCCCACTACCTGCTCGCCTACGGGTCGGAGGAGCAGAAGAACACCTGGCTGCCCAAGATGGCCTCGGGTGAGGTGGTCGGCGCCATCGCCATGACCGAACCGGGCACGGGTTCGGATCTGCAAAGCGTCAAGACCAAGGCGATCCGCGAGGGTGACGAGTACGTGATCGACGGCTCGAAAACCTTCATCACCAACGGCGGCCAGGCCGATCTCATCATCGTCGTGGCGAAGACCGATGTCAGCGAAGGCGCCAAGGGCATCTCGCTGGTGCTCGTCGAAGCCGACCGCCCGGGATTCCGTCGTGGACGGGTGCTCGACAAGGTCGGTCAGCGCGGTCAGGACACCTCGGAACTGTTCTTCGACGGTGTGCGGGTACCCGTGACGAACCTCCTCGGCGCCGAGGAGGGGCAGGGCTTCATCCAGCTCATGCAGCAACTCCCGCAGGAACGGCTGATCATCGCGGTGGCCTCGGTGGCGGGGATGGAGACCGCACTGGCGCAGACGATCGCTTACACCAAGGAGCGCGAAGCCTTCGGCCGGCCGATCTTCGCGTTCCAGAACACCAAATTCAAACTCGCCGAGGCCGCCACCGAAACCCGCATCGCGCGGGTCTTCGTCGACGACTGCCTCACCAAACACCTCAAAGGCGAACTCGACATCCCGACGGTGGCCATGGCCAAGTGGTGGACCAGCGACCGCGCGATGGTCGTCGCCGACGAGTGCCTGCAACTCTTCGGCGGGTACGGCTACATGAACGAGTATCCGATCGCGCGGATGTGGGCGGACAACCGCGTGCAGAAGATCTACGCCGGGACCAACGAGATCATGAAGGAGATCATTGCCCGTTCCCTGTGAGGGTTCGGTACATTCCTTGTGATCGTGCCGACGGGCATGGAGATCACCGAGGAGCAGATCGTGGGTAGCCGCAGACTGGGCAGCGTAGTCCCCGCCGTTGCGGTCACCATGCTGCTGATCGCCGGTTCCGTGGCGCTCGTCGGGCCGGCGCACGCCGCACCGTCCGCCGACGACCTGCCCAGTTCGGGGTGTATCGCTGACGGTGCGCCCCGCCTCAAGCCGGGTCCGGTCGACCCGCGGGACCTCATCCCCACGGTGCCCGACCGGATCGGCATTCCGCTGCCGTATCCCAAGATCGTTCCGGTACCCGAGCCCGAGTCGGCGCCCAAGCCGCCGGTACGGATTCCGTCGGAGTTGCCGCCGAAGAATCCGTGCACCGATCCGTGTCCCGACCTGACCGATCCGCCCAAGCCGAAGCCCGGTGCCGGCGGACCCGCGTTGAGCATCGAGTTCCCGAAGATCACCTTCGATCCGAGTCCGATCGTGATCCCGGTGCCGGTTCCCAACCCGAATCCCGCCCCGATTCCGCCACCGCCGCCCGCGGCGACACCGGGCATCGATCCGGGACCGGTCTCGGCGAAACCAGCGCCGCCGCGGGTGGGGCCCGTGTCCTGGGTGTCGACCGTCACCGGACGGGGATCGACGAGCCGGACCGACAAACGCTGGCAGGTCCAAGGCACCGACCTGGGCATCATGTGGGAATCCAAACCCGGTCAGATCGCCATCGCCTTCGGCGACAGTTTTGGCCGCAACTTCCGTCCGCCGGGCGCAAACGGCGGCGACTGGCGCAGCAATGTGCTGGGATTCAGCTCCGACAAGAAGCTTTCCGACGGCCTGTCCATCGACACGATGGTGCAGGACAGCCGGTGTCACGCCGCGGAGGTGCTCTCGGCACGGCACGTCGAGCGATACGAGATGACGACCATCCCCACCTCGGGTTTCGCGATCGGCGACCGCCAGTACATGAGCTACATGTCGGTGCGCACCTGGGGTCCGATCCCCGGGGTATGGCTGACCAACTACGGCGGCCTGGCCTACTCCGACGACGGCGGTTCGACGTGGACCAAGGACCCCTGGGCGCGATGGGACAACCTCTTCGGCACCAGCCAATTCCAGGTGTCGTCGATGGTCCCGCAGGGTGACTACGTGTACATGTTCGGAACCCCCAACTCGCGGATCGGCTCCGTCGGTCTGGCCCGGGTGCCCAAGGCGGACGTGCTGAACAAGACGGCCTATCAGTACTGGCGGGACGGACAGTGGGTGCCGGCGCGCGACGGCAATGCGGCCTCCGTGCTCTTCGCCGGTCCGACCGGCGAACTGTCGGCGCGCTACGACGAGGCCTCGAAACTCTGGCAGCTGAGCTACCTGGACTCGCTTCGCGGTGCGATCGTGTTACGCACGGCGCGTTCGCCGCAGGGACTGTGGTCCGAACCGGCCGAATTGGCCCAGTCGGGTCGCTACAACCAGCTCTACGGTGGATTCCTGCACCCGTGGTCGACCGACCGTGACCTCTATTTCACGATGTCCACGTGGGCGCAGTACAACGTGTCACTGATGCACGTCCGCCTGTACTGAGACCTCAGCCCCGCAGGGGTTCACGTCCCGTCGAGTTCGGGTGGCGAAGCAGTTTCGGTGGCATTCGCCAGCAGGAGCCCCACGGTTGCCTGCGCGATCCTGTCGCAGATCGCACGATTCCGGATATTCAAGTACGACAGGGTGATTCCGTCGACCGCAGCCACGATGAGCGGTGAGAGTTCTTCGACCGGCGACTGCCATTGAACCTCGCATTGCGCTGCGGCGAGCGCAAGTGCCTCGGCGATCCCCTCGTAGTAGCGGTAGTACATCTCCGCACCGAGCCGGGCCAGACCCGTGGTTTGCCGGGCGTATTGGTTCAGCGAGATCAGGGCCTGCGTGCGTTCGGGGTCGGCGGCGATCCCGTCGATGTAGCCGGCGAACGAGGTTCGCAGGATCCTTTCGACACCGTCGAGTCCGTGTGCGTCGTCGTGACCGGCGACGTCGAAAGCGGCACTCACGGAATCGAACTCACGAGCGATGCCGTACTCGACGAGAGCTGCGAGCAACGCGTCGCGCGACTCGAACACGTAGTGAAACGTCGACAGGGTCATCCCGGCCTCAGCGCAGATGGCCCGGGTGGTGGCACCATCGACGCCGTTGTGCGCGATCACGGTGAACGCGGCGTCGAGGAGGAATTGGCGGCGGTCTGCCACCGGCATTCTGCTCATGGGCCCTTTCATCGATCTCGCCTGTCTCCCAAGGGTACCCGGGAAGCTATTGGGCGACGGCGCTGAGCAGTGCGAGCTTCTCGTGGCTGTCGGTGCCCGGCACGGCGGTGTACACCAGCAGCGAGTGAGCCGACGCCGGATCCTGCAGCAGCTGGCATTGCACCTCGATGACACCCAACTCGGGGTGCAGGATCCGTTTCTCGGTGTCGGTGAGGGCCGTGGCGACGTCGTGGCGCAGCCACAGCCGCCTGAACTCCTCGCTTCGAGTCATCAGCGCCTCGGCGATCTCGGCGGCCCGTGACCCTTGGCCGTCGCGGGTGGCGGCGGCACGCAGGCGCGAGGTGTGGGCCCGCGAGTGCAGGTCGTGATCCTCGGGGAGGAACCTGGCGCGCGTGGTCTCCTCGGTGAACCAGCGGTAGGCGATGCTGCGCCGCAGACCCGTCAGCGAGAGTTCGTCACCGACGAGGGCGACGGCCATGGGCGTTTGCATGAGGGTTTCGCCCGCACCGTTGACGACCATCGCCGGGGTGTCGCGCAGCCGGTCGAGGATACGCATCATGCCGGGGCTGACATGGTCGTCGCGGCCCTTGCGGTCGGGAGTGTTCTGACCGGCCAGCCGGAAGAGGTGATCACGTTCGTCGAGGCCCAGATGCAGCGCCTGCGCGATCGCCGCCAGCATCGACTCGGACGGATGCGGTCCGCGCTGTTGTTCGAGCCGACTGTAGTAGTCGGTCGACATCCCGGCCAGCATCGCCACTTCCTCGCGTCGCAGCCCGCTGGTTCTCCGGCGCGCTCCGGCGGGCAACCCGACGTCCGCGGGCTGCAGTGCCTCGCGACGTCTGCGGAGAAAGTCGGCGAGCCCGGATCGGTCCGCCCTCACCGGCAGCTACTGGAGAGCGACAACAGCACTGGCCGCGATGTGTGGGGTGTCATGGCCTCCACTGTGGCCGATGTTGTCCGCACGAACCAGGGATCGCCGGTCCGTGGATAAGGACTGCCTGGTAGACGCCGCGCCGCGGCCGTCTACTGGAAACACAGACAGAAGTCAGCCGACACAGGGAGAACATCATGAACATGAGCGGGAACACCATCTTCATCCCGGGTGCGACGTCGGGCATCGGACTCGGCCTGGCCCGGAGACTGCACGCGCAGGGCAACACGGTCATCGTCGGTGGTCGGCGTGCGGAGTTGCTCGGTCAGATCGCAGAAGAGAACCCGGGACTCGAGACGGTCCGCATCGACACCACCGACGCCGAGGACGTGGCGCGGGTGAGTCGCTCGGTGATCGAGCGGTTTCCGGAGGTCAACGTGCTGATCGCGATGGCAGGGATCATGCGCGGTGAGGACCTCACCGACCCGGGCTTCCTCGATACGGCGGTCGCGGAGGTCGAGACCAACATCCTGGGGCCGCTGCGACTGATCGCGGCCTTCACCGAACATCTCGCCGCCACGCCGGAGGCGACGATCATCACGGTGTCGTCGGGTCTGGCGTTCACACCGATGGCCGGCACCCCGACCTACTGCGCCACCAAGGCGGCGATCCACACGTTCACCGAGAGTCTGCGCATGCAGCTGTCGGGGAGCGGCGTCACCGTTCTCGAACTGGTGCCCCCGGCCGTACAGACCCACCTGATGCCGGGTCAGGCCGAGGCGCAATGGGCGATGCCGCTCGACGACTTCCTCGACGAGGTCATGTCGCTGCTGCCGTCGGCCGACCGGGAAATCCTCGTCGAACGCGTCAAGCCGCTGCGATACTCCGAGGTCTCCGGCGATCACGACGAGCTGATGGGCACTCTCGCGCACCTCGGATGACTGTTACTTGCGGTCCTTGATGATCTTCTTGACCTCGTCCGCATCCACGTTCTTTGCGACGAGTTTGCCGGACTTCGACTTACGGACCGAATACTGGCCCTTCTTCTTACCCGGCGCCACGTGAAGATCCACTTTCTTGGCTGCCTTGTTGAGTTCTTCGAGCACGGCTGCAGATAGTAGAGCATCAAGGTGAACAGCAGTTTTCTGCACGAGCGAGTCCACGGTCGCGGCTACAGCGAGAGGGCAAGTCGCCGGATGGGGAGGAAACTCGACGGCTCAAACGGATGGTGCCCCACCTGCTTTTCGCAGGTGGGGCACCATTTCCCTCTCGGGGTGAGCGACGGGACTCGAACCCGCGACAGCCAGGATCACAACCTGGTGCTCTACCAACTGAACTACGCTCACCATCGGCGTCGAAAACCCGGGGTTGTTCACCGGGCTCGCGAGCCAAGGACATACTCTAGCCGGTCTGGACCGTCGAACTCCAATCGATTGTCTGACCGGCGGGTCAGGCGGGTCCGAGCTCTTCGACGATCTTGCCGAGCGCGTCGACGTCGGGGCCGGGGGAGGCGACGAACGCGGCGGCCCGGTAATAACGGAGTTCGCGAATCGACTCACGGATGTCGGCGAGCGCGCGGTGTGAGAGGCCCTTCTCCGGCTGGTTGAAGTAGATGCGCGGATACCAGCGGCGACACAACTCCTTGATGGAACTGACGTCGACCATCCGATAGTGCAGATAGGTATCGAGTTCGGGCATGTCGCGGGCGATGAAACCGCGGTCGGTGGCGATCGAGTTCCCCGCGAGGGGTACCGCGCCCGGAGTGGTGACGTGCGCACGGATGTAGTCGAGCACCATCTTCTCCGCTTCGGCCACCGTGACCGTCGACCGGCGGACCTCCTCGGTCAGGCCAGAGTCGGCGTGCATCTTGGTCACCACATCGGGCATGGAGTCCAAGGCGTCGTCATCGGCATGGATCACCACGTCGACGCCGTCGCCGAGGATGTTCAGGTCACCGTCGGTGACCAGCGCCGCGATCTCGATCAGCTTGTCCTTGTCGAGATCGAGTCCGGTCATCTCGCAGTCGATCCACACCAGTTTGTCTTGCACCCGTCAACCTTAGCCAACGGGTGACGTGGGACTATTCTCTGCTCTGTGACAGATCCCAAGGATGCCGCTGCGACGATTGCCGCCGGCTATGAGTTCACAACACCGTCACTGGAATTGGGCACCGTCTCGGTGGATGGTCAGGTCGATCCATCGGCCAAGGTGCGGATTCCGCTCGCGATGATGAATCGCCACGGATTGGTCGCCGGGGCCACAGGTACCGGTAAGACCAAGACCCTGCAGCTGATCGCCGAACAGCTCTCGGCCAACGGTGTACCGGTGGTGATGGCCGACATCAAGGGTGACGTGTCGGGGATCAGCCGTCCGGGTGAGGTCAACGACAAGATCACCTCGCGCGCGCAGCAGACCGGCGACGACTGGGCGCCCACCGCGTTTCCGGTCGAATTCGTGTCGCTCGGCGACGGCGGGATCGGGGTCCCGGTCCGGGCCACGATCACCTCGTTCGGCCCGATCCTGCTCAGTAAGGTGCTCGGACTCAACGACACCCAGGAGTCGACGCTGGGGCTGATCTTCCACTGGGCCGATTCCAAGGGGTACGCGCTCCTCGACCTCAAGGATCTGCGCCAGGTGATCACCTACCTGACCGGCGACGAGGGAAAACCCGAACTCAAGGGCATCGGCGGGGTGTCGACACAGACCGCCGGGGTCATCCTGCGCGCCGTGACGAATCTCTCCGCCGCCGGCGGCGACACCTTCTTCGGTGAACCCGAACTCGACCCCGCCGACCTGTTGCGGTTGGCCTCCGACGGCAGGGGCATCGTGACACTGTTCGAACTCGGCGCACAGGCGGCCAATCCGGTGCTGTTCTCGACGTTCCTGATGTGGATTCTCGCCGACCTGTTCCAGTTCCTCCCCGAGGTGGGCGACGTCGACAAGCCGAAACTGGTGTTCATCTTCGACGAATCGCATCTGCTGTTCAACGACGCCTCCAAGGCGTTCGTCGCCCAGGTGGTGCAGACGGTGAAGTTGATCCGGTCGAAGGGCGTCGGGGTGTTCTTCTGCTCGCAGCTGCCGACCGACATCCCCGACGAGGTGCTCTCCCAGCTCGGCGCGCGCATCCAGCATGCCCTGCGCGCCTTCACCCCCAACGACCAGAAGGCGCTGACCAAGACGGTCAAAACCTATCCGGTCTCCGACGTCTACAAGCTCGACCAGGCCCTCACCTCGCTGGGTACCGGTGAGGCCATCGTGACCGTGCTCTCCGAGAAGGGGGCGCCCACCCCGGTGGCCTGGACGCTGGTGCGTGCGCCCCGGTCGTCGATGGACGCCGTTCCGTCGGCCGACATCACTGACCACGCAAGAGGCAGTGACCTCTACCGCAAGTACGGCGAGCGGATCGATCGTGAATCGGCCTACGAAAAGCTCATCGAGAAAACGCTCGCACCTCAGGAGTCCCCCGACGCGCCGCCCCCGCCGATGCCGGCACCCACACCGCCGCCCCCGCCCGAAGAGCCGGGCATGGTGACCGAGATCCTGACGAGCGAACCCATGCAGCGATTCCTGCGGAACGCGGCGGGTGAGGCGGGCCGCCAGTTCAGCCGGGCGATGTTCGGCACCGGCCGCCGGCGCCGCTGAGTAGAGGCGCTCGTCTTACGAGCCTTCACCCAGCTTCCGGTAGAAGGTGCCGACGATGGGTGCGAGCACCGCGCGCGGGGTGTACCCACCGGCCACCGACATGGCCTTCGACAGCGGACCCGGAACCACGCGCATCTTGTTGTGCTGCAACGCATCCAGGCTCATCTGTGCAACCTTGTCGCTGTCGTGCCACAGAAATCCGGGAACCATCCTGTCCACCACCGAGGCGTCCTCGGCCGACGGCGTCCCGGTGCGGACCGGACCCGGGGCGAGCAGCGTGACGTGCACGCCCTGCCCGCCGACCTCGCCGCGGAGCGACTCGCTGAAGGTGTTGACGAACGCCTTGGTGGCGGCGTACGTGGCGTTGTGGGGGATCGGCATGTTGCCCGCGGCCGAACCGACCATGAGGATGCCGCCCGAGCCGCGCGCCACCATCTGCGGCAACACGGCCAGCGTCAGGTCGTGCACGGCGTTGACGTTCAGTCTCACCTGAGCGCGTTCGTAGTCGGCATCGAGGTCGGCGACGGGGCCGAAGGTCGCGATGCCCGCGTTGTTGCACAGGATCGAGATCTCGCGCGATTCCAGTTCGGCGGCAAGGACCGCCACCGCCGTCAGGTCGGAGAGGTCGGTGGGCCGCACCTCCGCGGTGACCTGATGTGCGGTACGCAGATCGGCGGCGAGATCCTCGAGGATCTCGCCGCGCCGTGCCACCAGGACCAGCGAGTGACCGCGCCGGGCGAGTTCTGTGGCCAGGGCCATGCCGATGCCGGAGGAGGCGCCCGTGACCACGGCACGGGCAGAGGGCGACGGTGCGGGAACTGCCATGCCAGACATCGTAAACCGGGAGCCGAGCCCGCCCGCCGTGCCGTCAGACGAGGCCGGCGGCCACCTCGGTGCCCTGCCTGATCGCGCGTTTCGCATCCAACTCGGCGGCGAGGTCGGCGCCGCCGATGACATGGGTCCGCACTCCGGCCAGGGTCAGCGGATCGACGAGGTCGCGCACCGACTCCTGCCCCGCGCACAGCACGATGTTGTCGACCTCGAGGAGTCGCGTCTCGGTGACCGCACCGTCGGCGTCGTGGAAGCTCAGATGTAGCCCGCGGTCGTCGATCAGATCGTAGGTGGCGCCCGAGATCTGGTGGACGCCCTTCATCTTCACGCTGGCCCGGTGCACCCAGCCGGTCGTCTTGCCCAGACCCTTACCCTGCCCGCCGGGCTTGCGTTGCACGAGGTAGACCTCGCGCACCGGTGGGAGCGGTCGCGGCTTGGTGACGAAACCGGGCTTGTCCAGATCCTCGCTGACACCCCATTCCTGTTCCCATTCTTTGAGATTCAGGGTCGGCGACTCGTCGACGGTGAGGAATTCGGTGACGTCGAAGCCGATGCCGCCCGCGCCGATCACCGCGACCCGCTTGCCGATCTCGCGGCGACCGAGCACGGCGTCGGCGTAGGTCATGACCATCGGGTGTTCGATCCCGGGGATCACCGGAATGCGGGGGGCCACGCCGGTGGCGATGACCACGTCGTCGTAGCCTGCGTCGACGAGTGTCGCCGCATCGACCCGGGTGTCGGGGTGCACGCGCACGCCGTGGATCTCGAGCTGGCGGGTGTAGTAGCGCAGCGTCTCGGCGAACTCCTCCTTGCCGGGAATCCTTGCCGCGATGGAGAATTGGCCGCCGATGCTCGGGCCTGCCTCGTAGAGGTCCACCCGATGCCCGCGTTGCGCCGCGGCCACCGCCGCCGACAGTCCCGCCGGACCGGCGCCCACCACCGCCACGGAGCGCGCACGGCGGGTCGCACCGAGGGTGAGGGTGGTTTCGCGACCGGCCCGCGGATTGAGCAGGCACGAGACCTTCTTCCCGACGAAGGCATGGTCGAGGCAGGCCTGATTGCAGCCGATGCACGTGTTGATCTCGTCGGCCCGCCCGGTTTGCGCCTTGGCGGCGAAATCGGGGTCGGAGAGCAGCGGTCGGGCCATCGAGATGGCGTCCACCCGACCACGTTGCAGGATCGTCTCGGCGAGTTCCGGGGTGTTGATGCGGTTGCTGGCGATCAGCGGTATCGACACCTCGTCGCGCAGTCGTTCGGTGAACTTGACGAACGCGCCGCGCGGTACCGATGTGACGATGGTGGGGATCGTGGCCTCGTGCCAGCCGATGTCGGTGTTGATGGCGTTCACACCGAGTTCTTCGGCCTTGCGGGCCATCAGTGCGATCTCGTCAAAGGTCTGGCCGTCCTTGACGAAATCGGCGATCGACTGACGCAGGATCACGGGGTAGTCGCGAGGCACCCGGCGGCGGATCTCGGTGATCACCTCGACGAGGAATCGCTGCCGGTTCTCGGTGCTGCCACCCCAACGGTCGGTGCGGTCGTTGGTGTGTGGGCAGAGGAACTGATTGATCAGATAGCCCTCCCCGCCCATGATCTCGATCGCGTCGTAGCCCGCGCGGCGTGCAAGGTGTGCCGCACGACCATAGGAGGCGATGACGTGCCGGATGACGGGTTCGGTCATCCGCAGGTGTTTGAACGGGTGGATCGGTGAGGGGGCGCTTCCCGGGGCCACCTTGATCGGCGTATAGCCGTAGCGCCCGGCGTGCAGGAGTTGCAGGGCGATCCTGCCGTGCGCCCGGTGGACCGAACGGGTGATGCGCTGATGGCGTTTCACGTCGACGAGATTGGTCATCTTGCCCGCGAAGGGCAGGAGTAGACCGCTGCGGCTGGGTGCGAAGCCGCCGGTCACGATCAGCCCGACACCGCCGCGGGCGCGCTCGGCGTAGTACGCGGCAAGTTTGTCGGTGTCCCAGATCCTGTCTTCGAGACCGGTGTGCATCGACCCCATCACGAGTCGATTCGGCAGCGTCATCCCGCCGATCCGCAGCGGCTCGAAGATGTGGGGGTAGTGCGGATTGGGTTGTGCCGAAGGCGAATGCGCGGATGGGGCTGGCATCGGGGCACTCCTTGCTGATCGAAGGGTTGGTGGTCGGGGTGTCGCAGCGATCCGTGAGGTCGCTGTGGTCTGTTCAGCTCGTGCCTGTCTGGAGTTCGCCGGTCAGGGCGGCGATGACCTCGTCGCACCAGTCGATGAAGCCTTGTTCGATGCGGACTCCACCGCGCAACACGAGGTAGCGGTGCAGGCGGCGACCGGTCAGCGCCTCGGGATCGGGAAAGTCGTCCCGCTCGAAGGATCGATACAGGTCCAGGCGGGCGCGATGGAGGTCGCGGTGTCGGCGCATCTCGGTGATGAGGTCGGGGAGATCGCCGAGCGCCGCGGCGCGGATCTTGACCCCGAGGTCGTCGCGCAATTGCTGAATCGGGGTGGGGGAGTTGACCCAGTGACGCAGTGCGTCGCGACCGGCGGCGGACAGTGTGTAGACCTTCTTGTCGGGTCTGCCCTCCTGAGCGACCGGCTCGTAGCTCACCAAGCCGTCGGCGTGCAGTTTCCCGAGGGTGCGATAGATCTGCTGATGGGTAGCCGACCAGAAGTAGCCGATGGACCTGTCGAACTGACGGCCGATCTCATAACCGGTGCCGGGACGTTCCGACAACGAGACCATGATCGCGTGCTCCAAAGCCACCACCGAAACGTACAATGCAACCACGCACTATGCAACAGTGTGCATAGTGCGTTGTCGGGTTCTCGGAGGTGCTGGTCAGTAGCTCCAGCCCCATTCCCATCGCCGCAGGCGGGGATTCCAGACACGCCGGCGGCGGCGCAGGCGGGGCGGCTGTGCAGGTCCCTGGGGTGGCTTGGGCCCTTGCTGGCCGTTCGGCTGCTGTCCGGGTTGCATCTGAGTCTCCTTCGGTGATGGCCGACCTCGTTGCCGACACGATGAACGCTAGGGACCGCACCTTGGTGGCGGCTGGACTGAATCTGCGTGCTGCCTGTCAGCGCAAAGGTTCAGGCCGAGAAAAGGTTTCGATCGTCCGGTGAGGTCGCAACCCGGGTCGGCGGCACGCGCGAGCGGCCGACGTATCGCACACTGTGGTGATGGGAACACCAGTCGAGAAGCCTCGCGGTCCGCTGTCGTGGACCTTGGTCGGCGAGAACACGGTGATCGGACCCGGCGAGCGGCTGTCGTGGCCGAAGACCATAGGGATCGGGTTGCAGCACGTGGTCGCGATGTTCGGCGCCACTTTCCTCGTTCCGGTGCTGACCGGGTTCCCGCCCGCCACGACGCTGCTGTTCTCCGGCATCGGCACGGTGTTGTTCCTGATCATCACCGGCAACCGGTTACCGAGCTACCTCGGTTCCAGTTTTGCGATCATCGCTCCGGTTCTGGCCGCCACCGCGTCGCACGGCATGTCCTCGGCGCTGGGCGGCATCGTGGTGGTGGGCGCACTGCTCGTCGTGATCGGCGTGATCGTGCACTTTGCCGGTATCGGGTGGATCGAGGCGCTGATGCCGCCCATCGTCACCGGCACGATCGTCGCGCTGATCGGACTCAACCTCGCTCCGACGGCCAAGACGAACTTCGAGAAGCAGCCGGTGATCGCGACCGTGGTGCTGGTGCTCCTCGTTCTCTCGATTGCGCTGTTCCGTGGCCTGCTCGGCCGTCTGGCCATCGTGTTCAGTGTCGTCGTGGGCTATCTGCTGGCGCTCGCGTTGGGCGACGTGGACACCAGCGCGATCGGCTCGGCGGGCTGGGTGGGGCTGCCCACCTTTCACGCGCCGTCGTTTCATCTGTCGGTGATCCCGACGTTTCTCCCGGTGGTGTTGGTGCTGCTGGTGGAGAACATCGGGCACGTGAAATCGGTGAGCATGATGACCGGCGTCGACTACGACAGGCGTATCGGTCGCGCGCTGGCCGCCGATGGCATCGCCACCACGCTCGCCGGTAGCGGCGGCGGGTCGGCGACCACCACCTACGCCGAGAACATCGGCGTGATGGCGGCCACCAAGGTCTACTCCACCGCCGCCTACTGGGTTGCTGCGCTGGCCGCGATCCTGCTCGGGCTGTGTCCGAAGGTCGGTGCGGTGATCGCGGCGGTGCCCGCGGGCGTGCTCGGTGGGGTGACCACCGCGCTGTACGGTCTGGTCGGCATCATCGGCGTGCACATCTGGGTGACCAATCGCGTCGACTTCGCCAAGCCGATCAACCAGTTCACCGCGGCGATACCGCTGGTGATCGGTATCGCCGACTTCTCCTGGACCATCGGCGATCTCAGCTTCGGCGGTATCGCGCTCGGTGCCATCGCGGCGTTGCTCATCTACCACTCGATCCGGCTGATCGGCGGGTGGCGCGGTACCGCGGGGGTCAGGGAAGGCTGAGTGGCAGGTCGGGGATGGGAAAGGGATATCTCCGACGTAGCAGTTGATCACGCAACTGTTCGGCTGCCTCCTTGGCGAGTTCCTCGGCGGTTTTCCCCAACTGCTCCGGGGTGAGGTGATCCCTGACGAACCGACCGCCGTTGACCGTCACCGGGTCGTCGCTGATCCGATGGACATACGGTGTCGGCCGATCGCCCTGGATGACCTCGACGATATTCCGGAATGCGGTGGAGTTGCGGTCGTTGAAGTACTCACCGTGCGAGCCGGCGCCGGCCACGAGTCCGCGGTGTTCGGGCGACTCGCCGCTGTAGAACCCGGTGTCGAGCCGGGTGACCCCGGGTGTGTTGTCGGGATCGCCCCCGTGCGGGTTGTAGGGAAATGACTGCACGCCCTGGATGATGTCGCCGGGAGGCGTCAGCGAGTACCGCTCGACGTGCGGGTTGGCGTCGTTCCAGGGGGCGTCAAAGATGCCGGTACCCGCCGACGATGCGTACACCACGCGGTCGGCTCGCAACCCGAGTTGCTCGGCCGTGCCCAACGCCGATCCGCCGTACGAATGACCGATGTAGGTGGTTTTCGCGTCGGGCGCGTTCTCGTCCAGCTCGGTGTCGAGTTCGTGGCCGAATGCGACGAGTTTCGGTGCGAGGTCGAGGGCGAAGCGCGTGTTGAACGCGGAGTCCGATAGCGCATGCTGTTCGCCGCTCTGGTCTCCGAATGACCGCGGATCAAGCCGCCGCAGCGGTTCTTCCCACCCGATGTTCTGTGGCAAGTCGCCGTCGGCAAAGACGAACACGGGTGCGCCCGACAAATGGGCGAGGTTCCAGCCGGCCTCGTAGTTCTGGTTACTGCCGTCGAGGTTGGTGCCCGTGCCGGGGATGTAGACGGCAGCGTTCTTGGTGTTGCGATCGATCCTGCCGATCATCTCCACCCACCGTCCGTTGGTGGTGTTGCGGAAGCTGATGAAGGTCCGTTCCACCAGAAGGTCGTCGGCGCTGTCGGTGCCAGGGATCTGGCCTGGACGGTCGGCCTGGGGCGTGCGATGGGGATCGCTGCGCTGCCGCAACATGTCTCGCAACACCGCCGCACGTCGGTCGCCCGCAGGCGTGTGTTTGCTCTCCTCGTCGTGCAGCGCGTTGCGGATGTTGATCTCGTTCGCGTCGATGCGCAGCGTGAACGGCACCCCGTCCATATTCCCGATTGCGTCGGGATCGGCTTGCATCACCCGACGCTGGTCCTGCTCGCTGAGTTGCTCGAGATATGCCCGTCGTTCGTCGGGCGTCATGCCCGTCAGCATGCGGACCACGTCGTCGGGATCGGCCTTGCGCCCATCCGGGAGCGTCACGTCGGGCTGGCCGTTGATCATCGCGGCGAGGTCGGTGCGCAGTGCCTCGAGGCGGTCGCCGTAGAGCCGATCGAACTCCTCGATGGTGTCGAGGCCGGCCTGAATCCGCGTCTCCAGTGTGTCGGCGTCCTCGTTCTTGGCGGCGTCGGTGTGGGTCACGGTGCCCGTGTCGGAGACGGTGAATCCAGCGAGTGTGGCCGAATCCACTTCGCGCAGAACATAATCGCGAGCGAACGTGAGGTCGGCGCCGGCATCCTTGGCTTCGTCGGCGATCTGCTGGAGCACATTGCGGACCTCGTCGGCGTGATCGTGTTCCTGCGTGACCTTGAGTTGCGCCGCGCTGTGGGTCTGGCCCTTCCAGGTATCCGGCTGGTCCATCGCCGTGGTGACAGACGTCAGGGCGCTGTCGAGTGTGTTGGCAGCGGTTTGCGCCGTGTCTCCGGCGCCGGAAATGGAGTGTGTATCCCAGTCGCGGAGCTGTGTGATGGTGGGGCGCATCAGCGTTCGGCCATCCGGTCGAAGCGGCCCGCGGAGGCGGTGTCACTGTCGACGCTGCTCGAGACGAAGTGGGAGAGCACGGTCGCCATGTCGTCGATGCGGTCGCGAATGGACGTGGTCGCGTCGTGCGCGGGTGTGGCGCACCCACGCAACGCGGCCATCACATCGCTGGCGTCGCCGTGCACGTCGCGCATCCCGGCGAACTCCAGTGATCCGACAGTTCGCCCCTGCTCACGCCACGTGCGCACCACCTGATCGAGCTCGGACGGGGTGACGTCGAACACGGTGTTGAACTGGGGGTTGGTGGGTCGGGTGGGACCGGGCACAAAGGGCAGTACGGGGAACGGGAACACTCCCGACAGCGGAAGCGGTAGCGGTGGCGACATGACATCTCCGATGCGTGGATGACGGCCCCGGGCGGGGTGCCGGGTGTAAGTCCGACGCATCGATCGCCATCTGGTTCCGCCGTTTCCCACAGGGCGCGTGCCGCGTCGCACTGCCAGGTCACGCGACACCGCGCCGGTAGGCAGGAGAATGACCGCGCGTGCGTTCCACGGAGTTGGGTGATGCCGGCGAACTTGGGTGCCGCAGCACCCAAGTTCTCCGATTCGACCCAACTTCCGCCGGGTGTGGCATCGGCCGGACGAACCATCACAGTGCCCCCGGCAGGATTCGAACCTGCGACCTAGGGATTAGAAGGCCCTTGCTCTATCCATCTGAGCTACGGAGGCGTGCCCGGCGGTGAGTCCGCCGAGCGTGGCGAGTATAGCCCGCAGCCGTCGAATCGAGTTATCCACAGGCGATCGCGGGCGTCGTGTGCCGCGTCGATTTCGGGTGATGCTGATCTGGTCGCGTACTCACGCGGCATCAGAGGAGGAGGACCCGCGAATGTATGAAACCTATTCGACCGTCGTCGGGAGGGTGATCTCCGAGCCGCGGCACAACCGAACCGCCGGAGGCGACGAGGTGGTGAGTTTCCGCATGGTGAGCAACGCCCGTCGACGTGACCGCAACACGGGTGAGTGGGTCGACGGCCACACGCTGTATCTGACGGTCAGCTGCTGGCGTCGGCTCGCTGCGGGCGTGTCGGGGGCGATCGAGAAGGGCCGGCCGGTCATCGTCCACGGCCCGATCCGGACGAATGCCTACACCACCGCAGACGGCGAGAACCGTCAGGAGTTGGAGATGGTTGCCGAGTCGGTAGGCCTCGATCTTGCGCGATGCGTGGTCGAGTACCGCGGACCCGACGGGGTGGGCACGGTCGACCCGAATCCGGGCACGGTCGACGCGAATCCGGGCACGGTCGACGGGGGTGCTGCCGCGTGACGCCGACGGGTCCGAGCGCCGGAGGGGAGCGCTCAGACCACGCAGCGGAAGCCGAGGTGCGAGGTCGCCGAGTCGTCGGACTGGGGCGAACGCGCAGCCGGACGGTAGCGGCGGCAGTACTGCGGCGAACACAGATGCGATCCGCCTTTGGTGACCCGCAGTACTTGCGGTGACGTGGTGGGAGCGAGCAGATCGGTACGCCCGTCGGGGGAGACCGTGGTCAGGTCCGGGGGGACATGACGCGGTGTGAAGACGTCCGAGGTTCGCTCCCACACGTTGCCGATCATGTCGACCAGTCCGAACCCGTTGGGCGGATACGATCCGACCGGCGACGTGGAGCCCCATCCTTCGTTGCGGTACGGGAAATCGCCGATCCATGTGTTGGCCAGCACTTTTCCGTCTGGATGCAGCTCGTCGCCCCAGGCGTATTCGTGACCGTCGGCGCCCCCGCGGGCCGCATACTCCCACTCGACCTCGGTGGGCAACCGTCGGCCCGCCCAGTTCGCGTAGGCGACGGCGTCGGCGTACGCGATCTGCACCACCGGATGATCGTCGACCCCGGCGAGCGACGACCCCGGTCCCCGCGGATGCCGCCAATTTGCCCCCGGCTGCCACCGCCACCATTGCCTCCAGTCGCGCAGATCCACCGGACCATCGGTCGGCGTGAACACCAACGCGCCGGGGACGAGGTCGGCGGGATCGGCTCCGGGGAAGTCGGCCGGGTCGATGGCGCGCTCGGCCACGGTCACGTAGCCGGTGTCGGAGACGAAGGCGGCGAACTGCGCGTTGGTCACCGGATGGCGTTCGACGGCAAATGCACCCACCTCGCGATCGTGCTCGGGCCGCTCCTCGGGGTAGAACCGGTTCGATCCCATCCGGAATGTGGCCGCCGACAACCGCACAAGTTCGGTCAGTGGCATCGACTCCTCCTCCGGGCCGGCAGTCTCGTTCGGTCGCGTTGCGCGCTGTACCGGTCCAGTCTGCCCGGCAGCGTGAGGTGGTCTTTCGGTTGTGCCCGGTTGAGGCGACTAGACTGTCAGACCGTTGTGCCATGGGCGCCGAAGCCGTCTCATGCGGCGGGAGCTGTGGCCCTGATCAGCGCACAGGAAGGCAGATGCGTGAGCGAATTCATCTACACCATGAAGAAGGTGCGCAAGGCGCACGGCGACAAGGTCATCCTCGACGATGTCACGATGTCGTTCTTCCCCGGCGCCAAGATCGGCGTCGTGGGACCCAACGGTGCGGGTAAGTCGTCGATCCTCAAGATCATGGCGGGGATCGACCAGCCGTCGAACGGCGAAGCGTTCCTCGACCCCGATGCCACCGTCGGAATCCTTCTGCAGGAGCCGCCCCTCAACGAGGAGAAGACGGTCAAGCAGAACGTCGAAGAGGGCATGGGCGAGATCAAACAGAAGCTCGATCGCTTCAACGAGATCGCCGAACTGCTGGCCACCGACTACTCCGACGAACTCATGGAGGAGATGGGCAAACTCCAGGAGGATCTCGACAACGCCGACGCCTGGGACCTCGATTCCCAGCTCGATCAGGCGATGGACGCGCTGCGGTGCCCGCCCGGCGACTCCCCGGTCACCCACCTCTCCGGTGGTGAGCGACGCCGTGTCGCCCTGTGCAAACTGCTGCTCTCCAAGCCCGACCTGCTGCTGCTCGACGAGCCCACCAACCACCTCGACGCCGAGAGCGTGCTGTGGCTCGAGCAGTTCCTGGCCGCCTACCCCGGTGCCGTCCTCGCCGTCACCCACGACCGCTACTTCCTCGACCACGTCGCGGAGTGGATCTGCGAGGTCGACCGCGGCAAGCTGATCCCGTACCAGGGCAACTACTCCACCTACCTGGAGAAGAAGGCCGAGCGGCTCGAGGTCCAGGGCAAGAAGGACCAGAAGCTGCAGAAGCGGCTCAAGGAAGAGCTCGCCTGGGTGCGTTCGGGCGCCAAGGCCCGCCAAACGAAGAACAAGGCCCGACTGGCGCGCTACGAGGAGATGGCGACCGAGGCGGAGAAGACGCGCAAGCTCGACTTCGAGGAGATCCAGATCCCCACACCGCCGCGACTGGGCGATGTGGTGGTGGAGGTCTCCCACCTCGACAAGGGCTTCGACGGTCGGGTACTCATCAAGGACCTCAGCTTTACCCTGCCGCGCAACGGGATCGTCGGTGTGATCGGCCCCAACGGCGTCGGTAAGACCACGCTGTTCAAGACCGTCGTCGGTTTGGAGAAACCGGATTCGGGCACCGTCAAGGTGGGTGAGACGGTCAAGCTCAGCTACGTCGACCAGGGGCGCGCGAACATCGATCCCAAGAAGACGGTGTGGGAGGTCGTCTCCGACGGCAACGACTACATCGAAGTGGGTCAGAACGAAATGCCGTCGCGTGCCTACGTGAGCGCGTTCGGGTTCAAGGGCCCCGACCAGCAGAAGCGTTCGGAGGTGCTCTCCGGTGGTGAACGCAACCGTCTCAACCTGGCGCTCACCCTCAAGGAGGGCGGCAACCTGATCCTGCTCGACGAGCCTACCAACGACCTCGACGTGGAGACCCTGGGTTCGCTGGAGAACGCGCTGGAGCAGTTCCCCGGCTGTGCCGTGGTGATCAGCCACGACCGCTGGTTCCTCGACCGCACCTGTACCCACATCCTGGCCTGGGAGGGCAACGTCGAAGAGGGCAAGTGGTTCTGGTTCGAGGGCAACTTCGAGGCCTACGAGGCCAACAAGGTGGACCGGCTCGGTCCCGACGCCGCCCGCCCGCACCGGGTTACCCACCGGAAACTGACCCGGGACTGACCGCGGTCCGTACCATCGGGTCGGATCTGTTCACGGCCGGTGGCCGTACCCAGGAACGAAGGTGAGTGCGTTGTCTCAGGCGGCATCGTTGCTGTCGCAAGTGGTTCCCTGCTATCTGACGGTGGGGGGTGACGACACCTCGTCGGAGAACTCTGCGGCTGTCGACCCCGCCGATCTCGAGCGGATCAGCAGGCACCTGGAGTTCGCGCAGACCCGAGCAGACGGGCAATCGCTGGTCGACGTCATCGACTCCGACGGTGGCGGCACCGAGATCATCGTCGTCAACGACGACATGCCGCTCCTCGTGGAGGCGGTGCTGACCACCCTGGAAAGCCACGACCTGACGGTCGGTCGCATCGACCACCCGGTGCTCGCGGTGTCGCGCGACGACTCCGGACAGCTCACCGCCGTCGGCCGCGGTCATGACGGCCCGATGGAGTCGTGGATTTACGTGAGCGCACTGTCGGGGCGCACGGGTGTAGATGCCAGCGACCTGCGGGACTCGTTGACACGGGTGATCGGGCGGGTCGGCATCGTCGATGCCGACGCGGTCGCGATGCGGGGGCAGTTGTCGACATGTGCGGCCGATTGTGCGGCGGCACCGACCACCCCCGAGTCGGGTATCCGTGCCACCGAGCGCTATGAGTACTCGCGGCTGCTGGAGTGGTTTGCGGGCAATCATTTTGTGCCGCTGGGGTATACGCGGGTGTCGGGCACCGGTGAGGTCGGCGACAGCCTCGGTGTGTGGCGCGGCGACGCAGTGGACACCGACTTTCCGTCCCTGACCACCGCGCCGCTGCTGCCGCGTGTGTCCCGCGTCTACCTGCCGACGGGCATCCAGCGATCCAACTATCCGATTCTCATTCAGATGCCGGCATTCGACGAGTCCGGATCGCACGCCGGCGAACACCGGTTCCTCGGCACCTTCACCTCGTCGGGGCTGCACCAGACGATCCTCGATGTTCCGGTGCTGCGCACCAAGGTTCACGAGGTGGTGCGCCGGGCAGGTGTGGAGGACGACTCCTTCGCCGGGCAGTCGATGATCGAACTCCTGCAGAACTATCCGCTCGTGGAGATGTTCGCCGACTCCGACGCCGAACTCAGCCGGCGTGTCGAGGAGATGCTCGACGCGGTGGCCACCCGTTCGCTGCGCGCATTTCTGCGGATCAATCCGCCGGGACGCACTGCCACCGCGCTGATCTATCTGCCGCGCGACCGTTACAACACCCAGACGCGACTCGCGTTGCAGCGCACCGTATCCGAGCGCCTCGATGCAACCGATCTGGAGTACTCGGCCCGGGTCAGCGAGATGCCGCTGGCCCAGTTGCAGGTGATGGTCCGCGTCGACGCGGCCGGGGCAGCCGAGTTCGATTCCTTCGATATCGGGACCCCCGCCCTGCAGGAGTTGCAGCAAGCGCTGGCCGGCGTCATCCGTACCTGGGACGAACGCGTCCGGGAGATGGCCGTCAGCGGGCTGCCCGCAGGCGTGACACCGCCACGGGGCGGCACCGACGCGTTGCTCCGGCTCATCGCGGGTGTGCCCGACGATTACAAGGATCAGCGGGCCCCGGCCGCCGCCGTCGCCGATCTCGCCCATGTCGCCGACCTGTCCGACGGCGACATCGCCGTCACCCTCAACCAGAGCGCCACCGAGACAGCGACAGGTGCCGACGAGCCGGCGAGGCCGCTGCGCTGGGCCTTCACGCTGTATCTGTGCGGGGGTTCGGCCACCCTGACCGACGTACTACCCGTGCTGCACAGTCTCGGCCTCGACGTCGTCGACGAACATCCCTACCGCGTGGTGCGCCCCGACGGGCAGGTGTGCCACGTCTACGAGTTCGGGGTGACGCTGGCCGATCAGATGACGGTCGATACCGAGCACATCGACGACCTCGGGGATAGGTTCACCACCGCGTTCACCCAGATCTGGCGGCGCAACGCCGAGGTGGACGCCTACAACGAACTCGTCATCCGCTGCGGCCTGGACTGGCGCGAGGCCGCGGTGTTGCGCGCCTACGGTGCGTATCTGCGTCAGTGCGGCTTCTCCTACAGTCCCGCTCACATCGCGCAGACACTCGGTCAGTACCGCTCGGTGACCCGTGGCCTGGTGGATCTGTTCGAGGCGTCCTTCGATCCCGAACACGCCGACGACACCGCCCGCGACGAGATCCTCGCCCGCCTGCGCGACGACGTCGGCCAGGTTCTCAGTCTCGACGCCGACCGTGTGCTGTCGGCGTTCAGCGCGGTGGTCACCGCCACCGTGCGCACGAATTTCTACGTGCCGGCGTCGGCGCCCGGAACCTTGCCCGACACCCCACCGGCCGGCACGGATTTGCGCCCGGTCATGTCGTTCAAGCTGCGGCCACGCGAGATCCCACAGACTCCCGAACCCCGCCCGGCGCACGAGATCTTCGTCTACTCGCCGCGCATCGAGGGCGTGCATCTGCGCTTCGGCTCGGTGGCCCGTGGCGGGTTGCGCTGGTCGGATCGGCGCGAGGACTTCCGGACCGAGATCCTGGGTCTGGTCAAGGCGCAGGCGGTCAAGAATGCGGTGATCGTGCCGGTGGGTGCCAAGGGCGGGTTCGTGGTGAAACGAACGCCGTCATCCACCGGTGATCCGGCGGCCGACCGAGATGCGTTGCGCGCCGAGGGCATTGCCTGCTACCGGCAGTTCATCTCCGGTCTGCTCGACGTCACCGACAATCTCGACCGTTCCTCCGGTGCGGTCATCCCGGCGGCATCGGTGGTGCGTCGCGACGGCGACGATCCGTACCTCGTGGTGGCCGCCGACAAGGGCACCGCGACCTTCTCCGACATCGCCAACGAGGTGGCGATCGGATACGGGTTCTGGCTCGGCGACGCGTTTGCCTCCGGTGGCTCGGCCGGTTACGACCACAAGGCGATGGGTATCACCGCACGCGGTGCGTGGGAGTCGGTGAAGCGCCATTTCCGCGAGATGGGAATCGACACACAGTCACAGGACTTCACCGTGGTCGGAATCGGCGACATGAGCGGCGACGTGTTCGGCAACGGCATGCTGCTCTCCGAACACATCCGACTCGTCGCGGCCTTCGACCATCGGCACGTGTTCGTCGACCCGGCCCCCGATGCGGCGACATCGTTCGCCGAACGCCGCCGACTGTTCGACGTACCGCGCTCGTCGTGGGCAGACTACGACACCTCCCTCATCAGTGCCGGTGGTGGCGTGTGGTCACGCGAGCAGAAATCCATCCCGGTCAGTGAACAGATGCGCGACGCACTCGGTCTCGACGCCGGGGTCACGCAGCTGTCGCCGCCCGAGCTGATCCGGGCGATCCTCGTCGCACCGGTCGACCTGCTGTGGAACGGCGGCATCGGCACCTACATCAAGGCCTCCACCGAATCCGACGCACAGGTCGGTGACAAGGCGAACGACGCCATCCGGGTTGACGGAAACCAATTGCGCGCCAAGGTGATCGGCGAGGGTGGCAACCTCGGCGCCACTGAACGCGGCCGGATCGAGTTCGATCTCGCGGGTGGCCGGGTGAACACCGACGCGATGGACAATTCGGCCGGCGTCGACTGCTCCGACCACGAGGTCAACATCAAGATTCTGCTCGACGCCGCCGTGTCCGGCGGTGAACTCGAGCCCGCTGCGCGTGACCCGCTGCTGGAATCGATGACCGTCGAGGTCGGTGACCTCGTCCTCGCCGACAACGTCTCGCAGAATTCAGAACTCGGCTTCGCGCGGGCATACGCACTCGACCGGGTGGACGTGGGCTCCCGGCTGCTTCGTGAATTTTCCTCTCGCGGAGTGGATCTGCGCCTCGAGGCGCTCCCATCGCCGCAGGAGCTGCTCAAGCGGGAGCGTTCGGAGTTGCATCGCGGTCTGACGTCGCCCGAACTGGCGACCCTCATGGCACACGTGAAGCTGGCCGCCAAGGACGACCTGCTGGCCACCGACCTGCCCGACAACGATGTATTCGACCCCCGGCTGTCGTCCTATTTCCCTGTGCCGCTGCGGGAACGGTTCCCCGACGCGCTGCACGCACATCGGCTGCGGCGGGAGATCGTCACCACGGTGTTGGTCAACGACGTCGTCGACCGGGCAGGCATCACGCATCTGTTCCGGCTCGGGGAGAGCACCGGGTCGACCACCGAGGAGGGGGTGCGCGCCTACGTGGTGGCCGATCAGGTCTTCGGGATGTCCGACCTGTTCGACCGTATCCGTCACGCGGCGGCACCGGTGACCGCGATCGACGAGATGACCCTCTACGCACGACGGCTGCTGTTCCGGGCGTCGCGGTGGTTGCTGGCGTTCCGCCCCCAGCCGCTGGCGATGGCCGCCGAGGTCACCCGCTACACCGGTCGCATCACCGAACTGTCGGCGCTGGTGGACAGCTGGTTCGGCACGAGTTCGGCCGCCGACGTCGACGAGCGCGTCGCGCACTACCAGGAGCTCGGTGTCGCACCCGATCTGGCCCACGACGTGGCCATCAGCCTGCACCGGTTCTGTCTGCTCGACATCATCGATGCGGCCGAGATCTCCGACCGCGACCCGGTGGAGGTCGGTGAACTCTACTTCGCGGTGATGGAGCACTACGGTCTCGAGGAGTTGCTCACCGCCGTGTCGACCCTCGAGTACGGCGACCGGTGGCACGCGCTGGCGCGGCTGGCCCTTCGCGACGACATGCACGGCGCGCTGCGTGCGTTGACGCTCAAGATCCTGGAGATCACCGAACCCGACGAATCGGCCGACGACAAGATCTACGAGTGGGAGTCGTCGCATTCCTCGCGGCTGGCGCGGGTGCGTGCGATGCTCACCGACATCGAGCAGTCGGGCAACCTCGACCTGGCCACGTTGTCGGTGGCGGCGCGCCAGCTGCGCAGCGTGATCCGATGAGACGTGCCCACCCGACGGAAGGATGAGTGTGCTGTTCGAGGATGAGGGCACGGTGACCGAGAACGGTTACGTCGTCAAGGTTCCCGTGCGGTGGTCGGACATGGATGTGTTCGCGCACATCAACCATGCGCGGATGGTGACCCTCCTGGAGGAGGCGCGCATCCCGTGGCTCTTCTACGACGAGCGTCCCACCGCCTCGCTGCGGGAGGGCTGCGTGGTGGCCGATCTCCATGTGCGTTACCGCGCGCAGGTCCGCCACGACGAGGGTCCGATCGCGGTCACCATGTTCGTCGAAAAGGTCCGCGCGGTCGATTTCGTGGTGGGCTACGAGGTGCGGCCGCGCACGGCGGCGGCCACCGACAAACCGGCGGTCACCGCCACCACCCAACTGGTCGCGTTCGACGTCGACGCCCAGCGGTTGCGACGCCTGGCCCCCGACGAACGCGCCTACCTGGAAAGCTTCCGGCGACCGGTGGCCGCCGACAAGACATGAGTCCGGAGCGGTTTCTGGCGCCCGCAGGCGCAGACGATCGTGCCGATGCGGTGGCGTTCCTATCCCGTGCGATGCGCCTCGACGAGGCTGCCGTGATCCGCCTGTCGGCGCGCGCCGACGGGCTGGTGGCGCTGTGGGCACACACCGGATTCGACGTGCTGGTGACCCGGTCGGTGTTCGGGACGCTCGCACCCGACGACGTCGTGTGCGACGCCGCCACCATCCGATCCGCGCTGGCCCGCGGCGACGGCAGCGAGCCCGCCGACCCGGGAATGCCGTTGGACTCCGCATGGCGCGGGGCGCTTCCGGCCCGGGTGGGCTATCGCCACCTCGACGACGTGCCCGCCCGCACCGTCGTCGACGTCACGCGTGAGGGGGCACGCCTGGCGCGCGAGGAGGGCAGCAACTTCGGTCCGGCCACCGGACTGCTCGATCAGGGAATCCTCGAGGTGTCGACGGCCGAGGGTGGGCTGTCGGCGACGGTGTCATTGCGATCGCTGTTTGCGCTCACCGCAATGGGATTCGTGCGTGATGGCGACGGACACGAGGTCACCGAGACGTCGCCGACCGACGCCATTGCAGCGTCCGAGCCGGTGCGAATCCGCCTGTCGGCGGCGTGGATCCGGATCGATGCGCGGTTCGGATCGGTGTATCAGCGCCGCCACCGCGATCTCGGGGTGACGGTGCTCTGACGGTGCCGTGCGTCGGAGGTCGATCGGGTCAGACCAGCCATGCCGACGAGTTCGGTGCGAGGTGACCGTCGATCAGCGGCGAGCTGGTGAGCAGCAGCTCACCAGCGGGCAGTGCCACCGGTTCGTCGGTGGTGTTCAACGCACAGATCAGCTCACCCTCGGACCTTCGGAACGCCAGGCAACCTTCCGGCGCCCCGTACCACTCGACTGTTTCACCATTGAATTCGGGCCGCGTATAACGCATTTCGAGTGCCTGCCGGTACAGCGACAGCATCGAGCCGACGTCTTCGAGTTCGCTCTCGACGGTGAACCGCACCCACGATGCGGGGATCGGGAGCCATGTGTCGGGGTTGCTGGAGAATCCGAACGGCGGCTCGAATCCCTCCCAGGGCAACGGAACCCGGCATCCGTCGCGGCCACGTTCGGTGTGTCCGGACCGTTTCCACACCGGATCCTGCAGCACTTCGTCGGGGAGGTCGGCGTTGGGTAAGCCGAGTTCGGCGCCGTTGTAGATGAATACCGTTCCGGGAAGAGCCAATTCGACCAGGATCATCGCCCGCGCGCGCGCCAGGCCCAGGTCGATGTCGACCACGTGTTCGGGGCCGGACTTCGCGTCGGATTCGGATTCGGAGTCGGCTTCGGCGTCGGTGGGAGGCTCTATGGTTCCGTAGCGGGTCACCTCGCGGTCGACATCGTGATTCGACAGGGTCCAGGTGGGTACCCCGCCGACCGAGAGCACAGCGTCCAGAGAGTTCTCGATCGCGTCGCGGATCGCGTCGACCTCGAAGGGCGCCTTGGCCAGACGGAAGTTGAAGCCCATGTGGAGTTCGTCCGGACGCAGGTACTCGGCGAAACGTTCGTTGTCGTCCACCCAGATCTCGCCGACGTTGGCCGCCCCCGGATACTCGTCGATCACCTTGCGGATCTTGCGGTGGATGTCGTGGACCGCATAGTTGTTGAACCGCGGGTCGTCGTCGCTGTTCTGCAGGAGTCCAACGGTTTCGAGGTCCATGTCGGGTAGCTCGGCGGGCTTGGCCATGCCGTGCGCGACGTCGATGCGGAAACCGTCGATCCCGCGGTCGAGCCAGAACCGCAAGGTACGTTCGAGGTCGTCGAACACCTCGGGATTCTCCCAGTTCAGATCGGGTTGCTCGGGCGCGAAGATGTGCAGATACCATTGGCCCGGTGAACCGTCTGCCTCGGTGACCCGCCGCCACGCCGAACCGCCGAACACGCTGTGCCAGTTGTTGGGCGGATCGTTTCCGTCCTCCCCGGTGCCGTCGCGGAAGATGTATCGCGCCCGTTCGGGGCTGCCAGGTCCCGCGGCGACGGCCTCGACGAACCACGGATGCTGATCGCTGGTGTGGTTGGGGACCAGGTCCATGGTGATGCGGATGCCGCGGTCATGGGCTTCGGCCACCAACTCGTCGAACTCGGCGAGATCACCGAAGATCGGATCGATGTCGCGGGGGTCCGAGACGTCGTAGCCGTGATCAGCCATCGGCGAGCGCATGATCGGGCTGAGCCAGACGGCGTCGACGCCGAGGAGTTCGAGGTAGCCGAGCTTGTCGATGACACCGGCCAGATCGCCCACCCCGTCGCCGTTCAGGTCGGAGAACGACCGGGGATAGATCTGGTAGAAGATGGCCGATCGCCACCAGCTGTCGTCGCCCGGGTCCAACTGCGAGACCACTGGGGCCGCAGCGGGCTCGGCCTCGACGTCGGTCTCATCGAGAGTGTCGGGGTCGACGGGAACAACATCCGGTGTCTCATCGCTCACCGTAGTAATTCTGCCCTACCTGAGTTTTCGCGCAGAAACGCTGGTCGGATCGGCGCGTCGGCTCGGCAGTCAACGGGGGCTGCAGGGCTCAGAAGGGGGAGTTCATCATCGACTGGGCCGCCATCTCCATGTAGTCGATCAGTGCCTGCCGGTGCGGCGGATCGAGCGTGGTGTCGTCGACGGCCGCGATGGCCGTGTGCATGCAGCGCAGCCAGGCGTCCCGCTCGATCGGGCCGATGCGATAGGGATGGTGGCGCATCCGCAGTCGCGGGTGTCCGCGCTCCTCGGAGTAGGTGCGGGGCCCGCCCCAGTACTGCTCGAGAAACATCCTCAGCCGACGTTCGGCGGGCCCGAGGTCCTCCTCCGGATACATCGGGCGCAGCACCTCGTCGCGGGCAACCCCTTCATAGAACACACGGGTGATGGTGTCGAAGGTCGCGGCCCCACCCACCTCGTCGTAGAAGGAACGCGCAGGTTGCGTCTCCGTTTGCCGGCCTGCCGCCGGGATCTCACCACTCACGCATTCCATTGTCCCCGCACGGGGAGGTGGTCTCAACCAAGTGATCGGCAGAGGCGACGGTGCGGCGCGAGTGGTGGTCGGGGTCTGCGGGCAACGGGCCGTTCATCTGGCTGACCTGCATGTACACGCAGTGTTCTCGTGCGTGACGTCGACTTCCGTGATCCACTTGACGGTGTTCGACGTGGGCTTGAGGCGTTCGACGTGGGCGGGAGGCGCGATGACACGCAGTGCACATCACATCGGCGTGCCGCGTGAATCGGCACCTTCGCGGGTATCGACACCGTCCCGGGTATCGACACCGTCCCGGGAATCGACGCCGTCGCGCGACACCACGTTGTGGGGGCGCCGGAGGGTGTTGCTCCTCAACGCCACCTACGAACCGCTGACGGCCATCTCGATCCGACGCGCGATCGTCCTCGTGCTGCGCGAGCGTGCCGACGTCATCGACGCCGACACCACAGGGTCGGCCGTGCACTCGGCCGGGATAGCGGTGCCGATCCCCTCGGTGATCCGGCTCCGCAGCTTTGTGCGGGTGCCCTACCGGGCGTCGATACCGATGACGCGGGCCGCGCTGATGCATCGTGATCGGTTCCGCTGCGGATACTGCGGGGCCAAGGCCAACACGATCGATCACGTGCTCCCACGCAGCCGGGGCGGGGAGCACCGTTGGGAGAACTGCGTCGCCTGCTGTGCGAGCTGCAACCATCGCAAGGCAGATCGTCTACTCAGCGAGCTCGGTTGGGCGCTGCGCGTGAAGCCCGCGATCCCGCGGGGCACGCACTGGCGCCTGTTGGCGTCGGTCAAGGAGATTGATCCGGCGTGGCGCCGGTATATCGACGCCGGAGCTGCCTGAGCCGGTCTACGACGCACTGTAGGGGTCAGTGCCCGAACGGCGGTTCGGTGAGCTAGATTGATCACACCAGCTCTTCGGCAGGCGCGTCCGCGTCGGCGACGAGGAGTGAACGCAAGAGATTGCGGCGAACGAACGAAAGGGTGACATGGACAACCTGATCGTCTACATCGGAGTGCCCGTCACGATCCTGGTGGTCATCGCCGCCTTGGCGTGTGTGGTGTCGATGGCGTTTTCGTCGGGTCTGAAGTATCCGAAGCTGCAGGAATACAGCCTCGATCAGCCGTGGGATCGAGCCCCCTTGCTTTTCAGTGCCACGGATATCGAGCCGATGGCGCTCGCGGGTCACGCGGAACCGACTGATGTGGATGGAGGCTCGGCCAGTGCCAAGTGGTGACGTTTCTCATGTGACAGATTCCGGTTCGACCCTGGAGGCCACCACGGCCTCGGCTCTGCCCGTCGGCACGGTCGTCACCAACAGTGGACGCGTCTCGGCGACGCGATTCCCGGGACAGACCCCCACCACGCCGCCGTTCAGTCGGGACGAACTCGTCGAGTTGGACGAGGCACTGACCGCGGCCAGCGAGAAGGCGCTCGTCCGGTTCTCGGTTTACATCGGCGATCTCGGTGCCGATCCGGTGGCCGACGCGCGAGCCGTGCTGGCCAAGGCGCCCGAGCCGGCCCACGGTGCCCTCATCGCGGTGTCGCCGAATACGCACGACGTCGTCGTGGTGTCGGGTAGCGCCGTGGCCGATCGAGTCAACGACCGGGTTGCCGGTCTCGGCGTCACCGCTGCCATCTCCAGCATCCGCCAGGGCGAGCTCATCGACGGACTGGTGTCCGCGCTGCACGTGATGGCCACCGCCGCCGCCGCGATCTGAACCGCTCAACCTCTCCGCTCCCCGGTTGAGCCCCTCCGCTCGCTGGTCGAGCCATCCGCCCGCTGGTTGAGCGCGTCCACCCGCTGGTTGAGCTTGTCGAAACCACCGCTGGTTGAGCGCCTCCGCCCGCTGGTTGAGCTTGTCGAAACCACCGCTGGTTGAGCCGTCCACCCGCTGGTTGAGCTTGTCGAAACCACCGCTGGTTGAGCGCGTCCGCCCCGCTGGTTGAGCTTGTCGAAACCACCCGGGCACGCTCGACGCGATTTTGGGCACGCTCGACAGGGATCTGCGCTCGCTGGTCGAGCGCGTCCGCCCCGCTGGTTGAGCTTGTCGAAACCACCGGGCACGCTCGACGCGATTTTGGGCACGCTCGACGCGACGGAGCGGCGCCGCGCGGGATGAGGTTCCCCGCGCGACGCCGCTCCATCCAGCAGCCCGCCGGGTTCAGCTCGCGTCGAACTCGCGTGCGGCCAGCGACCTTTCCACTCCGGCTCGGCCTTCGGAGATCAATCGTTTGAGGGCGGGGGCGTGGTCACCATCCAGGAACTCGTCGGCCTTCGTCAACGCCTCGCTGCTGATATCCCACGAGGGGTACAGCCCCACCACCACGGTCTGGGCGACCTCGCTGGAGCGGCGCGCCCAAATGCCGGGCACCGCGTCGAAATACTTGTCGACGTAGGGCGCGAGCAGTTCGCCCTGACCGGGGCGATCGAAGCCGGCCACCACCGCGCGGGTGTAGATGTTCGAGCGGGTGTCGTCCTCCACGGCCTGCGCCCAGGCATCGGCCTTGGCCTCCGCCAGCGGTCGCGCGGCCCGGGCCGTCGCCGCCTGCCGTGCGCCCGCGGCCGTGTTGTCGCGTTTGGCCTCCGCGTCGATCACCGGTGTGTCGTCGGCGTCGCGATCGATCGCGCCCGCGGTGGCCAACGCCTGCACCAGCTTCCACCGCAGGTCGGTGTCGACGGTCAGGCCGCCCAGACCGTAGTCGGCCGGATCGTCGCCGTCCAGGATCGACTGCAGCATCTGGGTCTGATCCTCGTTGACCGCGCCCGAGAGCAGGGTGCTGACGAACGCGAGCTGGTGATCGGAGCCCTCATCGGCCTGCTGTGCGAGCTCGAGCAGGCGTGCGCTGAACGCGGGCCGGCCGGTGCTCGCCGCCCACACCGGGTCGGCGTAGGCGTTGATCGCGGTGGTGGCCTGCAGCAGAACTCGTTGCACCACACCGATTTCGGTTTCGGCGGCGATGCCGCGCGACACCAGTTCCACGAAGTCGCGGGCCTTCATCTCGGCTTGGCGCGTCATCTCCCAGGCCGCCGACCACACCAGGGTGCGTGGCATCGATTCGGTGATATCGCCGAGCCGTGTGGTGGCCGTCGACAGCGAATCGGGATCGAGCCGGACCGAGGCGTAGGTGAGGTCGTCGTCGTTGATCAGGATGAGCTTGCCACGTGCGACGCCGACCAGGTCGGCGACATCGGTGCGGTCACCGGAGACGTCGAGTTCCACGGTGTGCGTGCGAGTCAGCTTCCCGGAATCGTCGTCGTCGTAGACACCCACCCGCAACCGGTGGACACGGGTGTCGCCGGCGCCCGGTGTCGCGCCCTCCTGCACGATCGTGAAACGGGTGAACGCGCCCGAATCGTCGAGGTCGAAATCAGGCCGCAACACGTTGATGCCGGTGGTCTTGAGCCACTGGCTGCCCCAGTCCGACAGGTCGCGGCCAGACGACTTCTCCAGCGCGGCAAGCAGATCGGAGAATGTGGCATTACCGAAACGGTGCGATTCGAAGTAGTCGCGCAGGCCTGAGAGAAAGTCCTCGAGGCCGACGTAGGCGACCAACTGCTTGAGAACGGACGCACCCTTGGCGTAGGTGATGCCGTCGAAATTCACTTCGACTGCGGCGATGTCGGGGATGTCGGCGGCCACCGGATGGGTCGAGGGCAGCTGATCCTGCCGGTAGGCCCACGACTTCTCGACATTGGCGAAGGTGGTCCACGCGGTGGTGTATTCGGTGGCCTCCGACTGGCACAGCACCGATGCGAAGGTGGCGAAGGATTCGTTGAGCCACAGGTCATCCCACCACTTCATGGTGACCAGATCACCGAACCACATGTGTGCCATCTCGTGCAGCACCGTCTCGGCGCGGCGTTCGTAGTTGTACTTGGTGACGCGCGAGCGGAACACGTAGTCCTCGAGGAAGGTGACCGCGCCCGCGTTCTCCATGGCGCCCGCGTTGAACTCCGGCACGAACAGCTGGTCGTACTTGCCGAAAGCGTAGGGGATGCCGAAGTTCTCGTGATAGAAGCCAAAACCCTGTTTGGTCTCGGTGAAGAGCCGGTCGGCATCCATGAACTCGGCCAGCGACGCACGGCAGTAGATGCCGAGGGGAATCGTGCCGTGATCGTCGGAGTAGGAATCGGTCCACTCGGCGTACGGGCCGGCGATCAGCGCCACGAGGTACGTGCTCATCACCGGGGTCGTCTCGAATCGGTGCACACCGTCGGTGATCGACTCGGTGGGCGCGTTCGAGATCACCTTCCAGTCCTCCGGCGCGGTGACGGTGAGGGCATAGGTGGCCTTGAGATCGGGCTGGTCGAAGCACGCGAACATCCGCTTGGCGTCGGCCGTCTCGAACTGCGAGTATAGGTAGACCGAGTCGTCGGTGGGATCGACGAAGCGGTGCAGCCCCTCGCCGCTGTTGGAGTACGCGCAGTCGGCCACCACGGTCAAGGTGTTCTCCGCGGCCAGATCCGGCAGGGCGATACCGACCGACTCGTCGAAACCGGTGACGTCGAGTTCGGTGCCGTTGAGAGTCGCCGAGGTCAGGGTCGGCGCGACGAGATCGATGAAGGTCTCGGTGCCCGGGGTGGCGGTGAAGGTCACGGTGGTGGCCGACCGGAACGTCTTGACGCCCGCGGCGCCATTGCCGTCGGTCAGGTCGAGCTCGATGTCGTAGTGGGACACGTTTACGGTCGCCGCGCGTTGGGCGGCCTGGTCTCTGGTGAGGTTCGGAGCAGTCACAGTTGCCAGCTTAACGCCGCACGATGAGGCGGAATCCTTTGATGGCGGCGCTGGTTGAATGAGCCGAAGGGGACGAACAGAGTCCCGATCCGTTGCGGCGCGAGAGTCGATTGTGACCCCGACGCGCCGGACTACCGAGAGGATGAACACATGTCGGGAAATCGCGTGGACTTCTGGTTCGACCCGCTCTGCCCCTGGTGCTGGATCACGTCTCGTTGGATCCTCGAGGCCGAACAGGTCCGCGACATCGACGTCAACTTCCACATCATGAGTCTGGCCGTGCTCAACGAGGGCAAGGACATCCCTGACGACTATCGGGAAGGCCTCAAGGATGCGTGGCGTCCCGTGCGCGTGCTGGCTGCGGCCGCAGCGCAGAAGGGCGATGACATCCTGCTTCCCCTCTACACCGCGATGGGCACGCGTATTCACAACCAGGGCAACAAGGATTTCGACGACGTTATCGCCGCCGCACTGGCCGAGGTGGGTCTCGACCCCGCGCTGGCGAAGGCCGCCGACAGCACCGAATTCGACGAGGAGATCCGCCGCAGCCATCACGAAGGTATGGACAAGGTGGGCGAGGACGTCGGTACCCCGACCATCCACGTCAACGGCGTCGCCTTCTTCGGTCCGGTGCTCTCCCGGATTCCGCGCGGGGAGACCGCGGGCATGGTGTGGGACGGCGCGGTGGCGATGGCCTCCTACCCGCACTTCTTCGAGCTCAAGCGCGGCCGCGACGAAGACCCCGCATTCGACTGATGCCAACCGATCCGGGCGGCCGGCACCGCGCGGTGCCGGCGCGCCGGGTCAGATCCGTGGGGGTGGTTCGAGTCCGTTGGGCAGCCATCCCGCCGGCACCGCCGACGGGGGCGGCGGCGTGGTGATCGGTGTGGTGTTGCCGCTGCCCGCACCGCGCACGACCGTGCGGGGCCGGAAGAAGAGGGCGCCGGCGCGAGTGCGGTCGCGCAGCGCCGCGGCCCGCCACGTGAGCACCGGATGCGTCGACAACAGATTCACCACCCACACGAAGGGGCCCTTCTCGTGGGTGGCGCGGTCGGCGAACTCATCGAAGTCCACGGCCGAGAGCATGTACTTGCCCGCCGAGAGCACACCGATGGCACCCGGCGCTCCCGACGGCTGGGTGTAGTACCCGAAATTGTCGGCGGTGTACTCCTGGGCGCGTGAGAGCGCCGATCCGAGCACGGGGATGCGCATGGCCACGCCGGTGGCCAGCAGTCGCCAATAGGACACGTGGCCGGCGGCGATATGGCCCACCTCGTGTCCGATGACGAAACGCAGCGCGTCGGGATCACGGGATCGCCCGCCGATCTCGAACAGGTCGGAGTTCACCACCACGAACCGGCGGAAACCGTGCCCGGAGGCGAATGCGTTGATCGCGCCGTTGCCGAGCACCACGTAGGCGTCGGGTACGTACTCGAGTCCGTAGCGCGCAGCCGCGTCGACCACCATGCGGTAGCCCTCGGGGAACTGCGTCGGAGTCATCTGCACGCCGTTGACCCGCGGCGAGGCGTAGGTGATGCCACGGATGAGGAACAACAGCAGCGGCAGGGCCAGCACCAGCAGCACGTACTGACTGAGGCTGCCCTGCATGACCAGCAACACGATCACCGCGTATCCCACGACGGTCAACAGGATCAACAGCACCAGCAGCGGGATCTCCCACGGGTGCAACCGCGGTTTCGACGCGTAGCGGGCCGGTGCGAGCCACCGTCGGTTCGGGTCGAACGGCGGCGCGGCCGGGTCGTCGGCGTCGGCCACACCGGGAACATTGGGGATCGGCGAGGAGGCGTCCACGCCACCAATCTATAGTGACGCCATGCGCGTCTATCTCGGTGGAGATCATGCCGGTTTCGAACTCAAGGCCCAGATCGCCGACCATCTCACCCGTTCGGGTCACGAGGTGATCGACTGCGGTGCCCACGTCTACGACGCCCTCGACGACTATCCGGCGTTCTGCATCGCGGCCGCACAACGGACTGTCGACGATCCGGGCAGTCTGGGAATCGTGCTGGGCGGCAGCGGGAATGGTGAACAGATCGCGGCCAACAAGGTCAAGGGTGCGCGCTGCGCACTCGCGTGGAGCGTGGAGACCGCACAGCTTGCGCGCCAGCACAACAACGCACAGCTGATCGGCATCGGCGGCCGTATGCACACCACCGAGGAGGCGCTCGCCATCGTCGATGCCTTCGTGACCACGCCGTGGTCGGGGGAGGCGCGTCACCAGCGGCGCATCGACATCCTCGCCGATTACGAGAAGACCGGGGTCGCACCCGCCCTTCCGGAATCCTGACCGGCGGTCTAATCCGTCCTGGTTTGATCCGCCACCGTGCCCGAAGGTCACACCCTGCACCGCATCGCGCGGCGCCAGCAGCGGTTGTTCGGGGGTCGACGGGTGCGCACGAGCAGCCCTCAGGGACGGTTCGCCGACGGCGCCGCCCTCATCGACGGGATGATCTTCGCCGGCGCTGATGCGTGGGGCAAGCACCTCGTGCAGCGTTACCGGGACGGGCGCCGGCACCAGTTGGTGCACGTGCACCTCGGTCTGTACGGCACGTTCACGGAGCTGCCGGTGCCGATGCCCGAGCCCGTCGGTGCGGTGCGGCTACGCATCGAGGGAGATGAGTACGGCGTCGACCTGCGGGGCCCGACCGCCTGCGAGCTCTACACGCCCGCCGACCTCGACGCACTCACCGCGCGCCTGGGACCCGACCCGTTGCGCAGCGACGCGGACCCGGAGCGCGCCTGGCAGGCGATCGCCCGGTCACGACGTCCGGTGGGTGCGCTGCTGATGGATCAGAAGGTGATCGCCGGCGTCGGCAACGTCTACCGCGCCGAGGTGCTCTTCCGCGCGGGTATCGACCCGATGCGACCGGGCCGCACAATCGCCCGCGACGAGTTCGATGCGATCTGGTGCGATCTCGTCGAACTCATGCGGGTGGGCGTGCGTCGCGGACGCATTCATGTGGTGCGACCCGAGGACGACCACGGCCCGGGTTCGTATGCGCCGAACCGGCCGCGTACCTACGTGTACCGGAGGGCGGGGGAGCCGTGCCGCATCTGCGGCACGCCCGTGGCCGTCGCCGATCTCGAGGGGCGCAACCTGTACTGGTGCCCGGTCTGCCAGCGATGAACGCGGCGCCGTTGCGCCGAAGGTGAGGTCAGTGGCTCTCGGCGCGCTGCGCCATGATGAGCAACTCGTCGCGCTGAGTGCCGGCCGGGAGACGGTTGATGCGGCTGTAGAGGTGGCGGCGCTGGAGTGCGGAGGGAATGAGGCGTGCACGGATGCGTGCGAAAGACATGGGTACTGCTGCTTTCTCGGTTTCGTTCGTCTTGCTGTGTCGAGGTCCGCTCAGTGGAACCCCGTCTCAATCCATTGTTCGCGTTACATTTGTGTTAATCAACCTGGTCGGATGTGATTCGGCCAACGTTTTGTTGCGTGCTGAGCGCGCATTCGGCGCAGATCACAGCCAACGTTCAGCGTTGTGCGCAGGCGCTCTCATCCGCGCCCACCCACAATGGGCTCATGCCCACGGACTCCGCCCCGATCACCGTGCTTGCCGTGGGCGGCACCGGCGAGTCGTTCGACGGGGACACCCGCACCGAGGTGACCGGCATGCTCGAGTCGGTGACCGCCGACCTCGATGAGCGGTTCGTCGCGCGCTGGGTCGGATACCCCGCCAGTTACGGGCCGGCGCCGCAACGCATCGGGATCAGTTACGCACGCAGCGTCGAGATCGGCGTGAGTCGGCTGGCGGATGCCTTCGCCGCGACCGAGGGGCCGGTGGTGCTGATCGGATACTCCCAGGGCGCGGTGGTGGTGCGCACCTTCGCGCACAACCTGTCCGCACGTGCCGACCCTGGCCTGCACAGGCTGTGCGCCTTCGGATTCGTGGCCGACCCCCACCAGCCCCCGGGCGTGGTACCGGGATGTGATGGATGGGGCGTGGCCGGCGCGGGACCGTCGCTCCCGTCGTCGGTGCCGGCCTGGTGGGTGGGTACCGCCGACGACATGATCTGCAATGCAGAACCCGACTCACTCATCCGCGACGTCGCCGATCTGACCGGGGCAATGGAATTCCACAGTCCGGTCGCGTGGCTTCGCCACATGTGGCAGACGCTGCGCGACAACGCTTTTCAGAACGCCGCTCGAACCTCGATCTCGCCGGCCCAGTGGCGTCGCGACGCCACCAGACTGCGTGCGGCCTATTGGTCCGCGCGCCGGTATCTGCCCGCGCTGATCGTCTGGCGCAGTCTGGTGATACGCAATCCGTCCGGCGGACGGCACACCTCCTATCGGTCCGAGCCGTATCGGCGGTCGGTGACCGATCCCGACACCACGGGCTGTCAGGCGCTTGCGCGCTGGTTGCAGGTGATCGCGACGTTCGACGGATATTCGCGTCTCGAGTCGTGCGAAACTCCCCGCTGAGCGACACTGATCTAGGCCCGATGGGCGGCCATCGGTGAACTCCAGCGGAAAGACGTGCACGTGGATCATTTCGACATCGTTGTCATCGGGTCCGGACCGGCCGGGCAGAAGGCGGCCATCGCTGCCGCGAAGCTCGGCAAGAGGGCGGCGATCGTGGAACGTCGCGACATGGTGGGCGGGGTGTGTATCAATACCGGCACCATCCCGTCGAAGACGCTCCGGGAGGCCGTACTGTATCTGACCGGCCTCAATCAGCGGGATATGTACGGGCAGTCGTACCGGGTGAAGTCCGACATCACGGTCGGTGACCTGTCGGCGCGGACCATGCACGTGGTCGGCAAGGAAATCGACATCATCCAGAATCAGTTGGCGCGCAACAACGTCACCATGCTCATCGGCAGTGCGTTCTTCGTCGATCCGCACGAGATCGCGATCGAGGACGCGACCGGCGACCTCAAACGTGTCCGAGCCGACAAGTTCGTCGTGGCGGTGGGAACCCGGCCCGCCCGGCCCTCGACCGTCGAGTTCGACGGTGTCACGGTGGTCGATTCCGACCAGATTCTCGATCTCGACCGCGTACCGAGTTCGATGGTGGTGGTGGGGGCCGGTGTGATCGGCATCGAATACGCCTCCATGTTTGCCGCACTGGGCACCAAGGTGACCGTGATCGAACAGCGTCCGGCAATGCTCGACTTCTGCGACCGGGAGATCGTGGAGGCGCTGCAGTATCAGCTACGTGAGCGCGGGGTGACCTTCCGCTTCGGCGAGCAGGTCAACACCGTGGAGACCCATCCCTCCGGGACGCTGACCATCTTGGCGTCGGGCAAGAAGATCCCCGCCGACACGGTGCTGTATTCGGCTGGGCGACAAGGTGTTTCCGACGAACTCAAGGTCGAGGCTGCCGGTCTGGTGGCCGACAAGCGCGGTCGGCTCAGCGTCGACGAGAACTTCCGCACCGACGTGGAGCACATCTATGCCGTCGGCGACATCATCGGTTTTCCGGCGCTGGCGGCGACGTCGATGGAACAGGGGCGGCGCGCCGCCTACCATGCCTTCGGCGAACCGGTGGGGGACACCGACATGACGATGCAGCCGATCGGCATCTACGCGATCCCCGAGATCAGTTTCGTCGGCCGCACCGAGGATCAGCTCACCGCCGACAACATCCCGTTCGAGGTGGGCGTCGCCCGCTACCGTGAACTTGCCCGCGGCGCGATCATGGGCGACTCCTACGGCATGCTCAAGCTGCTCGTGCACGCCGAAGACCGCACGCTCCTCGGTGTGCACGCCTTCGGCAGCAATGCCGCCGAACTCGTCCACATCGGTCAGACCGTGATGGGCCTGGGCGGCACCGTCGACTACCTGGTGGATGCGGTGTTCAACTATCCCACCCTGGCCGAGGGCTACAAGGTGGCCGCCCTCGACGCGTCGAACAAGATGCGGGCGATCGCGCGGGTACGCGCCGAGGGCAAGCAACTGGGTCTCGACGCCGGGGCGCCGGTCTAGCGGCCCTGTTCTACAGGGTCACGTTCATCGGAGTGACATTCCAGATGTCCGTGCAGTACTCGGCGATGGCACGATCCGACGAGAACTTGCCGCTGCGCGCCGAATTGAGGATCGACATCCTCGACCAGCGGTCGTGGTCGAGCCAGGCCTCGCCGACCGCGGCCTGGGACTCCATGTAGGAGCGGTAGTCGGCGAGCACCAGGAACGGGTCGTCGAAGACGAGGTTGTCGACGACGGGGCGCAGGATCTCGGTGTCGCCGTGGGTGAAGTGACCCGAGGCGATCAACTCGAGTACCGACGCCAGTTCGGGATCGCTCTCGATGTACGACATCGGCCGATACCCGTCGCGCTTGACGCTCTCCACCTGATCCTCGGTCAGCCCGAACAGGAAGAAGTTCTCCGCGCCGGCTTCCTCACGGATCTCCACGTTGGCACCGTCGAGCGTGCCGATGGTCAGTGCGCCGTTGATCATGAACTTCATGTTGCCGGTGCCCGAGGCCTCCTTACCTGCCGTGGAGATCTGTTCGGACAGGTTGGCGGCCGGGTAGACGAGGTGGGCGTTCTGCACGTTGAAGTTGGGTAGGAACACCACCTTCATGTACCTGTTCACCACCGGATCGGAGTTCACGGTGTCGCCGATGGCGGTGATCAACTTGATCATCCGCTTCGCGAAGAAGTATCCCGGTGCCGCTTTGCCGCCGAAGATGTACACCCGCGGCGGGATCGTCATGCCCGGGTTGTTCTTGAGCTGCTGATACATGCTGACGATGTGCAGCGCGTTGAGGTGCTGTCGTTTGTACTCGTGGATGCGCTTGACCTGGACGTCGAACATCCAGGTGGGATCGAGCTCGATGCCGGTGACACCGTGGACGTACTCGGCCAGCCGCCCCTTGTTGTCGCGCTTCACCGCACGCCAACGCTCGCGGAACGACGGATCGTCGGCATGGGTTTCGAGACCGCGCAGCCGATCCAGGTCGGTCAGCCAGCCCTCGCCGATGGTCTCGTCGAGCAGTTCACGCAGACCCGGGTTCGACAGGGCCAGGAATCGCCGCGGCGTCACGCCGTTGGTGACGTTGCCGAACCGCTCGGGCCACATCTCGTAGAAGTCGTGAAGAACGCTCTGCTTGAGCAGCTCCGAATGCAACTCTGCGACCCCGTTGACCGCATGACTGCCGACGGTGGCCAGATGCGCCATCCGGACGCTCTTGCCGCCCTCTTCGCCGATCAGCGACATCCGGCGGACCCTGTCCTCGTCGTCGGGGAACCTCTCGCGGACCTCGGCGAGGAACCGGTCGTTGATCTCGTAGATCAGTTCCAGATGTCGCGGCAACGCCTCGGCGAAGATCCGCAGCGACCAGGTTTCCAATGCCTCCGGCAACAGCGTGTGGTTGGTGTAGCCGAAGGTGGCGACGGTCAGATCCCAGGCCTCGTCCCACGGCAGTTTGTGCTCATCGATGAGCAGTCGCATCAGCTCGGCCACCGCGATCGACGGGTGGGTGTCGTTGAGCTGGATGGCCCACTTGTTCGGAAGGTCGGCGAGGGTGAGGTGAGCACGTTCGATGTGGATGCGCAGAATGTCCTGCAGCGAGCACGTCACGAAGAAGTACTGCTGCAACAGCCGGAGCCGTTTACCCGCCTCGGGTTCGTCGTTGGGGTAGAGCACCTTCGAGACGGTCTCCGACACCACCTCGTCGTCGACGGCCTTGTAGAAGTCGCCGGTGTTGAAGGCGTCGAGGGCGAAGGATTCGACGGCGCGGGCACTCCACAGGGTGAGGGTGTTGCACGTGTTGACGCCGTAGCCCTGTACCGGAGTGTCGAACGAAGTGCCTTTGAGCACGCGCCCGGGCACCCAGCGCACCCGGAGCTTGCCCGACACATCTTCGTACTGCTCGGTGTGCCCACCCCAGTTGACGAAGTAGCTGGCATCGGGTTTCTCGATCTCCCAGGGGTTACCGTGCGCCAGCCAGTTGTCGGTCTTCTCGATCTGCCAGCCGTCGCTGATCTCCTGCTTGAAGATGCCGAACTCATAGCGGATGCCGTAGCCGATGGACGGCCGTTCCAGCGTGGCCAGTGAATCGAGATAGCAGGCGGCCAGCCGACCGAGGCCGCCGTTACCCAGCCCGGGCTCGGGTTCGCAGGCGATCACCTCGTCGAGGTCCTGGCCGAGATCGGCCAGCGCCGCCCGGGCTTCGTCCTCGATGTTGAGGTTGAGGAGGTTGTTGCCGAGCTGCGGACCCATCAGGAACTCCGCCGACAGGTAGCAGGTCACCTTGTTCGACAGGTCGAGCCAGTCCTGCGTTGTCGACATCCACCGCTGCTGCATGCGATCGCGAACCGCGAGTGACAAAGCGCGGTAATAGTGTTCGGGGCCGAGGACCGCCGCGGGGCGGGCGATGGAGTAGGTGAGGTGATCGGAAACGGCGGCTTTGAGCGCCGCCACCGTCATTCCGGTGCGCGTCTGACCGGTCGGGCCGGTCACGGTGGCGTCCTCGGCAATGGGGCGAGCGGTGTCGGTCACTGGCATCTCCTGGTCGCGGGCCGACCCGACGTGGGTCTGCGGACAGGCAAGTTTGTCACTCTCGTATTACAGGCGGCGTGCGGTCGGCGTCGCCGACGTTAACTGCAACCGAATGTGTGGATACCGGCAGCTCACACAGTGAATCCGGGGTGATGTGCGACCCCTGGACAGGGGACAGAAAGGCGTCACCCCGCCGGCCGAATCGGCCGACGGGGTGACGTCGAATGTGCGGAGGCGTCAGTTGCCGTCGTACCGACCGCCGACCGTGCCGCGCACCACGATCGGGCTGCCCTGCGGGATGGTGTTGTACACCCACTGGCCGTTCTCGGTGCTGACGTTGATGCAGCCGTGGCTCACGTTGCTCTTACCCTGCTGGGCCACCGACCACGGTGCGGCATGGATGAAGATGCCGTCCGACGACATGCGGGTCGCCCAGTAGACGTCGGTGCGATAACCCTCGGGGGAATCAACCGGCACGCCGTAGGTGGAGGAGTCCATCACGATGTGCTGGTACTTCTCGCGGGTGTAGTAGACGCCGTTGGGGGTCGGATGCGCATCGGAGCCCATCGAGATCGGCATCGACTTGACGAACTTGCCGTCCTTCCACCAGTAGATGGTGTGGTCCTTGTCGGAGGCCAGCGCGATCCAGCCGGTCGAGGTCTTGACGTTCGGGATCGCCGGGACGCCCGGGGTCTCCTCGGTGGTGGCCGGCGGCTGCGGCTTCGGCGTCGGCTTGGGGGTCGTCGGCGGGGTCGGGGTGGGCGGGGTCGGCAGACCCGGCACGTTGGGCACCTCGACGGGGGGCAGACCCGGGATGACGGTGACCGGAGTGGCCTGGGCGATGGCGGGCAGCGCCAGTGCGACGGCCACAACGCTGATCACGGTCGCGACGAAACGACGGGCGATCCCACGACGGTTGCGGTGTGACGGGTTGATGTTCAGCACGGAAGTTCTCGGACCTTCGCTGTCGGGACAAGGAGGCTGTCGGGACATTAGCGGGCGCGCGCTCATGCTGCGCCGCGATCCCATCGTTACACAACCGTTGCCTTCGGTCCAAAGACCGGGAGTCCTCTCGCGGAGATCGCTGTCGCACATCGGCGCTGCGGAATCTCAAAACCAAAGGTGGCGTCGTGTATCGCGAATTGATGTGACAACCGTCACAGTGGAATCGATGAACCCGGTGATCTCGTCGCGGCGTGACCGCCACTCATGCGGGTTGCGGATGCTCCGTGCGGAGGTGGACCGCGGGTTCGGCGCACGACTCGTCGCGACAGACGAGCATCACGTCGATCCGCTGGTGTCCTTCATCGGATCGCACGACGTCCTTGCGGACGAACATGTGGGCGCCGCAGGTCGGGCACTTGCGCTGACTCTTGATGTGACTTGACGACATGACCCGAGATTACGCCGATTGTGGCCTGGATCACACCACCGTGGGATGTGGGTCGCGTCAGTACTGCGCGCAGAGGCTCACCTGTGTGTTGCCACCCGCCCCGGTCAGGTCCCACCGCAGGTAGGACGCATCCGAGGCGGTGGTACGCAGTGAGAGCCAATGGCCGGGGATGACCAGGCCCTTCCACTGTTCAACCCAGTAGCAGTCGTGCCCGCCGATGCAGAACGGTCCCACGCACACGCACTCCCACATGCTGACGGTGAAGGTCGCGTTCCGTGTTCCCTCCGAACCGACCATGGCGATACCGGTGGCGGCGTTGACCCCCCACTGCGTTCCGCACACAGCCCAGTCCCAGCCCTGAACGCACGACTGCGAACCGTTGCAGAAGGTGTTGCGAAACCACTGCTGTTCGCCGGAAGTGAAGACGCCGATGCCGTCACCGTCGCTGCCCGTGCGTTCGCCTGCCTCCTCGGATGCCACGTCTGTCGGAGGGGCGATCTGGCTCGGCCGTGCCGGGATCTGTTCGACGGCCTGCCCCATCTCCACGGTGGCCCGCATCCCCGAATCGAACTCGAGGAGTTGCAGGGCGTGGCCCGTGCCGAATTCCATCGACGCGCGCACCCGTGGTGCCCGGGTACGACGTTTGATCCCGCTGCTCATGATCGACTCCTTGCGTGTTCGACGAATCGGATTCGACACGATGGTCGGCCCCGATGGCGGTCTCATACACGAGTGGATCTCTACTCGATGTGGCGCGGAGCGAGCCCGCAGGCCGGCGTCCGGTACTCGCGTGGCGGGTGAGGAGAAGATCGGCAACCGGGGCCGGAATCGAAAACGCCAGGCCGAGAAGGATTCTCTGGCCTGGCGTCCCGAGCGAGCGGGTGACGGGAATCGAACCCGCGTAGCTAGTTTGGAAGACTAGGGCTCTACCATTGAGCTACACCCGCGTGCGCGCCTCGCGGCGCAGCGCATGTGACTGTACCCGGTGAGTGCGTCGGATCCGAAATCGCTGCCGCGGCCGTTTCGCGGGATCGGGCCGGTGAAACGGCGGAGGCGAATTCGGTGGTACGGGCGCCGCCACGTACTATCGTTCGTTGGCCCTGTTCGTGCGCTGATCTCGACGCGCTCGGAGACCTGGTGGGCCCGCCGGGATGTGGCGCAGCTTGGTAGCGCATCCGCTTTGGGAGCGGAGGGTCGCAGGTTCAAATCCTGTCATCCCGACTCGAGATGGAAAGCCGTCCGTACGTCACGGGATCGCGCGGGCGTCTGACGACACTCGGACACCGTAGACGTCACGACAAGCAGATATAAGGAGCATTCAGGCGTGAAGAGCACCGTCGAGCAACTGAGCCCGACCCGGGTGAAGCTCAATGTCGAGGTCCCCTTCGACGAACTTTCGGGCGATTTCGACCGGGCGTACCGGTCGCTGGCCCAGCAGATCCGGATTCCGGGTTTCCGCCCGGGCAAGGCTCCGGCAAAACTGATCGAGGCCCGGGTGGGGCGCGATTCGATCCTCGCCCAGGTTGTCAACGAGGCGCTGCCGGGTAAGTACTCGGAGGCCGTCGCCGAAACCGACACCAAGGCGATCGGTCAGCCCGAGATCGACCTCTCCGAGCTCAAGTACGGCGAGAGCATCACCTTCACCGCAGAGGTCGACGTCCGGCCCGAGATCGAGCTTCCCGACTATTCGACGCTCGCCGTCGAGGTGGACGCGCTGGCCGATGACGAGACCGCCATCGACGAGCAACTCGAGGGGCTGCGCGCCCGGTTCGGCACCCTCACCGGTGTCGAACGCGGCGCGCAGGACGGCGACCATGTCTCCATCGACCTCGCCGCCAGCGTCGACGGCGAACCCGTCGAGGAGGCGTCGACCGAGGGGTTGTCGCACGAGGTGGGCTCCGGACAGCTCATCGACGGCCTCGATGAGGCGCTGGTCGGCATGACCACCGGCGACACCAAGGTGTTCAGCACCAAGCTCGTCGCGGGGGACCACGCCGGCGAGGACGCCGACGTCACCGTCACGGTGAACTCGGTCAAGGAGCGCGAGCTGCCCGACCTCGACGACGAGTTCGCCCAGATGGCCAGCGAGTTCGACACCGTCGACGAACTGCGCGAGTCGATCGCCGAGCGTGTCGAGCAGTCGAAGAAGGCCGAGCAGGCCAACGCGATCCGTGACGCCGTGCTCGAGAAGCTGCTCGACACCGTCGACATCCCGCTGCCCGAGAACGTCGTCGCCGCCGAGGTCGACGGTCAGCTCGAACAGGTGCTGCACAGCATCGGCCACGACGAGGCCGTGCTCGCCCAGCTCCTCGAGGCCCAGGGCACCACCCGCGAGAAGTTCGAGGCCGATGCGCGCGAGTCCGCGGAGAAGTCGGTACGCACCCAACTGCTGCTCGATGCGATCGCCGAACAGCAGGACACCGAGGTCAGCCAGGATGAGCTCACCCAGCAGATCCTGTTCCAGGCGCAGCGCTACGGGATGGCACCGCAGGAGTTCATCCAGCAGCTCACCCAGGCCAATCAGGTGGGCGCGGTGTACGCCGACGTCCGGCGCGGCAAGGCGCTCGCGAGCATCGTCGGCGAGGTGACCGTCACCGACTCCAACGGTGACCCCGTCTCGACCACCGAGTTCTTCGGTACCGCCGACGAGGTCGACGCCGACGAGGCCGCCGAGGCCGACACGGACACCGACGACAGCAAGGACGTCTGACCCCGGGGCATCGCGAAGGACACCTCAGCACAGCCGGATCCGGGCCGTCCCGGGTCCGGCTGTTCTGCTCTCAGCGAAGCAGCGTGTCCTCGGGAGTGTCTGCCGCGACCGATTGGTTAGTGTCGGTGAGGACAAGACGACGACCACAGACAAGGCGGGAACCGTGAGCAAGCCGACCATCCACACACCCTCGATGAGTTCAGGAGTCGCCGGGCTGAACCTGAGCGACTCGGTGTTCGAGCGGCTGCTGCGTGAACGCATCATCTTCCTCGGCACCCAGGTCGACGACGACATCGCCAACCGGCTGTGCGCACAGATCCTGCTGCTGTCGGCCGAAGACCCGACCCGCGACATCAACCTCTACATCAACTCGCCGGGCGGATCGGTCACCGCGGGCATGGCCATCTTCGACACGATGGAACTCGCCGAATGCGATGTGGCGACTTTCGCGATGGGCATGGCCGCGTCGATGGGACAGTTCCTGCTGGCCGCCGGAGCCCCGGGTAAGCGTCACGCGTTGCCGCACGCGCGCATCATGATGCACCAGCCGTCGGCGGGTATCGGCGGCACCGCAGCCGACATCGCCATCCAGGCCGAGCAGTTCGCGGCCACCAAGAAGGAGATGAACCGGCTCAACGCCGAACACACCGGCCAGCCGCTGGAGAAGATCGAGGCCGACGCCGACCGCGACAAGTGGTTCACCGCGGCCGAGGCGAAGGACTACGGGATCGTCGATCACGTGATCACACGTCCGACGGCGGTGACCCCCGCGTGATGCGTGAACCCGCCCGGTCGTCCGTTGTCCCCGCTCGCACCAACCTCACGGAGCATGCCATGACCCCCGCCAGCTTCCTCAACTCGCTGCCCGCCGACGTCGCCGCCGGAATCCCCGCGGCCGCCCTCGCGGTCAAGGGGATCGAGGCCCGCTACATCCTTCCCCAATTCATCGAGCACACCCCGAACGGTCAGCGCCAGTACGACCCGTACGCGAAGCTGTTCGAAGAGCGCATCGTCTTCGTCGGCACCCCGATCGATCAGACCGTCGCCAACGACGTCATGGCGCAGCTGCTGGTGCTCGAGTCGCAGGACCCCGACCGTGACATCACCATGTACATCAACTCGCCCGGCGGCAGCGTGCCCGACATGCTCGCCATCTACGACACGATGCAGTACGTGCACTGCGACATCGTCACGGTGTGCCTGGGTGGGGCCGCGTCGGCCGCCGCGATCCTGCTGGCCGGTGGCACTCCGGGCAAGCGTGCGGCGCTGCCCAACGCCACCATCCTGATCCATCAGCCGCGCACCGGCGGGGCCTATCAGGGACAGGTGTCCGACCTGGAGATCCAGGCCGCCGAGATCGAGCGGATCCGCAATCGGCTCGACGAGATCCTGGCCCATCACACGGGACAGGCGCCGGACAAGATCCGCAAGGACACCGACCGCGACAACATTCTCACCGCCGACGCCGCCAAGGAATACGGCATCGTGGACGAGGTGTTCGAGTATCGGAAGAAGTCGCTCAAGAAATAGGCGACACGCCCGCGACATTTGTCTTTACCGGTCGAAGTTCTCCCGACGCCCGGGTACCGTCGGACTATCGGTCGTGTCACATACGGGTGAGTTCGCCTTGTCCGTCAGCCCGCCGAAGGCTTCTGTTGCGGCGACGTCCGGGTGACCACAACGGAAACACGACACAACGAGGAAGTAGGTACAGCACGAGATGGCGCGAATCGGAGACGGTGGCGATCTGCTCAAGTGCTCGTTCTGCGGTAAGAGCCAGAAGCAGGTCAAGAAGCTCATCGCCGGTCCCGGCGTGTACATCTGCGACGAGTGCATCGACCTGTGCAACGAGATCATCGAGGAAGAGCTCGCCGAGAACGGCGATGTGAAACTCGACGAACTCCCGAAGCCCGCGGAGATCCGCGACTTCCTCGAGAACTACGTGATCGGACAGGACACCGCCAAGCGGACACTCGCGGTGGCGGTCTACAACCACTACAAGCGGATTCAGGCGGGGGAGAAGAAAGACTCGCGGACCGGCGAGACGGTCGAACTCGCGAAGTCGAACATCCTGATGCTCGGCCCCACCGGCTGCGGCAAGACCTACCTGGCGCAGACCCTCGCGAAGATGCTCAACGTGCCGTTCGCGATCGCCGACGCCACCGCCCTCACCGAGGCCGGCTACGTCGGCGAGGATGTGGAGAACATCCTGCTGAAGCTGATCCAGGCCGCCGACTACGACGTGAAACGCGCCGAGACCGGCATCATCTACATCGACGAGGTCGACAAGATCGCCCGGAAGAGCGAGAACCCGTCGATCACGCGCGACGTGTCGGGCGAGGGTGTGCAGCAGGCGCTGCTGAAGATCCTCGAGGGCACCCAGGCGTCGGTGCCGCCGCAGGGTGGGCGCAAGCATCCGCATCAGGAGTTCATCCAGATCGACACCACCAACGTGCTGTTCATCGTGGCGGGTGCGTTCGCGGGCCTCGAGAAGATCATCTCCGAACGAATCGGCAAGCGCGGCATCGGTTTCGGCAACGAGGTCGCCAGCCGCGACGACGTGGACACCACCGACCACTTCGCCGACGTGATGCCCGAGGACCTGATCAAGTTCGGGTTGATCCCCGAGTTCATCGGCCGCCTGCCGGTGGTGGCCTCGGTGACCAACCTGGACAAGGAGTCGCTGGTCAGCATCCTGTCCACGCCCAAGAATGCGCTGGTGAAGCAGTACACCAAGCTGTTCGAGATGGACAACGTGGAACTCGAGTTCTCCCACGACGCACTCGAGGCGATCGCCGATCAGGCCATCCACCGCGGTACCGGTGCACGCGGGCTGCGCGCCATCATGGAAGAGGTTCTGCTGCCGGTGATGTACGACATCCCGAGCCGCGACGACGTCGAGAAGGTCGTCGTGACGGCCGAGACCGTCAACGACAATGTGTTGCCGACCATCGTGCCGCGCACCGACAGTTCCAGCGAGCGCCGCGACAAGAGCGCCTGACCGGCGCCCACGCCGGATTTCGTCAACCCGACGCCCCAATGCGGTGCTGTCACCGACACTGGTCGTATGACTGACACACACGGGCAGATGGCGGGAATCGTGCTGGCGGGCGGGCGTTCGCGCCGCATGGGTTCCGACAAGGCGGCAATGGACTGGGACGGCGAACCGATGCTCGCCCGAATCGTCGGAGTACTCGCCCAGCGCTGTGATCCCGTCTTCGTGGTGGCTGCCGAATCGTCACCCGCCTACCGATTGCTGAAGGGGACCGGTGGGCCCGAGGCGATCTGGGTCACCGACGAGGAACTGGGCGCCGGCCCGCTGGCCGGGCTCGCCGCGGGGCTGCACGCGGCCCACGGTGCCGGTCGGGCACTGGCGTTCGTCTGCGCCACCGACATGCCGCTGATCTCCCCGGAACTCATCGACGAACTCGCACGCGGGGTCACCGAGTCCACCGGAGTGGTGGTGGCACGTGAGGCCGGCCGGGACCATCCGATGGCCGGCATCTACCGCACCTCGGATGCGTCGGTGGTCACGCGATTGGTGGACTCCGGCGAGCGCCGGATGACCGCGGCACTCGATGCGCTGGCCACCCACCGGGTCGCGGTGAGTGAGCCGGACTGGCTGACCAACGTCAACGCCCCCGAGGACGTCCACCGGCTACGGGTCGCGGCACCGGCGTTCCCTAAGATTGTGGGGTGATCACTCCCGACTCGACCTCGTCGCTGCCGAAGTCCTGGGATCCGGCCGAACACGAATCCCGGTTGTATCAGGACTGGGTGGACGCGGGTTACTTCACCGCCGACGCCACCAGCGACAAACCCGCATTCTCGATCGTCATCCCGCCGCCGAACGTCAACGGTTCGCTGCACATGGGGCACGCCTACGAGCACGTCCTGATGGACACCCTCAGCCGGCGCGCCCGCATGCGGGGATTCGAGGTGCTGTGGCTGCCCGGCATGGACCACGCCGCGATCGCGATGCAGACGATGGTGGAGCGCAAGCTGGCCGACGAGGGTCTCACCCGCGACGACCTCGGCCGTGACGTGTTCATCGAGCGGGTGTGGACCGAGAAGGCCGAGATCAGCGGCAACATCGGTGAACAGATGCGGCGCCTCGGCGACAGCGTCGACTGGACCCGCGAACGCTTCACCATGGACGAGGGCCTCTCCCGTGCGGTGCAGACCGTGTTCAAACAGCTCTACGACGAGGGCCTGATCTATCGGGCCGAACGACTCGTCAACTGGTCGCCGGTGCTGAAGACGGCGGTGAGCGACATCGAGGTCAGCTACGCCGATGTTGAAGGTGAACTGGTCAGCTTCCGCTACGGTTCGCTCGACGACGCGCAACCGCACATCGTGGTGGCCACCACCCGGCTCGAGACGATGCTCGGCGACACCGCGATCGCCGTCCACCCCGACGACGAGCGCTATGCGCACCTGATCGGCACCGAACTCGACCATCCCTTCGTCGACCGCACGATCCCGGTCATCGCCGACGACTACGTCGACCCCGAGTTCGGCAGCGGAGCGGTCAAGATCACGCCCGCCCACGACCCCAATGACTTCGCGATCGGTCAGCGGCACGGACTGGCGATGCCCACGATCCTCGACGAGTCGGCGCGCATCGCCGGCACCGGCACCGTGTTCGACGGTATGGACCGCTTCGAGGCGCGCGTCAAGATCCGTGAGGCGCTGGCCGAGCAGGGGCGGATCGTCAAGGAGATCCGGCCCTACCTGCACAGCGTCGGACATTCCGAGCGCACCGGTGAACCGATCGAACCCCGCCTCTCGATGCAGTGGTGGGTGCAGGTGGAGTCACTGGCGAAGGCCGCAGGCGATGCGGTGCGCGACGGATCGACCGTCATCCACCCCACGTCGATGGAACCGCGCTGGTTCGCGTGGGTCGACGACATGCACGACTGGTGCATCTCGCGACAGTTGTGGTGGGGACACCGCATCCCCATCTGGTACGGCCCCGACGGTGAGGTGGTGTGCCTGGGCCCCGGCGAGGAAGCGCCCGCCGGGTACACGCAGGAAACCGACGTGCTCGACACGTGGTTCTCCTCGGGACTGTGGCCGTTCTCCACGCTCGGCTGGCCGGATGAGACCCCCGACCTCGAAAAGTTCTATCCCACATCGGTTCTCGTCACCGGCTACGACATCCTGTTCTTCTGGGTGGCGCGCATGATGATGTTCGGCACCTTCGTCGGCAAGCGGATGGCACCGGGCAATGAGGTCCCGTTCCACAATTTGCTCCTGCACGGCCTCGTGCGTGACGAACACGGACGCAAGATGTCGAAATCGCGGGGCAACGGCATCGACCCGCTCGACTGGGTCGAGCGCTTCGGGGCCGACGCGTTGCGCTTCACCCTGGCCCGCGGCGCGAACCCGGGCGCCGACCTCTCGGTGGGCGAGGACCACGCCTCGTCGTCACGCAACTTCGCGACCAAGCTGTTCAACGCCACCCGCTTCGCGATGATGAACGGCGCCACCACCGGGGAGTTGCCGCAGGCGGCCGAACTCACCGTGGCCGACCGCTGGATTCTGCAGCGCCTCGACGAGGTGCTCGCCGAGGTGGATGCGGGTTTCGACTCCTACGAATTCTCCAAGGCATGCGAGGCGCTCTACCACTTCGCTTGGGACGAGTTCTGTGACTGGTATCTCGAACTGGCCAAGGTGCAGTTCGCCGAGGATGACGAAACACGTGCGCACACAACACGACTCGTTCTCGGTGCGGTGCTCGATCCGCTGCTGCGGGCGCTTTCGCCGGTGATGCCGTTCGTCACGGAGGTGCTGTGGAAGGCGTTGACCGGCGGTGAGTCGCTGGTGATCGCCGCCTGGCCGCAACCCTCGGGTGTGCGCGCCGATCCCGCCGCCGTCACCCACATCGACGACCTGCAGCGGCTCGTCACCGAGGTGCGCCGGTTCCGCAGCGATCAGGGGCTGCGTCCCGGCCAGCGGGTCAGCGCCGAGATCGACGGCCTCGAGGCCGCCGGACTCACCGCGTCGAGGGCATACCTGGATTCGCTGGCGCGCCTCGACCCGGCGGGCGAGGGGTTTGCGGCAACCGCCACCGTCGACGTCCGGTTGTCGGCGGCGACGGTGACCGTCCGCATCGACACCTCCGGCAGTGTGGATGTGGAGGCCGAACGCAAACGCGCCGCCAAGGATCTCGCCGCCGCGGAGAAGGAACTCGCGCAGACCACCGCGAAGCTCGGTAACGAGCAGTTCCTGGCCAAGGCGCCCGATCAGGTGGTCGCCAAGATTCGTGACCGCCAGCAGGTCGCGACCGAAGAGGTCGAACGGCTCGGTGCCAAGCTGGCCGCGTTGGGCGGATCGTGACCGACGACAACACCGACAACGATCGGGACTTCTCCGATCCGGACGACGACGACGGGCCGATCTTCACCGCCGAGGACATCGCCGGGTTCGAGGGCAACGACGTGGAGCCCGATCCGATGGATCTGGCCTCGCTGCTGACCGACGACGACCCGCAAGGCGAGCCGCCCCTGCTGGTGACCGACGGTCCGGCCGATCTGGCCGAACTCGCCGACCTCGAGGCCGAACTCGACACGCGGTGGCCCGAGACGCGCATCGAACCGTCACTCACCCGAATCTCGGCGCTCATGGATCTGCTCGGATCGCCGCAGCACGCCTACCCGGCCATTCACGTGGCCGGCACCAACGGCAAGACCTCGGTCACCCGGATGATCGACGCCCTGCTGACCGCGCTGCATCGGCGCACCGGCCGATACACCAGTCCGCATCTGCAACGCGTCACCGAGCGGATCGCGGTGGACGGCCATCCGATCGGCGCGCGGGCCTACGTCGACACCTATCGTGACCTCGAGCCGTACATCACGATGGTCGACGATTCGTCGACGGCCGCGGGCGGACCGCGGATGAGCAAGTTCGAAGTGCTCACCGCGATCGCCTACGCCTACTTCGCCGAGGCCCCGGTCGACGTGGCCGTGGTCGAGACCGGGATGGGTGGACGCTGGGACGCCACCAACGTGGTTGACGCGACGGTGGCCGTGATCACCCCGATCGCCATGGACCACGCCGATTATCTGGGTGATTCGCTGGCCGCCATCGCGGGGGAGAAGGCCGGGATCATCAAGCGCGCCAAGGACGATCTGGTGGTGACCGACCCGGTGACCATCCTGGCGCCGCAGCCGCCCGAGGTGATGGATGTACTGCTGCGCGAAACCGTCGACAAGGGCACCATCGTCGCGCGCGCGGATTCGGAGTTCGCGGTTCTCGACACGATCACCGCGGTCGGTGGACAACTGCTACGCATCCAGGGACTCGGCGGCGTGTACGACGAGATCTTCCTTCCGTTGCACGGCGAGCACCAGGCGGCCAATGCCGCGCTCGCGCTGGCCGCGGTGGAGGCGTTCTTCGGCGCCGGACCCGACCGGCAACTCGACGTCGATGCGGTGCGCACGGGATTTGCATCGGTCACCAGTCCGGGGCGCCTCGAACGGGTGCGCAGCGCCCCGTCGGTGTTCGTCGACGCCGCGCACAATCCGCACGGTGCCCGCGCGTTGGCGCGGGCACTCGCGGAGGAATTCGACTTCCGCCGGCTTGTCGGGGTGGTCGGTGTACTCGGCGACAAGGACGCCGAGGGCGTGCTCGCCGAACTCGAACCGGTGCTCGACCAGGTGGTCATCACCAACAACGGGTCGCCGCGCGCACTGGACACCGAGACGCTGGCCGAGATCGCCCGAGAGGTGTTCGGTGAGGAGCGGGTCGCGGTGGAACCGTTCCTGCCCGATGCGGTGGCGACCGCGATCGGCCTGGCCGAGGAATCCGACGGCGAACCGGTGTCGGGTGCGGGCGTGGTGATCACCGGTTCGGTGGTGACCGCCGGTGCCGGGCGCACCCTGTTCGGGAAGGACCCCGCATGAGCTCTCCCGACGAGAACGCCACGGCGCCACAGCGATTCACCCCGCCGGTCAACGACCCGTGGAAAGGTTTGCGCGGCGTGATGGCCGGCACCCTGATCCTCGAGGTCATCGTGATGATCCTGACGTTTCCCATCGTGGCGCGGGTGGGCAACGGCATCACCTGGGTGTCGGGAAGCTACCTCGCCGTGGTGACCGTGCTGCTGATCCTCGCGGCCGGGCGGCAGGGCCGGCCGGGAGCGCTGCGACTCGACCTCGGCCTACAGATCCTGGTGATCGCCGGGGGAGTGTTCCACTGGTCCATCGCGGTGATCGGTGTGATCTTCCTGTTCGTCTGGCTCTACATCCGCTACATCAAGATCGACGTGGAACGGCGGATCGAGCGCGGCCAGTTACCCGGACAGCAACCCATCGACGGCTGAGCGTGCCGGTTTTGCCCGGCAACATGCGGTTTGTCGGAGTTCATGCGGCACAACGGGATTCGCTACAGTGGCGGGCGTGATCGCGAGTCGAGTAGCCGTATGAGTGACCTCACCTATCCGCAGGCGGTGGTGATGGGCCTGCTGCAGGGCGTCACCGAACTGTTCCCCGTGTCCAGTCTCGGTCACTCGATTCTCGTTCCGGCGTGGCTCGGGGGGAACTGGGAACGACTCGTCACCGAGTCCGCCACTGCCGGTCACACGCCGTTCCTGGCGTTCGTCGTGGCGTTGCACGTGGCCACGGCCGTTGCGCTGATCATCTTCTACTGGCGCGACTGGGTGCGGATCGTCACCGGGCTGATCTCATCGGTGCGCCGCCGGCGCGTCGACACCGACGACGCGCGGCTGGCCTGGCTCATCATCGCGGGCACCATCCCCGTGGGGATCGTGGGTCTTCTCGCGGAGAAACCCCTTCGGGTGCTGTTCGCCACGCCGCTCGCGGCATCGGTGTTCCTGTTCCTCAACGGACTCGTACTGCTGACCGCTGAGTTGCTGCGCCGCCGCAGATCGGCGGCGGGTCGGCACTCGCTCTCGGACAACGACCGGGCCGCAACGGATCTGACGATGGCCGAAGGCGCGGGTATCGGCAGCGCGCAGATCCTCGCCCTCTTCCCGGGCATCTCGCGCTCGGGTGTCACGATCTCGGCGGGCCTGTTGCGTCGACTCGATCACGAAGATGCCGCGCGATTCGCCTTTCTCCTCGCCACGCCGGTGATCCTCGCTGCCGGTGTGCTCAAGATCCCCGAACTGTTCGGCCCCGAGGGTCAGGGCATCGGCGGGCAGGTCCTCGTCGGATCGCTGTGCGCGTTCCTGGCCGCACTGGCCGCCGTCGCGTTTCTGGCGAAGTACTTCCACACCCGGACGCTCTATCCGTTCGTCGTCTACTGCCTCATCGCAGGCGGGATCAGCATCGTTCATTTCGCCTGAGCGCGAGTTGCCGCCATCGAAGATCCGGTGCGCAACCGTTACCCGTGGGGGATTCCCCGCCGGGCCGGAGTCTGTGACAATACGCACACCCGGGGGTCGTATTTGTCTGTGTTCTCGGGTTCACCGATGCCGATCCCGAGGAGCCGTGTGAGCGCCGCGATTGCCGTTCGTCAGCCCAGCCGAGGCACAATTCGCCGCCTGCCGGCTCTGCTCGTGATCGCGGCCGCGTGGTCCGCCGCGCTGTTCGTCGGCGTCGGCGCTACGGAAGCAGCGCCCCCGGCGCCGACGGTGTCCGAAGGTCCCGAGGTGGGTGTTCCGATGCCGACGCCACCGGGCGGGTACAGCTACCTCGCCACGCGCGGCATCACCGAGCGGGTGGCGACGATGAAGATGCCCGAGGCCGTCGCCGCGCTGCCCGTTCCGGCCACCTACCGGGCGGCCAACCTGGCGTTCGCGGCGCAGTTCGATCGGGCGACGGCGGCAGCGGTGGCCACTCCGGGCGCATGTCTTCAGGTGGTCGTCAGCCCGCAGACCACGCCGGGCAACCTGTTCGACTACGGATTCTTTCCGGTCGCGGAACAGTACTGCCCTCGATGATCGATTCAACCCGCGCCGTCGTAGCCCGGCGCGGTGAACGAGTCGATACAGTGTGCTCGTGACTGAACGGACTCTCGTACTCATCAAGCCGGACGGCGTCGCCCGAGCCCTGGTCGGAGACATCATCAGCCGGATCGAACGCAAGGGCCTCACCCTGGTGGCCATGGAACTCAAGACGGCAAGCGACGACGTCGCGCGCGGCCACTACGCCGAGCATGAAGGCAAGCCCTTCTATCCCGCGTTGCTGGAGTTCATCACCTCGGGACCGTTGGTTGCGGCGGTTCTCGAGGGGCCGCGCGCCGTCGCGGCATTCCGGCAGATCGCCGGTGGCACCGACCCCGTCGAGAAGGCCGTCCCCGGGACGATCCGCGGCGACTTCGCGTTGAGTACGCAGAACAACCTGGTGCACGGCTCGGATTCGCCGGAATCGGCCGAGCGCGAAATCGCCCTCTGGTTCCCCGCGCTCGAGCGCTGACCGACTCGGGACACCGCTCGCGCGGCGGCACCCGAACGCCGCCGCCGCGCGCAATCACGCATAGCTTGCGGGAAGCAACCCGCGGTGTGGGATACTTGTCCAGTTATCGCGAACACACTTTGTTCGCGAGGACACCGATGGAGCCCGGTATCCGGGGCGAGGTCGCCGACAACATCGGCATTCGCCACGGTACGCAGCCTTCCCCATCGATGCCGATGAGTCGACGTCGTCGGCGAGCTCAGTGCTCGTCGGGCCGCGACCACCGGAGATGGCGTGGACGGTGAAACGGACCCCGTCACCCAGCAAGAGCGCTTCGCAGTCGCAGATCACCGAGCGGCGAGGGCGCGCAGACCACACAACACCGGTCCGCACGGACCGGGACACACGACAGACCCTCGCGTGGCCGCGGAGATTGACGCGCCCGGGGGTTCGAGGAGACACGAGTGACCGACAACGGGTCGCCGGCTGACGCGAACGCAGCGTCGGATCCGGCACAAGATTTTCCCAGCAAGCTCCGTGTGCACGCGCTCGCCCGCGTCCTGGGGCTGACCAGCAGGCAGGTGCTCGCCCACCTCGCCGAACTCGGCTGGCACTCACGCAGCCCGCAGTCGAGCGTCGAACGCGACGTCGCGCAGGCGGTGGCTGCCCGGGTGCGCGACCACGTCGAGGTCGATGAATCGGCCGTCGCGGTGGAAGAGGCTCCTGCGCGGGCAGATTCCGACGCACCAGCGCAGCCAGATTCCGATGCACCAGCGCACACATCTTCCCCGGCGTCACCCGCGGGGGACGCCTCAACAGAGGTGTCGCCGGCAGATGGTGGGGAAACATCCACCCCGCAGACCGCCGACGCGCCGTCGCTGTTCTCGGCGATCGAGGTGCCCGAACCGGTGCCACCGCAGGCGTTCGAAGATGCCGCGGCGAGCCCGTTGTTCCTGCAACCGACCGCTGCCGAGGTGGCTGCGGCCACCAAGCCCGCCGCGAAGCCGGACCAGCAGAAGCCGGACCAGCAGAAACCCGATCAGCAGAAGCCCAATCAGCAGAAGGCAGAGTCCCAGGACAGGGCGCCACAGGAGAAGCCGTCGCAACAGAAGGCGACGGTCGAGGGCGACGAGGCGGAATCCGCGGCGGAGAACACCGACACCGACGATGACTCGTCGGGCAATGGCCGCAACCGCAAACGTCGCCGGGGACGCCGGGGTCGCGGGCGCGGGCGCGGGGACCAGAACGAGCGCACCGACTCCGGCGACGACCAGGAGAGTGACGCGGGCGAGCAGAGCGGCGCCGACTCGTCGGACAATGAGCGCGACGAGAGCAGCGATTCGCCTGCGCGACCGTCGGGCAAGCGACGCAAGAAGCCGTCGAAGGCGGGCGCCGACGCGGACTCCGCCGACACCGACGATGAGCAGAGCGATTCGTCGGACACCAATGAAGACGGCTCGGCAGACGGTAATGAGGCCGATGGGGAGGGCTCGTCGTCGAAGCGTCGTCGCCGCAGGCGTCGCCGCAAGGGCGGTGCCGAGGCCGAAGAGGGCTCGCCCGACGATCCGCCGAACACCGTGGTGCACGAGCGCGAACCCCGGAGCAAGCGCGCCAGGGACGAGGTTCAGGGCATTTCCGGTTCCACACGTCTCGAGGCCAAGCGTCAGCGCCGCCGCGACGGCCGTGACGCCGGACGTCGCCGCCCGCCGATCCTGAGCGAGTCGGAGTTCCTGGCCCGTCGCGAGGCCGTCGACCGCGTGATGGTGGTGCGCGAACGCAGCGCCAACAACCTTCTCGCCCAGCCGTCCGGCGACGGTCATGCCCACGCCACCCCGATCGAGGACTACACCCAGGTGGCTGTGCTCGAGGACGGGATTCTCGTCGAGCATTTCGTCACCACCGAGACGTCGTCGTCGATGGTCGGCAACATCTACCTCGGCCGCGTGCAGAACGTTCTCCCGGGCATGGAGGCCGCCTTCGTCGACATCGGCCGCGGCCGCAACGGGGTGCTCTACGCCGGCGAGGTCAACTGGGACGCGGCCGGACTCGACGGCGGCTCCCGCAAGATCGAGCAGGCACTCAAGCCGGGCGACAACGTGCTCGTCCAGGTGAGCAAGGACCCGGTGGGTCACAAGGGTGCCCGGCTGACCACTCAGATCTCGCTGGCCGGGCGGTATCTGGTCTACGTGCCGGGTGGTTCGTCGACCGGCATCAGCCGCAAGCTTCCCGACGTCGAACGCAAACGGCTCAAGCAGGTGCTGGCGAAGCTGGTGCCCGAGGATGCCGGGGTGATCATCCGTACCGCATCCGAGGGCGTGAGCGCCGAGGATCTCGGTGCCGACATCGAGCGCCTGGAAAACCAATGGAAGTCCATCGACGACGCTTTCCAGAAGGCGAAGAAGGGCTCCGGCTCTGTGTCGCCGCGCGCGCTCTACGAAGAACCCGACCTGCTGGTGCGGGTGGTCCGCGACATGTTCAACGAGGACTTCAAGAAACTCGTCGTCGAGGGTGACAAGGCGTGGAACCTGGTCGAGGGCTACGTCAGTTCCGTGGCGCCCGACCTGATGGACCGCGTGCAGCGATTCGAGCGTCCGCACGCCGACGCCCCGGACTCGTTCGTGGTGCACCGCATCGACGAACAACTCGCCAAGGCGCTCGATCGCAAGGTGTGGCTGCCCTCGGGCGGCACGCTGATCATCGAGCACACCGAGGCCATGACGGTGGTGGACGTCAACACCGGCAAGTTCACCGGATCGGGCGGCAACCTCGAAGAGACCGTCACCCGCAACAATCTCGAGGCGGCCGAAGAGATCGTCCGGCAGATGCGGCTGCGTGATATCGGCGGAATGATCATCGTCGACTTCATCGACATGGTGCTCGAGTCGAACCGCGACCTGGTGTTGCGTCGCCTGACCGAGGCGCTCGCCCGGGACCGCACCCGCCATCAGGTGTCGGAGGTCACCTCCCTCGGGCTGGTGCAGATGACGCGCAAGCGGTTGGGCACCGGCCTGCTGGAGGCGTTCTCGACCACCTGCACCACCTGCGGTGGCCGCGGGATCATCGTTCATTCGAGTCCCGTGGAGATCCGGACCGAGGACACCGACCGTGCCGATGGTTCGGGGTCCAAGCGGTCGCGGCGCGGCAAGAAGAAGAACGATCAGCCCGAGCCCAAACCCGCCCCCACGCACAACCCGTCCGAACACCCGATGTTCCGGGCGATGGCCGCCCACTCCCACGACACCGACTCGAGCGTGCCCGAAACGGAGTCGAGCGTGCCCGACACCGCATCGAGCGTGCCCGACACCGGGTCGAGCGTGCCCGACACCGGGTCGAGCGTGCCCGACACCGGGTCGAGCGTGCCCGAAACCGGGTCGAGCGTGCCCGACACCGGCGCGGTGAAACGCCGTCGGCGGGCGGTGCGACGTGCCGCGTCTCCGACCACGACGTCCCCCGAAGTGGTTTCGGTGACCAGTCCGGCGCCCGCCCAGCCGCTCACCACGTTCGGCCCGGTCTCGACCGAGACGGCGCCGGTGGCGGTGCGGCGGCGTCCACGACGACGCACCGCAGGGCGGCCCGCGGGTCCTCCGGTGGAGGACTGACCAGCCAGGACATGGTGGGAGCGAGTTTGACCCGACGGCGACCGGTCCCGTAATCTTGTTTGGTCGCCTTCCGCGGCGGGTTCGAGCTGTGCCGGTAACGATGCACGGTTCTCGAGACCAGCGGACAGGCCCTCTGGTGTGAACCGTGAGCATCCCGGGCTGAACAGCTCGATGCCGTGCGGCCCACACCGGGACGCACACACCCACAACGCTCGTGCGCGACAACCGCGCCACGAGCCCGAGATGATGAGTAAGAGGACAGCTTCGATGGCAACGTACGCGATCGTCAAGACCGGCGGTAAGCAGTACAAGGTCGCTGAGGGCGACATTGTGAAGGTCGAGAAGATCGACAGCGAGCCCGGCAGCACCGTGAGCCTGCCCGTGGCCCTGGTCGTCGACGGGTCGACGCTCACCACCGACGCGGACAAGCTGGCCCAGATCGCTGTCACCGGCGAAGTGGTCGAGCACGTCAAGGGCCCCAAGATCCGCATCCACAAGTTCAAGAACAAGACCGGCTACCACAAGCGCCAGGGTCATCGTCAGAAGCTGACGGTCCTCAAGGTCACCGGTATCAAGTAGTTTCCGACTTTTTCAGGAGGACTGACACATGGCACACAAGAAGGGCGCGTCCAGCTCGCGCAACGGTCGTGATTCCAACGCCCAGCGGCTCGGTGTGAAGCGCTTCGGCGGACAGCAGGTCAGCGCCGGCGAGATCCTCGTTCGTCAGCGCGGCACCAAGTTCCATCCCGGCGTCAACGTCGGCCGCGGCGGCGACGATACCCTGTTCGCCCTCGAGGCGGGCGCGGTGGAGTTCGGCACCAAGCGTGGTCGCAAGACCGTCAACATCGTTCCGGAGACCGCTCAGGCCTGACCGAGCGGACCTTCGAGAGCATGAGCTCTCATCACAGGGCGGGCAGGGGCATACGCACCCGGCCCGCCCTGTTGCTATTGGTCGGGCAATTCTGAGCAAATGTGGTCGCCGCAGGCGGCCGGGAAGTAGGACGTCATGTCGCGGTTCGTCGACCGGGTGACCATTCACGTCGCCGCGGGCAACGGGGGCCACGGCTGTTCGTCGGTGCACCGGGAGAAGTTCAAGCCGCTCGGCGGGCCCGACGGCGGCAACGGAGGCAACGGCGGATCGGTGCGCCTCGTCGTCGACCCGCAGGTGCACACCTTGCTCGACTTCCACTTCCGCCCGCACGCCAAAGGCGGCAACGGTAAACCCGGAATGGGCGACAACCGCGACGGTGCCAACGGAGAAGACCTGGTGCTCGCCGTACCCGACGGCACCGTGGTACTCGACGCGGACGGCACCATCCTCGCCGATCTGGTGGGGGAGGGAACGACGTTCGACGCCGCGCAGGGCGGTCGCGGCGGACTGGGCAACGCCGCGCTGGCATCGCGGGCGCGCAAGGCGCCGGGCTTCGCGCTGCTCGGCGAGGAGGGGCAGCACCGCGACCTGGTGCTCGAACTGAAATCGGTTGCCGACGTGGGACTCGTGGGATTCCCGTCGGCGGGCAAGTCGTCGCTGGTGTCGGTGCTCTCGGCGGCCAAACCCAAGATCGCCGACTACCCGTTCACCACGCTCGCCCCCAACCTGGGTGTGGTGCAGACACCCGGTGGGGTCTTCACCATCGCCGACGTGCCCGGCCTGATCCCCGGCGCGTCCACCGGCCGCGGACTCGGTCTGGAGTTCCTGCGCCATCTCGAACGCTGTGCCGTGCTCGCGCACGTGGTCGACTGCGCCACACTCGAACCCGGCCGCGACCCCGTCTCCGACATCGACGCGCTCGAGGCGGAACTCGCCGCCTACCAGCCCGCCCTCGACGCCGATCACGGACTCGGCGATCTCGCCGAACGGCCACGTGTGATCATCCTCAACAAGATCGACGTGCCCGATGCGGCCGAACTCGCCGATCTGGTGGAACCCGAACTCGCCGCACGCGGCTGGCCGGTGTTCCGCATTTCTGCGGTCACCCACCAGGGACTCAAAGAGCTGACCAACGCGCTGTTCGCGATGGTGTCGGAATACCGTGCGGCACATCCGAAACCCGCTGCCCGACGTGCCGTCATCAGGCCCAAGGCGGTCGACGACTCCGGCTTCACGGTGGTCCCAGATCCGGCCACCCCCGGCGGGTTCATCGTCCGCGGTACCCGACCCGAGCGCTGGATCGCGCAGACGCAGTTCGAGAACGACGAGGCCGTCGGCTATCTGGCGGACCGGCTCAATCGACTCGGCGTGGAGGACGAACTGGTCCGTCTGGGCGCGCAGCCCGGCGCGCCGGTCACCATCGGCGAGATGACCTTCGACTGGGAGCCGACCACTCCGATGGGCGACGACGTCCCGATCACCGGACGCGGCACCGACATTCGCCTCGACCGCTCCGAGCGGGTGGGCGCGGCAGAGCGCAAGGAGGCCCGTCGGGTGCGACGCGGCCTGCACGAGGACCCCGAAAGCGACGAGCGGTGAGCGACGTCCGCGAATCGATCGCCGGTGCCCGCAGCATCGTCGTCAAGATCGGTTCGTCGGCCCTCACCGACCTCGATCACGGCCTCGACCGCGACCGTCTCGACCGGCTGGCCGATGCGCTCGAAGCGCGGATGCGGGCCGGAACCGACGTGATCGTGGTGTCCTCCGGCGCGATCGGCGCAGGCATCGCACCGCTGGGGCTCAAAAGGCGCCCGACCGATCTGGCCACCAAGCAGGCGGCGGCGAGCGTCGGGCAGCTCGCGCTCGCGCACGCCTGGGGCACCTCGTTCCACCGCTACGGACGCACGGTGGGCCAGGTGCTGCTCACCGCCGACGACATCTCCAATCGCGCACACCACGCCAACGCGCAGCGGACCCTGGACCGGTTGCGCACCCTGCACGCGGTTGCCGTGGTCAACGAGAACGACACGGTGGCCACCAACGAGATCCGCTTCGGCGACAACGATCGCCTCGCCGCGCTGGTGGCGCACCTGGCGGGAGCCGACGCACTGGTGTTGTTGTCGGATGTCGCGGGCCTCTACGACGGCGATCCCCGCACGGTCGGTCCCGACGGCCGGCGCGCGCGGCTGATCCCTGAGGTCACCGGACCCGACGACCTCGACGGTGTGATCGCCGGATCCGGTGGCGTACTGGGCACCGGCGGTATGGCGTCCAAGCTTGCCGCGGCACGGCTTTCGGCCGATGCGGGCGTGCCGGTGCTACTCGCCGCGGCGTCCGACGCCGACAAGGCGCTCGCCGACGCCTCGGTGGGCACGGTGTTCGCCGCCAGGGCAGAACGATTGTCGGCCAGGCGGTTCTGGGTTCGGCACGCCGCCGACGCGCGTGGGCAGATCATGCTGGACGAGGGTGCGGTGACCGCGGTGTCGCGCAGGCGCCGCTCTCTGCTCGGCGCAGGGGTGGTGGGTGTGCGCGGACCGTTCTACGACGGCGATGTGGTCGAATTGGTCGACACCGGCGGCGTGGTCCGCGCCCGGGGCGTCAGCAGCTACGATTCCTCCGACGTGGCCCGGATGGTCGGTCGATCCACGTCGGAACTGCCACCGGAACTACATCGGCCGGTGATTCACGCCGACGACCTGGTGGCGCTGTAGTCCTCGGTCACCTGCGTGAGCCGAGAACTCCATGCGGGCAACACCGTTGCGCAATAGTGGTCGATCTTGAGTTCGGCGATGTCGTCGGCGCGGGTGGCGCCGCGATTGATGACGACCAGCGGTTTACCCGTGCGGTGCGCGTGTCGGGCGAAACGAAGACCGGACATCACCGTGAGCGACGACCCGATCACGAGAACTGCGTCGGCCTCGTCGACGGCGGAAAATGCCTGCTGAACAACGTCTTTCGACGCGTTCTCGCCGAAGTACACGATGTCGGGTTTGAGGACACCGCCACACACTGCGCAGTCGGCGACGACGAATTCGCTGGTGTCGGTGAGGGTCACGTCGGCGTCGGGGGCCACTTCGATGGCACCGCGACCGGCCACTCGGTCGGCGAATCCGGGATTGAGCACCTCGAGCACCTCGGCGAGACGCCGGCGGGACATCACCGCGCCGCAGTCGAGGCACCGCACCCGCCCGTAGCATCCGTGCAGTTCGATCACTCCGCGGGTGCCGGCCTTTGTGTGCAGCATGTCGACGTTCTGGGTGATCACGGTGCTCAGGCGACCATTGTGCTGCAGGTCGGTGAGCGCAAGGTGCGACGCATTGGGGCGGGCGGCATCCATGTGCCGCCACCCCAGATGATTACGTGCCCAGTAGTGACGCCGGAACTGCGGCGACGACAAGAACATCTCCAAGGTCATCGGCGTGCGGACCGGGGCGCCGGGACTGCGGTAGTCGGGGATGCCCGAGTCGGTGGAGATGCCCGCGCCGGTCAATGCGACGATCCGGCGTCCGTCGAGCACACGCCGCAGTCGCTCGATCCGGTCGTCGAGATCCGGGTCGAGCGGGGTCGGTTCGGCCGGTGTCCAGCCGATCTGTAACCGCGTGCGCACCCTTTCCAGGGTAGGGCAGAATGCCGTGCCGCCGTGGCGCGCTCAGGCTTCCGCGTGCCTGCCGTTGGGCTGTTCGGGCACGGTGACCAGCGGATACACGCCGTTCTCGTCGTGTACCTCGGTCCCCACGACGGGCGGATTGAACACACACAGCATGCGCATCTGTGTCTCGGCGGTCACCGTGTGCCGCTCGTGACCGTTGAGCAGGTACATGGTGCCCGGACCGAGGGGATAGGTCTCGCCGCTCTCCCGGTCCAGAAGTGTCCCCTCGCCTTCGACGAGCCACACCGCCTCGACGTGGTTGGCGTAGTGGAACTCGTTGACGCTGCCGGCGTTGATGGTGGTCTCGTGGAACGAGAATCCCACGCGGTCGCCCCCGAGCACGATGCGCTTGGACACCCAATTCCCCTTGGGGTCGGCGACTTCTCGCTCCGTGCCGGTGATCTCGTCGGTGGTGCGAACGATCATGCGATCACCGCCTCCACGGAATCGACCAGAATGCCGAGTCCGCGATCGAGTTCTTCGGTTGAGATGGTCAGTGGCGGAAGGAGTTTGACGACTTCGTCGGATGGTCCGGACGTCTCGGCGAGCAGTCCCGAGCCGAAGGCATGCGCGCAGACCTTGGCCGCCGACGTCGCCTCGTCGAACACCAGTCCCCGAACCATGCCCCGGCCGCGGGTCGACAGACCCTGGTGCCGCGCGGCGAGGGTGGAGAACACCTCGTCGATCTGACGGCCCTTGCGGTGGACGTCGCGGGTCAGCGCGTCGTCCGACCAGAACTGGTCGATGGCCGCGGTCGCGGTGACGAAAGCCGGGTTGTTGCCGCGGAACGTTCCGTTGTGTTCGCCCGGCGCCCAGACGTCGAGGTCACGGCGGATCAGGACCAGGGCCATCGGCAGGCCGTACCCACTGATCGACTTGGACAGCGTGACGATGTCGGGCGTGATGCCGGCCTCCTCGAACGAGAAGAACTCGCCCGTCCGGCCGCAGCCCATCTGCACGTCGTCGACGATGAGCAGGATGTCGCGGCGGCGGCACAGATCGGCCAGACCCCGCAACCATTGCGCGCGCGCGACGTTCACGCCACCCTCGCCCTGCACGGTCTCGACGATCACCGCCGCCGGCGTGTTGAGGCCGCTGCCGGAGTCGTCGAGCACCCGCTCGAACCAGCTGAAGTCCTCGACCGTGCCGTCGAGATAGTGGTCGAACGGCATCGGAGTCGAATGCACCAGCGGCACACCGGCTCCGGCGCGTTTCATCGAGTTGCCGGTCACCGACAACGATCCCAGCGTCATGCCGTGAAAGGCGTTGGTGAAGCTGACGATCGACTCACGTCCGGTCACCTTGCGGGCGAGCTTCAGTGCCGATTCGACGGCATTGGTCCCGGTCGGGCCGGGGAACTGCACCTTGTAGTCGAGATTTCGCGGAGCCAGGATCTTGTCCCGGAACGTCTCGAGGAACCGGCCCTTGGCCACGGTCGCCATGTCCAGGCCGTGAGTGATGCCGTCGCCGGAAATGTATTCCAGGAGCGCCTCTTTGAGGATGGGGTTGTTGTGCCCGTAGTTGAGTGCTCCGGCACCGGCGAAGAAGTCGAGGTACTCGCGTCCCTCGATGTCGGTGATCCAGGAGCCGCGTGCGCGGCCGAACACCGTCGGCCAGTTGCGGCAGTAGCTGCGAACCTCGGATTCGTTGTCGGTGAACGTCGAGTCGTCGATCGTTGTGGTGATTGACTTCATGGAGAATCCTCCGATGTGGAAGTTTGGTGCTGAAGGAACTCGGTGCCGCGCAGACGTTGAGCGGCGGCCGGCGTGGTGACCGACCCGTCAGCGTGCGACGGTCACCGGTTCGAGCAGATACAGGTCTTCGCGCTCGTGCGAGTCGGGGAAGTCGCTCGCGCCGAACAGTTCGCGCCGCGTGAGTCGGAGTCCCCGGTCACGTGCGACGGACGCGAAAAGACGTTGTGAGCCAACGTTGTCAGGACTGATCGTGGTGTGCAGTGCCGTCATCCCGCTGCTCTCGACGTGGTCGAGGAGCTGGTGCAGCATCGTTGCGGCGATGCCGTGTCCGCGGTGGGAATCGTCGACGGCCACCTGCCAGACCATGAGTGTCGACGGTTCGGAGGGCCGGCGATAGCCGGTGACGAAACCGATTGGGCGGCCATCGACTTCGGCCACGATGGAGGTGGCCGCGAAGTCGTGACACCACAGCACATAGGAGTAGCTCGAGTTGACGTCGAGAACCGCTGAGTCCGCGGCGATCTCCCAGAGTCGGGTGGCATCGCTGCGTGCGGGCATGCGGCAACTGACGGTGAGGGCGGGCGAGGACATGCTGGCGAGAGACGGGCTCATAACGTTTGCGACGTTAACAACGCGTTTCGGCGGAGTCACCCGGCTGGGCAAATCGGACATCAATATGCGGCGCTTTGCCCAGTTCAGTCCACTATTGTGACACGCATCACGTCAGCCTGCGGCCGGGCGTCGATGCGGGTCACGTTCGGCGGCGGTGCCGGGGCCCGACGATCACACCGCCGAGCACAATGGTCCGAATGACGAGGATCATCGCCGGAGAGCACGGGGGACGTCGGCTGCGTGTGCCCGATGCGGGAACGCGCCCCACGTCGGATCGGGTTCGCGAATCGCTGTTCAACGTGCTGACCGCACGGACCGATCTCACCGGCGACCGTGTCCTCGACCTCTACGCGGGATCGGGGGCACTCGGCCTCGAAGCGCTCTCCCGCGGTGCGGCGTCGGCCACCTTCGTCGACAACCGGCGGCAGGCGACACGCGTGGTCACCGGCAACCTGCGCGATCTCGGCCTCGTCGGCCGCGGACGCGTGGTCACCGGCGCGGTGTCGGCATTCCTGGCCACCGCACCGTCGTCGGACGAACGCATCGACCTCGTCTTCTCCGATCCGCCGTATGCACTCGGCGCGCCCGAGGTCGACGACGACCTGCGTCGCCTCGCGGCGGGCTGGCTGGCACCGGACGCGCTGGTGGTGGTGGAGCGCGGTGTGCGCGGCGACGCGGTCACCTGGCCCGACGTGTACGAGCAGGTGCTGTCGCGAACCTATGGGGACACCCGCGTGGACGTGGGTAGGTTTACGCCATGACAACGGCCGCGATTCCCGGTTCCTTCGATCCGTTCACGCGGGGACACCGATACGTCGTCGAACGCGCCGCAGGCTGCTTCGACGACGTGGTGATCACCGTGGTGGTCAATCCCAACAAGCGCGGCCTGTTCGGCGTGGACGAACGTATCGCGCTGATCGAGCAGGACTGCGCCGACCTGCCGAACGTGCGGGTGGACCGGTGGACCGGGCTGCTGGTGGACTACCTGACCCACGAGAACATCCATGTGCTGGTCAAGGGACTGCGCTCGGCGATCGACTTCGACTACGAAACGCCGATGGCGCAGATGAACAGGGAACTCGCCGACGTCGAAACCGTCTTTCTGCTGACCGATCCACGCTTCGCACACGTGTCGAGTTCGCTGGTGAAAGAGGTGGCCAAACTCGGTGGCGACGCGTCTCCGTATCTGTCGCCGCACATCCATGAACGGCTGCTGGCCAACCTGGGCGGCGAACGCAACGCCTGACACAAGAGTCACGCGCGACACGCCCAACTCATCATCCTCCTCAATCACAGCGACCTCATTCGGCACAATGGTCACATCAGTTTCAGATGGGACAAGAGTCCCGCACACGAGCAGATGGCAGGCGCCGGATTGGGGTAGCTGTGTACCGGGTATTTGAGGCTCTCGATGAACTCGTGGCGATTGTGGAGGAGGCTCGCAGCGTCCCGATGACCGCGGGCTGTGTGGTGCCGCGGGGTGACGTGCTCGAGCTGCTCGACGACATCAAGGACTCGATCCCCGGTGAACTCGACGACGCCCAAGACGTGCTCGACCAGCGGGAGACGCTGATCGGTGACGCGCGGGACCACGCCGACACCGTCATCACCAAGGCCGATTCGGAATCCGAGGCCGTGCTCGCACACGCTCGTGCCGAGGCCGACCGCATCCTGGCCGACGCCAAGGCCCAGGCCGACCGGATGGTCGATGAGGCGTCGTCGCACGGAAAGTCTCTGGTGGACGACGCCACCGGTGAGGCCCACCGCCTGTCGACGAGTGCGGCGCGTGAATTCGAGGCCGTCACCGGTCGCGCGCGTGCCGAGGCCCAGCGCACCGTCGACGCCGCCAACAGCACCTACGACAAGTCGGTGGCCGACGGCATCGCCGAGCAGCAGCGACTCGTCTCCGAGACCGAGGTGGTCGCGGCCGCGAAGTCGGAGGCCGAACGGATCATCGACGCCGCCCACGCCGAGGCCGACCGCCTGCGCGGCGATTGCGACGTCTACGTCGACGAGAAGCTCGCCGACTTCGAGGAGATCCTGACCGGCACCCTCCGTTCGGTGAACCGTGGGCGTCATCAGCTTCGCACCGGCGCGGGAATGCACGACTACGTCGAGTATCCGCGCAGCGTCGACGAGGAAGCCGCAGGCCGCCGCACCCACGGCGACCAGGCACGGGGCGCCGGATACACCCGCGACCAGGGTTCGCCGCTGGCCGTGTGATCGGCCGCTCGACGGGCGTGTCGCGACACCGGACGAATCGGCAACCCGGGCGTATCGTGCAGATGTGGCCGAGAATGCAGTGAATCCTGGTGCGCCGGCATCGCAGCGCGATCCCTTCGTCCTCGACATCCGATCGCTGGGGCGCCGGCCCGGAACGATGTCGGAGGTGCATCGCACCGTCGTCACTCCCGAGCGCATCGGTGTCGAGATGATCGGCATTCCCGCAGGTTCGGAGGTCGATCTCGACATGCGGCTCGAGGCGGTGTCCGAGGGCGTCCTGGTCACCGGGACCGTCTCCGGTGACACCGACGGACAATGCGCACGGTGCCTCGAACCGATCGACGGCACCGTGACGGTGTTCCTCACCGAACTGTTCGCCTATCCCGACAGCGAGACCGAACAGACCTCCGACGCCGAGGACATCCACCGCATCTCCGACGACCGCATCGATCTCGGACAGTCGGTGATCGACGCGGTGGCGCTCGAGCTGCCCATGTCGCCACTGTGCAGCGACGATTGCCCCGGCCTGTGCACGGTGTGTGGCGTGCGACTGGCCGTCGCCGAACCCGGGCACGGACACGAGCTGATCGATCCCCGGTGGGCGGCGCTGACCGAGAGGTTTGGCACGTCCGCCGACGGCGCGTCACAGTCTCCCGGTTCCGACACCGACCGGGTGGCCGGAGAGGCAGAGTCGCGGGGCCCGGAGTGACCGACGCCGCCGATCTGCTCGACGCCGTGGGCGCCACGATTCCCGACGATCTGCTCACGCTGGCCCTGACCCACCGTTCCTATGCGTACGAGAACGGCGGACTGCCCACCAACGAGCGTCTGGAGTTCCTCGGTGACTCCGTGCTCGGCGTGGTGATCACCGAACGCCTCTACCTGCGCTATCCCGACCGCGCCGAAGGCGAACTCGCCAAGATCCGGGCGAGCGTGGTCAACATGCACGCGCTTGCCGACGTGGCCCGGGGGTTGGGGCCCGGCGGCCTCGGCCGTCACCTCTTTCTGGGGCGGGGCGAGGAGATGACGGGCGGACGTGACAAGGACTCGATACTCGCCGACGGCCTGGAATCGCTGTTCGGTGCGATCTATTTGGCGCACGGTCTGGAGGTGTCCCAGCGGATCATCCTCGCGCTGTTCGATCCGGTGCTCGACAGGGCCGGCGACCTCGGTGCGGGCCTCGACTGGAAGACCTCGCTGCAGGAGCTGGCCGCCGAGCGTGGCTACGGGCCGCCGCAGTATCAGATCTCGTCCACCGGACCCGACCACAACAAGGAGTTCACGGCGCATGCCGTGGTGGCCGGCGAACAAGTGGGCGACGGTGTGGGCCGCACCAAGAAAGAGGCCGAGCAGAAAGCCGCTGCGCTGGCCTGGCAGACACTCACCGAGCGTGCCTCGGCTCCCGGTGCCTGAACCAGCAGATGCCTGAACTGCCGGAGGTCGAGACTGTCCGTGCCGGCCTCGAACAGCACGTCACCGGCCGTCGCATCACCGGCGTCGAGGTGTTGCATCCGCGCGCGGTGCGACGTCAGGTCGGGGGCGCACCCGACCTGGTCGGCAGGGTGACGGGCATGACCATCGGTGCCGCCCGGCGCCGCGGGAAGTACCTGTGGCTCGACCTGGTGACCCCCGACGGCCGCGACCACGAGGCTCTGGTGGTCCACCTCGGGATGAGCGGGCAGATGCTCATCGCGAAGGTGGGCGCGCCCGATCACACCCATCTGCGGATACGGGCGACGCTCGACGACGGCAACGAGTTGCGGTTCGTCGATCAGCGCACCTTCGGCGGGTGGCATGTGGACGACTACGCGCCGGCCGACGACATGCTTCCCGGCGAGTCGGACGCAATGCCCGCCTCCATCGCCCACATCGCACCCGACCCGTTCGATCCCGCCTTCGATCGCGATGCCGTGGTCGGCCGTATCCGGGCCAAGCACACCGAGATCAAACGTGCCCTCCTCGACCAGTCGCTGATCTCCGGTGTGGGCAACATCTACGCCGACGAGGCGCTGTGGCGTGCGCGCCTGCACGGCGCCCGCCTCACCGACGGAATCTCCCGGGCCAAACTCGCCGAACTGATCGACGACGCCACCGCGGTCATGACCGATGCGCTCGCCGCGGGCGGAACCTCGTTCGACTCGCTCTACGTCAACGTCAACGGGAGGTCGGGCTACTTCGAACGGTCCCTGAACGCCTACGGCCGCGCCGGGGCCCCCTGCCGTCGATGCGGATACCCGATGCGGCGCGAGGAGTTCATGAACCGGAGCTCCTACTATTGTCCGCGATGCCAGCGGCGGCCCGCCGGACACTGAGCGGGGCGACCTGCCGGACACTGAGCGGGGCGACCTGCCGGACACTGAGCGGGGCGACCTGCCGGAACAATCCGGCCCTGTCCGCGTTGGTTGCAGAAGCAGGTGGCCCGCACGCCCACCGCCTTGTCGAGACCGAGACGAAGGAGTCGTCGCCACGATGACCACCGACCCGACCGCAACAGCCACCGCCCCCGCCGTCGAGGCCGCGCACACCGACCTGTGGGTGCAGCGCACCGGGACCCGGCGTTACACCGGCAAGAGTTCGCGGGGGGCCGAGGTACTCATCGGTTCGCAGGATGTCGAAGGCGTCTTCACGCCCGGGGAACTGCTCAAGATCGCGCTCGCCGCGTGCACCGGAATGTCGTCGGACCGGCCCCTGGCCCGTCGCCTCGGCGACGACTACGACGCCACCATCAGGGTGTCCGGTGACGCCGACCGCGACAACGAGGTGTATCCGCATCTCGACGAGGTGCTCGAGGTGGATCTGTCCGAACTCGATCCCGCCGCCGCCCAGCGGCTGCTGGTGGTGGTGGAACGCGCGGTCGATCAGGTGTGCACCGTCGGCCGCACGCTCAAGGCGGGGACCAGCGTGGATCTGCGGATCGAGTCCGAGTGACATGAGCGGTCAACAGGCCCCGACCCGGCTCACCGCCTACGTGCACGGACACGTGCAGGGGGTGGGCTTCCGGTGGTGGACGCGATCGCGTGCCCTCGAACTCGGGTTGGTGGGATCGGCCACCAACCTGTCCGACGGCCGGGTCCTGGTGGTGGCCGAGGGGTCCCGGGACGCCGTCGAAGCCCTGCTGAGTTGGTTGCGGTCCGCCGACACCCCTGGTCGGGTCGATCTCGTCGTGGAGCGATTCGACCCGGCGCGTGGTGATCTGCACGGATTCGCCGAACGCTGAGACTCACCCCCCGCCGGAGGCGGATTGATCAGCCGCAGCGGGCAGCGGATCCGCTCCGGTGAGTAGTCTGTACGGTCGTGCACCTCAAGAGCCTGACCCTGAAGGGCTTCAAGTCCTTCGCGTCGGCGACAACGCTGCGGTTCGAGCCCGGGATCACCTGTGTGGTGGGCCCCAACGGCTCGGGCAAGTCCAACGTCGTCGATGCGCTGACCTGGGTCATGGGTGAGCAGGGGGCCAAGGCGCTGCGTGGCGGCAAGATGGAAGACGTCATCTTCGCCGGAACCTCCGGCCGGCCGCCACTGGGACGTGCCGAGGTCACCCTCACGATCGACAATGCCGACGGGGCATTGCCGATCGAGTACTCCGAGGTGTCGATCACCCGGCGCATGTTCCGCGACGGCGCCGGGGAATACGAGATCAACGGCAACTCGTGCCGGCTGATGGATGTACAGGAACTGCTGTCGGATTCGGGCATCGGTCGCGAGATGCATGTCATCGTCGGTCAGGGCAGGCTCGCCGCCATCCTGGAGTCGCGCCCGGAGGACCGTCGTGCCTTCATCGAAGAGGCCGCAGGCGTGCTCAAACACCGTAAGCGCAAGGAAAAGGCGGTCCGCAAGCTCGAGTCGATGCAGGCGAACCTCGACCGGCTCGGTGACCTCACCGCCGAGCTGCGTCGTCAGCTCAAACCGCTGGGCCGGCAGGCCGAGGTGGCCCGCCGCGCGCAAACCGTGCAGGCGGACCTGCGCGACGCCCGGTTGCGCCTGGCAGCCGACGATCTGGTGACGCGTCGGACGGAGATGGCCGAGCACACCGCCGTCGAGGACGAGATCCGCACCCGCCAGGACGAGGTGACCGCCGAACTCGACGCGGTCAACGCCGAGCTGGCCGCCCACTCCGACCACCTCGCACAGGTGACCCCAGCCGCCGCGGAGGCAGGGCAGGCATGGTTCCGGCTCTCGGCCCTCGCCGAGCGCGTGGACGCCACCGGTCGGGTGGCCGCCGAACGCAGCCGCTACCTCGACGAGCCGACCGTGACCTCCAGCGGCCCCGACCCGGAGGACCTCGAGCGGCAGGCCGAGGAGGCTGCGCTGACCGAGGCCGAACTCGCCGAGGCGACGACCTACGCCGCCGAACACCTCGAGGGGGCCAAACTCGAACTCGAGGAATGCGAACAGGTGGCCGCCGAGGCGGAACGAGCGCACCTGGCCGCGGTCCGGGCAGTGGCCGACCGCCGCGAGGGACTCGCCCGGCTCGAAGGTCAGGTGGAGAGCCTGCAGACCAAGGCCGACGGGATCGAGGCCGAGGCCGCTCGGCTGACCGCGGCGATCGCGGCGGCCGCTGAGCGATCGGAAAAAGCTCAGGCGCAACAGGATTCGGTGACAACGTCGCTGGGTGAACTCGAGGCGTCCGAACAGGGTCTCGACGAGCACCACGAACGCTGCGTGACGGCGCTGAACCTCTCGAACGAGCGGGTGGCCACCCTGCAGACAACCGAACGAGAGGCCGAACAGCAGATCGCGTCACTGACCGCACGCATCGAGGCGCTGTCGGTGGGACTCGAACGCAACGACGGCGGCGCCTGGCTGATCGAGCACGCGCCGGACGGTCTGCTCGGACCGATGTCGGAACTGCTCACCGTCGAGCCGGGTTTCGAGACCGCGATCGCGGGTGCGCTCGGTCCGGCCGTCGATGCCATCGCCACCGTCGACGGACTCGCCGCGGTGCGGGCACTCGAAGCGCTCAAGAGCGGCGACGGCGGTCGCGCCTCGCTGATCCTCGGCGGGTTGCCGGACACGCCGGCCACTCCAGAGGTCACGTTGCCCGACGGCGCCCGATGGGCTGCGACGGTGGTGTCGTGCGCCTCGTCGGTCCGCGGGGCCGTCGATCTCGTGCTGGCCGACACCGTGATCGTCGATGACGCCGCCACGGGTTTGCGTCTGGCCGGCGAACACCGGGTGCGCACGGTCACCCGCGACGGGGACCGGATCGGTCCCGCCTCGGTGGAGGGTGGTTCGTCGCGACGTCCCTCGATGCTGGAGGTGCAGTCGGCCATCGACGCGGCGACCGCCGACCTCGCTGCGGCGCGCCGGAACAGCGAACAGACCGCGGCGGCCCTCGAGGGAGCCCTGGTGGAGCAGCGCGAACGCCGCGAAGCCGCCGAGGAGGCGCTCGCCGCGCTGCACGAGTCCGACGCCACCGTGGGCACGGCCTATGAACACCTTGCCCGGTTGGGCCAGGAGATCCGCGCCGCCGAGGCCGAGGGCGAACGCCTGACGCGACAGCGCGACAAGGCCGAAGAAGGCCGGGCCGACATGCTCGACACCCTCGCGCAGCTACGTGAGCGGCTTCGTCTGGACCGCGACGAGACAGCGACCGCTGCGGGCACCGGCACCGACGCCGACGACGCCGGGCATGCGAACGAGCGGACGGCCGCCGCTGCGGCGGTGGCCGCGGCCCGCACCGGCGAGATGGAGGCGCGGCTGGCGCTTCGTACCGCAGAAGAGCGACTGACGTCGGTGCGCGGTCGCGCCGACTCGCTGCGCCGGGCGGCACAACGCGAGCGGGATGCGCGAGAGCGCGCCCGCCGCCAGGACGAGGCGCGTCGTGCCGCCGCCGCGGTGGCGGCCGATGTCGCGGCGGCTGCGGCGGAAGTCTCCGAGCGTCTCGTGCGGGCCGTGGCCACCGCGCAGGCCGGGCGCGACGAGCTCGAACGGATCAAGGGTGAGCGTTCCCGGACGGTGGAGGGACTCACCGAACGGGCCACGCACCTCACCCAAGAACTCAACGTGCTGCGTGACGCGGTGCATCGCGACGAAGTGGCCCGCGCGCAATCGGCGCTGCGCATCCAGCAACTGGAGGAACAGGTCCTCGAGAACTTCGCGATGTCGCCGGACGACCTCATCGCCGAGTACGGCCCGGAGGTCCCGATGCCGCCGTCGGCCCTCGAGGTGGCCGAGTACGAACAGGCGAAGGCCCGCGGAGACCTCGTGGTGGCGCCCGCACCGATGCCCTACGACCGTGCCACCCAGGAGGCGCGGGCCCGCAAGGCGCAGAAGGACCTCAACACCCTGGGCAAGGTGAACCCGCTGGCGCTCGAGGAGTTCGCCGCCCTTGAGGAGCGCTACAACTTCCTGTCGGCGCAACTCGAGGACATCAAGGCGGCACGCAAGGATCTCCTCGCGGTGGTCGAGGAGGTCGACGCCCGCATCCTGCAGGTGTTCACCGAGGCCTACGCCGACGTGGAGCGCGAATTCGAGCAGGTGTTCGCCACCCTGTTCCCCGGCGGCGAGGGTCGACTGGTGCTCACCGAACCCGGCGACATGCTCACCACCGGTGTGGAGGTGGAGGCGCGGCCGCCCGGCAAGAAGGTCAAACGGCTGTCACTGCTCTCCGGTGGGGAGAAGTCACTGACCGCGGTCGCCATGCTGGTGGCGATCTTCCGCGCCCGCCCGTCCCCGTTCTACGTCATGGACGAGGTGGAGGCCGCGCTCGACGACACCAACCTGCGCCGACTCATCAGTCTCTTCGCGCAGCTGCGCGAGCGGTCACAGTTGATCGTTATCACGCATCAGAAGCCGACGATGGAAGTGGCCGACGCCCTCTACGGCGTCAGCATGCGTGGCGACGGGATCACCACGGTCATCTCGCAACGGTTGCGCGGGCAGGACATCCCCGTCGCGGTGTCGGAAACCGACGGGTCGGAGGGTTCGACGCCCCAGACGAGGACGGCGCCGACGAGGACTGCCCCGACGAGGACTGCGCCGACGAGGACTGCCCCGACGAGGACTGTGCCGACGAGCGAGGAATCTTCCAGAACCAACGAGGACAGGGACTGAATCAGTGAACACCGGAATCATCATCGCGATCGTCGTCGCGGTCGTCGTCATCCTCGCGCTGATCGTGGTGGGCCTCGTGGTGTCACGGCGGCGGCGCGTCTCGTTGCACGATGACGCCGGCAGCGCCGCCACCGACACCCAAGTGGTCGACGGCAGCAAACCCCAGGTCGACCGGTCGGGGGGATATCGGGCCGGATCGGGCTTCACCTTCAGTCAGGGCGGAACCGGCACGGTCGAGCCACCCGCACCGGTGCGACCGCCCGGTGAGCGGACCGATGTCGACGGTCAGCCCGCCGTGGGCGATGACGCGTCGGTGCCGCGGGATTCACCCACGCGTGGGATCACCGACATCTCACTGCCGGACTACGCCGCACCGGAGACGGCCGAACCCGAGACCGCAGAACCGGAGACCGATGCACCGGAGACCGCTGCACCGGAGACCTCTGCACCGGAGACCGCCGCACCGGAGACCCCCGCACCGGAGGTCGCGGAACCCGAGACCGCCGCACCGGCGGTCGCGGAACCCGAGACCGCTAAACCCGAGACCGCCGTACCGGAGACCGCAGAGCAGGGCACGGATGCCGCGGCCGTCGATGTCCCGTCGGATGCGTCCGGAGCGGTGGCGGCTCCGCCGCGCGAAGAGATCGCGCCCACCGCCGGCCGTCTGGGGCGGCTGCGTGGGCGTCTGTCGCGGTCGCAAGGGGCCATCGGCAAGAGCGTGCTCGGTTTGCTCGGTGCGGGTGATCTCGACGAGGAGAGCTGGGAGGAGATCGAAGACACCCTCGTGATGGCCGACCTCGGCTCGGCGTCCACCACAGCGGTGGTCGAGCGTCTGCGCACCGAACTCGCCACGAATCCGGTGCGCACCGCCGCCGACGCCCGCGCCCTGTTGCGGCGGGTGCTGGTCGAGCAACTGCACCCCGAGCTCGACCGATCGGTGCGCGCGCTGCCCCACGCGCAGTCCCCGGCGGTGGTGCTCGTCGTCGGCGTCAACGGCACCGGAAAGACCACCACCACCGGCAAACTGGCGCGCGTGCTGGTCGCAGATGGACGACGTGTGCTGCTCGGTGCCGCCGACACATTTCGTGCCGCTGCCGCCGACCAGCTCCAGGCGTGGGGTGAACGGGTGGGCGCCGACATCGTGCGAGGCAAGGAACAGGCCGATCCGGCATCGGTGGCCTTCGACGCGGTCGCGAGGGGAGTCGAGGACGGCGTGGACGTCGTGCTCATCGACACCGCCGGCCGTCTGCACACCAAGACCGGACTGATGGACGAACTCGGCAAGGTCAAGCGGGTCGTCGAGAAGAAGGCACCCGTCGACGAGGTGCTGTTGGTTCTCGACGCCACCGTCGGTCAGAACGGTCTCACCCAGGCACGCGTCTTCGCCGACGTGGTCGACATCACCGGCGTGGTGCTGACCAAGCTCGACGGAACGGCCAAGGGCGGCATCGTGTTCCATGTCCAGGACGAGCTCGGTGTGCCGGTCAAGCTTGTCGGGCTCGGTGAGGGTGCCGACGACCTCGCGCCCTTCGAGCCGGAGGCGTTCGTCGACGCGCTGCTGTAAGTGGCACCGCACAGAGTGCGGAGTAGATATTCGGCAGCGCGCATAGGTGCGCCCGGGGTCCGGCAAAACCTTTCCTCGCCACCTGCGGTGTTACCGCCACGAAATATAAACCGGGCGTTGGTTCACATGCCTGAAACCTGTAATCGGCATCGTTGAAACAAACACAAAGCACCCTTCTCTCCAGGTCAAGCGCCGTGCGTCGTCACGGTGGGATTAGGAGGGATAGTTGTGGCGGATTTCCCCACGATGGGTGTGCCCGATACCGGTGACACCGCCTGGATGCTGGCCAGCTCCGCGCTGGTCTTGTGTATGACCCTGCCAGGTTTGGCGTTCTTCTACGGCGGCATGGTCCGCTCCAAGAACGTCCTCAACACCATCATGATGAGCGCCGTCTCCATGGGCGTCGTGACGGTGCTCTGGTCGATTTACGGATACTCGCTGGCCTTCGGCAACGACAAGGGCGGTGTGGTCGGCGACCCGAGTGAGTTCTTCGGACTCAAGGGATTGATCTCGGGTAACGGCTCTGCCGCCGTGGCCGCGGACGCGGCGACGGGAACCGAGGCAGCCGACGCGGTGAACATCCCGCTGGTCGGCACTCTTCCCGCTCTGGTCTTCGTGGCCTTCCAATTGATGTTCGCGATCATCACCGTCGCCCTGGTCTCGGGCGCGGTGGCCGACCGCATGAAGTTCAGCGCGTGGTTCGCTTTCACCATCATCTGGTCGACCATCGTCTACTTCCCGGTGGCACACTGGGTGTTCTCCTTCGACGGTGTCACCGCGGAGAAGGGCGGCTGGATCGCCAACAGTCTCAAGGCCATCGACTTCGCCGGTGGTACTGCCGTGCACATCAACTCCGGTGTGGCGGGCCTGATACTCGTGCTGTTCCTCGGCAAGCGCAAGGGCTGGCCGGGCACCCCGATGCGGCCGCACAACCTGCCGTTCACCATGCTCGGCGCGGGACTGTTGTGGTTCGGCTGGTACGGCTTCAACGCCGGTTCGGCCACGTCGGCAAACGGAATCGCGGCCTCGACCTTCATGACCACGACCATCGCGACCGGCACGGCCATGCTGGGCTGGCTGCTCACCGAACGAATCCGTGACGGACACGCCACGAGCCTCGGTGCGGCGTCGGGTATCGTCGCCGGGCTCGTCGCGATCACCCCGTCCTGTTCCTCGGTGAACGTCCTGGGCGCACTGATCATCGGCGCGCTGGCCGGCATCGTCTGCGCGCTGGCGGTCGGCCTCAAGTACAAGCTGGGTTACGACGACGCACTCGACGTCGTCGGCGTCCACATGGTCGGCGGTCTGCTGGGAACCCTGCTGATCGGTTTCCTGGCCACCGATTCCGCACCGGCAGCCGTGTCCGGTCTGTTCTACGGCGGCGGTTGGGACCAGTTGTGGCGCCAGGCCGTGGGCGCGTTCGCGGTCCTCGGTTACTCGGCCGTCGCGACTGCCATAATTGCGCTTGTGCTGAAGTTCACCATCGGCCTGCGCGCAGAGCCGCAGGATGAGGCTGCCGGCCTCGACGAGTCGCAGCACGCAGAGTCCGCATACGATTTCGCACCGATCGGTACCGGAAGCGCTCTCAGCCAGTCCGGTGTCGCCCTCGGCAAGGAGGCATGATCCAAGTGAAGCTCATCACCGCAATCGTCAAGCCGTTCACGCTCGAGGATGTCAAGGCAGGTCTCGAGCAGGCCGGAATCCTCGGCATGACCGTCAGTGAGGTCCAGGGCTACGGCCGCCAGAAGGGTCACACCGAGGTGTATCGCGGCGCCGAATACTCGGTCGACTTCGTGCCGAAGGTGCGGGTCGAGGTCGTGGTCGACGACGCCTCGGTCGACAAGGTGGTCGACGTCATCGTGGAAGCCGCGCGTACCGGCAAGATCGGTGACGGAAAGGTGTGGGTCTCGCCCGTCGATACGGTCGTGCGCGTCCGAACCGGCGAGCGCGGCGGCGACGCGCTCTGACGAGGTCCCGTGCCCTTCGTGAATCCTGAGCGTGGCCCCGCCCCTGACGACAAGTCGGGCGCGGGGCCACACTCTTCCTCCGTGCCACCGGCGGCCCCCGTGGCCGCGACGGACCTCGCACGTACGCGCCGGCAACTCACCGACGCCTCCGGGAGTGGGCGTCTAGATGCCGCGGGACTGCGTCAGGTCCTGGTGGATCTCCACGAGTTCTGGCTGACCAGCAAGGGAGCCGAACTCGGCATTCGACCCGACAGTGGGCTCGCCATCGTCGCGGTGGGTGGTCTCGGTCGCGGTGAACTCCTGCCGTACTCCGACCTCGACCTCATCCTGCTGCACGACGACCTCCCGCCCGAACGTGTGTCGGAGGTGGCCGATGGCCTCTGGTATCCGTTGTGGGACGCCAACATCGCCCTCGATCACAGCGTGCGCACGGTGCCGCAGGCGCTGCAGGTCGCGGCCACCGACATCACCGCTGCCCTCGGTCTGCTCGAGGCCAGGCACATCGCCGGCGACGAGGACCTGTCGTCGCTGCTGATCGGCGGCATCCGCCAGCAGTGGCGCAACGACATCCGGCATCGGTTCGCGGAACTCGTCACCGGTGCGCAGGACCGGTGGCGTCGCGCCGGGGATATCGCGCACCGGGCCGAGCCCGACCTCAAGAACGGCCGCGGCGGTCTGCGCGACGTACAACTGTTGGGCGCGTTGGCAATTGCGCAACTCACCGACGGCATGGCCAGCCTGCGACCGGATTCACCCGGCGCGGGTCCACAGATCGCCTACGGTCGATTGCTGGATATCCGTACCGAACTGCATCGGATCGCCGGCCGGCCACGTGAACAGGTCCAGGCGCAGGATGCCGACGAGATCGGTGCCGCGCTGCGGATCGGTGACCGCTTCGACCTCGCCCGCGTGATCAGCGACGCCGCCCGCACCATCAGCTATTCCACCGACGTCGGCCTGCGCACCGCCGGAAACGCGCTGCCCCGACGCGGGCTCGCGCGCCTTCGCCGGTCACCCATCCGTCGACCCCTCGACGAGGGAGTGGTCGAGCACAACGGGGAGATCGTGTTGGCGCGCAACGCGATTCCGAGCAAGGATCCCGGTCTCATACTGCGCGTCGCCTCGGCGTCGGCGCGCACCGGCCTGCCGATCAGCGCCGCAACCCTCTCACGTCTGGCCGACTACGCACCCGAACTGCGTGAACCGTGGCCCGCGGAGGCGCTCAGCGACCTGCTGGTGCTACTCGGCGCGGGCCACCACATGATCGCCCCCATCGAGGCGCTCGACCGTACCGGCCTGTGGGGGCGCTTGTTGCCCGAGTGGGGCGCGGTGCGCGACCTCCCGCCCCGCGACGCCATCCACACCTGGACCGTGGACCGTCACATGGTGGAGGCGGCCGCCTACGCCAGCTCGATGACCACCCGGGTGTCGCGGCCCGACCTGCTCGTTCTCGGCGCGCTGATCCACGACCTCGGCAAGGGTCGCGGCGCCGACCACAGCATCGTCGGCGCCGACCTCGCGATCCAGGTGGGCAACCGATTCGGTCTGTGGCCCGACGATGTCGCGACGCTGTCGCAGATGGTGCGTCACCATTTGTTGCTGCCGACGGTCGCCACCCGGCGTGACCTCGACGATCCGGCCACGGCGCGCGAACTCGTCGAGACCCTGGGCCACGACCGGGTGCTGCTGGAGCTGCTCGCCACCCTCGCCGAGGCGGACTCGCTGGCCACCGGTCCCGGGGTGTGGGGGGAGTGGAAGGCGTCGCTGATCAGCGAGTTGGTGCGGCGCGCGATGCGGCTCATCGACGGCGGAGAGCTTGCCGTCCCGGACCCGCTGAGCCCCGAAGCGATCGACCTCGCCGAGACCGACCGGTTCGCGGTTCGGCTGACGCAGGGCGACGGGCCGCACACCTTCACCCTCGTCATGGTGGCACCCGACCGTCCCGGACTGCTGTCGAAGATGGCAGGCGTGGTCGCACTCAACGGATTGCGGTCACACTCGGCCACCGTGCAGAGCCACCTCGCCACCGACGGGGAAACCCGGGCGGTCAACACCTTCGTGGTGGTGCCCATGTTCGGTGATCCCCCCGAGTCGGGATTGATCCGTCAGCAGCTGATCGCGGCGGTGGAGGGAAAGATCGACGTGCTCGATCGCCTCGACACCCGCGAACGCAATTCCCCGATCCCGACCATCGGCACCGTCGCCACCACGCCGGGTTCGGATGCGTCGAACACTCCGGAAGACGCCGACCCCGACTTCGCCGGCACGGGGCAGACCCGCAATGCCGTACCGGCGCTGTTCGCGATCGCTCCGCCTCGGGTGCTGTGGGCCGAGGCACCCGGCGACGGGGATGTGCTCATGGAGTTGCGTACCGACGATCGTCTCGGCCTGCTCAGCCGGGTCAGCGCGGTGATCGAGCGGCACGGAGCCGACATCAGGTGGGCGAAGGTCACCACGCTCGGTGGCACCGTGGTGGACAGTTTCTGCCTGCGGTTGCCCGATGACACACCCGAGGCACGCACCCGGCTCGCCGACGACGTCATCGCGGTGTGTCCGCCCCCGCAGCCACGCAGCGACGATTCCGGCGACGGTCCGGGTCCGGCGAGTTTCGGCGGTACCGGACGTTCGGGTGTGCCGATCAGCTGACGGCCCGGATTGCCCACCGACCGGACGGGAGACCCCGGGCCGCGACGTGGGACACTGGGGGAATGTTCGATTCCCTCTCCGATCGGTTGACCGGTGCGCTGAAGGACCTGCGCGGTAAAGGACGCCTCTCCGACGCCGACATCGACCGCACCGCCCGTGAGATCCGCCTCGCGCTGCTCGAGGCCGACGTATCGCTGCCCGTCGTCCGCGCATTCATCTCGCGGGTCAAGGAGCGGGCGAAGGGCGCCGAGGTGTCGGGGGCGCTCAACCCGGCCCAGCAGGTCGTCAAGATCGTCAACGACGAACTCGTCGGGATTCTCGGCGGGGAGACCCGGCGTATCCGGTTCGCCAAGACCCCGCCGACGGTCATCATGCTCGCGGGTCTGCAGGGCGCCGGAAAGACGACGCTCGCGGGCAAGCTCGGACACTGGCTCAAGCAGCAGGGACACACCCCGTTGCTGGTTGCCTGCGACCTGCAGCGCCCCGGAGCCGTCACCCAGCTCCAGATCGTCGGTGAGCGGGCCGGTGTCCCGGTGTACGCACCCGACCCGGGCACCAGCATCGGGCAGACCGGTGAACTCGGCACCGTGAGCCACGGCGATCCGGTCGCAGTGGCCCGCAGCGGTGTGCAGCAGGCGCGCGATCAGCACTACGACGTTGTGGTGATCGACACCGCCGGCCGGTTGGGCATCGATGCCGAGCTGATGAGCCAGGCCGCCGACATCCGAGACGCGACCGCACCCGACGAGGTGCTCTTCGTCGTGGACGCCATGATCGGACAGGATGCGGTCACCACCGCAGAGGCCTTCGCCGAGGGCGTCGGATTCACCGGCGTGGTGCTGACCAAACTCGACGGTGATGCCCGCGGTGGTGCGGCGCTCTCGGTACGAGAGGTCACCGGTCAGCCCATCATGTTCGCGTCGTCGGGCGAGAAGCTCGAGGACTTCGACGTTTTCCACCCCGACCGCATGGCCAGTCGCATCCTCGGCATGGGCGATGTGCTCAGCCTCATCGAGCAGGCCGAGCAGCACTGGGACGCCCAGCAGGCCGAGGCTGCCGCGCAGAAGATCAGCCAGGGGGAGTTGACCCTCGAGGATTTCCTCGAGCAGATGCAGATGCTGCGGCGGATGGGCCCCATCGGCAACATCCTGGGCATGCTGCCCGGTGCCAACCAGATGAAGGACGCGCTCTCGCAGGTCGACGACAAACAACTCGACCGGGTGCAGGCCATCATCCGCGGTATGACCCCGGCCGAACGGGACAACCCGAAGATCATCAATGCCTCGCGGCGGCTGCGGATCGCCAACGGCTCGGGGGTGACGGTCAGCGAGGTCAACCAGCTCGTCGACCGGTTCTTCGAGGCCCGCAAGATGATGGCGCAGATGTCCGGACGGATGGGCATGGGCGGCGGCCGCAAGAACAACCGCAAGAAGGGCAAGGGCAAGAAGGGCAAGGGACGTGGTCCCACTCCGCCGAAGGTCCGGGGCGGATTCCCCGGCATGCCGGGCGGTTTCCCCGATCTGTCGGGTATGCCCGCGGGCCTCGACCAGCTGCCACCGGGCCTCGAGGGCATCGACGTCTCGCAGTTCCAGCAACCGAAGAAGAAGTAGCCGGCACCGGTGCCAGTCTCTTCGCGGCTCGAGCCGACCGATTCCGACGTGCGCCACTACCGCGGACGCGATCCGCTGACCGACGAATCCGTCGAGCTGTGGGTGGTGGGTGAACGGATCTCACGCGAACCGGTGGCCCATGCCACCACGGTGTGCGCTGACGGCTGGATCATTCCCGGATTGGTCGACGCCCACAATCATGTCGGCATCGCACCGGGTCTCGGCGTCGACATCGAGCGGGCGCGGCGATTCGCGCAGGCCGACGTGCGCGCCGGCGCCCTACTGATCCGCGAGGTCGGCTCGCCGCTGGACACCCATCCGCTCGACGCCGATCCCACCTGCCCCAAGTTCATCAGGGCGGGCAAACACATCGCACGGCCGAAACGCTACCTGCGCGATTACGGCGTCGACCTCACCGATCCCGACGAGTTGCCCGCGGAGGTGTCCCGCCAGGCTGCCGCCGGGGATGGCTGGGTGAAGATCGTCGGCGACTGGATCGATCGGGAGGTGGGAGATCTCGCGCCGCTGTGGACCCGAACCCAACTCGATGCCGCGGTCGCCGCAGCGCATCGCGCCGGCGCACGGATCACCGCGCACGTGTTCGGCGGTGACGCCCTCGATGACCTGATCGACGCCGGGGTCGACTGTATCGAGCACGGGACGGGACTGAGCCCCGACCACCTCGACGCCATGGCGTCGAGGTCGATCGCGTTGGTGCCCACGCTGATCCAGGTGGACAACTTTCCGGAGATCGCCGCCGGCGCCGATCGTTTCCCGACCTATGCCGCGCACATGCGCAAGCTCTACGACACCGCCGCGGACACCTTCGCCGCCGCCCGGGAGGCCGGCGTCGCGATCTTCGCGGGTACCGATGCGGGAGGGTTCGTCGCGCACGGTCGCATCGTCGATGAAGTGGAACGACTCGCGCAGATCGGATTCGGGATGAGCGGTGCGCTCGCAGCCGCCACGGTGGCGCCGCGACGATGGCTCGGCGCCGGACTGCTCGAGCATGGCGATCCGGCCGACTTCCTTGTCCTCGACGCCGACCCGCGGTGCGAACCCGCCACATTGCGCCGACCGCGTCACGTGGTGTGCTCGGGTCACCCGATCGAATGAGTGCCGCGTCACCCAAGGATGTGACCCACGCCACTTCCATGGGATTGGTCGCGCAAGTTACCCAGTAGTAAGGTGTCATTTGCGTTGCACTCGCATCTGCGGGTGGCGACTGGGAGTGACGGTCGGCGTGGGTTGCCTTTCGTGGGGTGGGGCAACCCATGCCGACCGAGCCCCGGCTCGCGGTTCAATGCCGGGGCCGATCGCCGCGGGATTTCCGTCGCGGCCCGCCCATCTGGCAGAATGGGCTGTCGGTTCGTCGGACCCGGTTACGTACCGACCGACGGTCACACCGAACAACGTCGCAAAACCGGGCCCACCATCTCTGGGTGGGCCGCCGAATTGCGCAGTGACCAATGGAAAGTTGAAGTACCTCATGGCTGTCAAGATCAAACTCACGCGGCTCGGCAAGATCCGCAACCCGCAGTACCGCATCGTCGTCGCCGACTCGCGCACCCGCCGCAACGGCCGGGTCATCGAGACCATCGGCAAGTACCACCCGAAGGAAGAGCCCAGCCTGATCGAGGTGGACTCCCACCGTGCCCAGTACTGGCTCGGTGTCGGCGCCCAGCCCACCGAACCGGTCGCGGCCATCCTGAAGGTCACCGGTGACTGGCAGAAGTTCAAGGGACTGCCCGGTGCCGAGGGCACCCTGAAGGCGCGCGAGCCCAAGCCGTCGAAGCTCGATCTGTTCAACGCGGCCCTGGTCGCCGCCGACAGCGAGCCGGTCGCCGAGGCGACCACCCCGAAGAAGAAGGCCACCAAGAAGGCCGACGCACCCGCCGAGGCCACCCCGGTCGTCGACGAAGCGCCGGCCGAGCCCGAGTCGAAGGCGGTCGCCGAGGCGGTCGCCGAGGACCAGGCGTGAGCGCAGTCGTCGCCGACGCCGTCGAACACCTCGTCCGCGGGATCGTCGCCAACCCCGACGACGTGCGAGTGGAGCTGATCACCGGCCGTCGCGGGGGCCTCGTCGAGGTGCACGTCAACCCCGAGGATCTCGGCAAGGTGATCGGCCGCAACGGCCGCACCGCCACCGCACTGCGCACCCTCGTCGCCGGTATCGGCGGCCGGGGCATGCGCGTGGACATCGTCGACACCGACCGCTGAGCCACACTCCCACGATGGATCTCGTGGTAGGACGTGTCGCGAAATCGCACGGCGTGCGCGGCGAGATGGTCGTCGACGTCCGTACCGACGAACCGGCGCAACGCTTCGCGGTGGGTACCGTGCTGCGTGCCCGTGCGCCGCGCGGCGACGACGCCGACCGATCCTTCACCGTGACAGCCGCCCGGAATCACTCCGGGCGGCTGTTGCTGTCTCTGGCCGAGGTGTCCGACCGCGCGGCTGCCGACGCCCTGCGCGGCACCCTGTTCGTGATCGACAGCGACAGCGTGGACTCGGGTGGCAATCCCGACGAGTTCTACGACCACGAGCTCGAGGGGCTCGAGGTGCGCACGGTTGGCGGCGACCCGGTGGGCCGGGTGTCGTCGGTGCTGCATCTGCCCGCCCACGACGTGCTGGCCGTGCGCACCGAGGAGGGGCGCGAGGTGCTGGTCCCGTTCGTGCGTGAGATCGTGCCGACGGTGGGCGCCGACGGCATCGTCATCGATCCGCCTGCCGGACTGCTCGACGAGCAGACGCAATGACGGCATCGGCAGATGCGGCGGGACCGATGCGCATCGACGTCGTGTCCATCTTTCCCGAGTACCTCGAACCTCTGCGAATTGCCTTGCTGGGCAAGGCTATCGACAAGGGTGCCATCGAACTGTCGGTACACGACCTGCGTGACTGGACCCACGACGTGCACCGCGCCGTCGACGACTCGCCGTACGGCGGGGGACCGGGCATGGTGATGAAACCGCAGGTGTGGGGACCCTGCCTCGACGACGTCTGTGACGAGCAGACCCTGCTGGTGGTGCCCTCGCCCGCCGGGGTGCCGTTTCGGCAGGCAACTGCGCAACGCTGGAGTACCGAACGCCACCTCGTCTTCGCCTGCGGACGGTACGAGGGCATCGATCAGCGGGTCTTCGACGACGCCGCCCGCCGGATGCGGGTCGAAGAGGTGTCCCTCGGCGACTTCGTTCTCATCGGCGGTGAGGCCGCGGCCATGGCGATGATCGAGGCCACCGTCCGCCTGATCCCCGGCGTGCTGGGCAATCCGCGCTCCCACCAAGAGGATTCATTCTCCGACGGACTGCTGGAGGGCCCGAGCTACACGCGGCCCGAGCAGTGGCGGGGCCTGCGGGTGCCCTCGGTGCTGCTCAGCGGCGACCACGCGCGGATCGCGGCCTGGCGTCATGACGAGGCGGTCGCACGCACTCGAGCCCGACGTCCCGATCTGTTGGGGGAGGAGACCGACCGATCTCCGGGGTGTTGATGAGTGAGTTCCGGCCGCCGCCGCACCGGATATGATCTTGTCCACTTCGGGGAGGGAGCGACGCAGGTATGGATCGCTGGACACGGATGCTCGACGACCTCCGCCGGCAACGCGCCGAACTCACGCGGGTCAACGCCGAACTGGCCCGTCTCACCGCCACCGCGACGAGCGCCGACCGCTTGATCTCGGTGACCGTCAATGCGCGCGGACTGCTCATCGATCTCACGGTGACTCCGGCCGCCGTGCGCCGCTACCGCGCCGACACGTTGTCGGAGACCATCACCGGCCTCGTCGCCGAGGCGGACGCGGGCCTGCGTGAACGTCGTGACCGGCTGCGAGAGGACATCGGGCACCTCGGCCCGCAGATCGCCGACATCCACCCGACCGATCGCTCGCGCACCGAAAAGGTGCGCCGGGATGCGTGAGGAACGCCCGGCGACCGGGCCCGCGATGGAGATGAACCTGCACGACACCACCGAGCTGCTGCGCGGCCTGACCACCGCGGAGGACCGCCTCACCGATGTCGCCGACGAGGTGGCACAACTGCTCGCCACGGCCGACGCCGCGCTCGGCGACGGGCCGGCTGCCGCGGCGTTCCGCGCCGGGTTCGGTGTCACGGCCGCCGGCTGCCTGCGTGGTGTGGATGATGCCGCGCAACTGCTGGGGCAGCACTCGGCCCGCATACGCCGGGCGTCGACGTCGATCTGCGACGCCGACGAGCGTTCGGCGCTCGATTTCGGGGGCGATGATGACCGCTGAGCGTGCCCGCATCCCGACCCCGCCGACGCTTGCGGTCCCCGACGAGCTGAGCCGTCTGGTCCGGACGCTGGCGCCCGATGTGTGGCCCACCGCCGATGTCGGATCGCTGCTCGACTGCGCGCACGGGTTGCGTGCGCGGGCATCGGAACTGGGTGCAATAGCCGCCGACATCGTCACCGCCCACCACGGCGTCGAGGGGGCCGGGCGATTTCACGACGAGATGGTCACGGCCGGAAGTCATCTCGGTTCCGACGCCGGTGCCGTGCGTGCGGCGGCCATTCGGCTCGCGGCAGCTGCTGACGCGCTCGAGACGTACGCGGCTGCGAGTACCGCCGCGCACAACGAGATGTCGGTGATCACCGCGATCGCCGACCGCGACCGACTCGTGGGTGAGGTGTCGGCGGCGCTGGGCGACGACTCTGCCGCCGTGATGGCGGCGAGCACCGGTCGCTATGCACTCAGCGCAGCCGGCGACGGATACGTCGAGCAGGCGCGCGACGCCGGGCGTCCCGGCGAACATCACTCCGACGACCCGCAGGGTCAGGCGGCCACCAGCGGCTACATGCCGATGGGAGCCATGGGCGGACTGGGCGCGATGGGCGGCGCCGCACTCGGTGGCGCGCTGGGGTCGGGGGCCCGCGGGACAATCGGCACGGGGGCCGGTGGCGCCGGGACCGTCGACCCGCGGCACCTCGTCGCGCGCGCCATCGCGCTGCACGCATCGTTGCCCACTCCGGTCCGCGACTGGCTGCGGGTGGCGGTGGGCGTGGGCGAGAAGGTCGGGGGTGACCGGCAGATCGTGGTCGCCACGAGCGATCCCCAGCCCTATCAGCGGCCCGGGTTCGCCATCGGCGCACACGAAGGCCTCACCGCCGACGGACAGGAACCCGAACTCGCGGTGGTGGCCCATTTCGAAGCGTCGGCGGTGGCGACGCTGGCGATCGGCGCGTCGACGCCGATGCCACCGCATGTGCGGTCGGTGTTGGCCGCCGACGGTATCGACGCCGACGCACCCCATCCGGCGCGCGCCTGACCTGGCTGCATCCGCGCCCCGCAATTATCCTGATCACATGCACCACTGGCTCTCGCACCGAGCCTCGGAGTGGATGACCAACGACATCATCGATCGCGGGCGACTGCCGTTGCTGGTGTTCTTCTGCGGACTCATCATCGGATTCGTCGGCATCCGTGTCAGCGTGCGCCTGATCCGGGCACGTGTGCGGTGGTGGTTCTCGAATGTGACCACCGGTGACGTCCACATCCACCACATGGTGTTCGGCGTGCTGCTCACCCTGCTGTCGGGGCTGGGACTCATCGCGGTGTCGGTCACCGGTGACCAGGCCGTGTTGTCGGTGTTGGCCGGACTGTTCGGTGTCGGCGCGGCACTCGTCCTCGACGAGTTCGCGCTGATCTTCTACCTACGCGACGTGTACTGGAGTCGCGAAGGGCGGACCTCGGTGGACGCGGTGTTCATCGCGATCGCGGCCACCGGCATGCTCGTGATGGGGTTTCGGCCCCTCGACCTCTACTTCGATGCGGTCAGTGACGTACGGGGGCATTCTCCACTGGTGATCGACCTGCTCTCCGGTGCGCTCAACCTGGCGCTCGCGCTGATCGTGATGCTCAAGGGCAAGGTGTGGACGGGTCTGATCGGCATCTTCGCCTGGCCGCTGCTGGTGGTCGGCGTGCTCCGGTTGGCCAGGCCCGATTCGCCGTGGGCGCGCTGGCGCTACACGTCCAATCCGCGCAAGATGGAACGCGCGTTGCTCCGGGAAAGACGCCTGCGTCGGCCCTTCGTGCGCACTCTCGTGTTCGTGCAGGACCTCGTCGCTGGACGGCCGGAAAGCCTCCCGCATGTGCGCGCCGCCACCGAGGATCGCCTCGACCAGATGGTGCACCCGGCGCCGCCGCCACCAGCGATTTCGCCGCGCCGGGGTCTGTCTGGCACAATAGTGGGGTTGCCTGGCGACGGCGCCGCATTGGCGCCCACGCACGACGGCACACACAACGACTCGGAGCATGAACCGGTCGAACCCCACGCCTGAGCTGTCGGGACATCCCTGGCGGCCTGGTTGCGGGGCCGCCAGGTTCCTCTGTTCACGTTAACCAGACAAGGACCACCACCATGAACACCCTCGACTTCCTCGACAAGCAGTCGCTGCGCGACGACATCCCCGACTTCGGCCCCGGCGACACCCTCGACGTTCACGTCAAGGTGATCGAGGGCTCCAAGGAGCGTGTCCAGGTGTTCAAGGGTGTTGTCATCCGCCGCCAGGGCGGTGGCATCCGCGAGACCTTCACGGTGCGCAAGGTGTCCTTCGGCGTCGGCGTGGAGCGCACCTTCCCGGTGCACAGCCCCACCATCGCCAAGATCGACGTGATCACCCGCGGTGACGTCCGTCGCGCCAAGCTGTACTACCTGCGCGACCTGCGCGGCAAGGCGGCCAAGATCAAGGAAAAGCGCTGACGCGTCTAATCTGACGACGTGGCACCCGACAACCCCGGCGACGAATCCGAGACCGCGGATCGGTCCGACACCCCAGACCGGTCCGACACCACGAACGACGCGGAGACCGGGTCGAGCGATCGACCGTGGCGGAGCAAGGACGACGAACCCGAGAGAAAACGCGGTTCGCTGCTGCGGGAAACCGTCATCATCCTCGCCTGCGTCCTGCTGGTCACGTGGATTCTGCAGACCTTCATCGCCCGGCAGTACGTCATCCCGTCGGAGTCGATGGAACCCACCCTGATCGGCTGTCAGGGCTGCACCAACGACCGCATCGTCATCGACAAACTCGCGTATCGCTTCGGTGATCCACAGCCCGGCGACGTCGTCGTTTTCAAGGCGCCCACCTCGTCGTGGGACGGCGACTGGCAGTCCCCACGCTCGGACAATCCCGCGATCCGCTCCCTGCAGAACGGGCTCTCGTGGTTCGGTTTCGCGCCGCCCGATGAGAACGATCTGGTCAAGCGTGTGATCGCGACCGGCGGTCAGACCGTGGAGTGCCGCAACTCCGAGGGTGTCGGCGTGAAGGTCGACGGCAAGCCCCTGCACGAGCCGTACATCGACAAGTCGCTGCAGGCCCGCGATGTCGCGGACGGCGAGTCGGCATCTCCCGACGGTCAGGTGACGAGCTGCTACGGCGAGGATTTCGGCCCCATCAAGGTGCCCGACGGCAACGTCTGGGTGATGGGGGACAACCGTGAGTACTCTGCGGATTCCCGCTATCACGTGGGCGACGAGTATCAGGGCACGGTGCCGGTCAGCGACATCCGCGGTCGGGTGCTGTGGGTGATCTATCCGTTCTCCCGGATCGGCGGTGTCGGCTCGGTCAACCCGCAACGGTGACGGGACGGCTCGGATGAGTCAGGCTCGGAAGAGTCGGTCTGGGTCGAGTCCGTCTGGGACGACTCGGACGTCTCGATGGCCACCGCGGTTCCCGGTGCGGCGCGCGGCAAGTCTGCGCACCTATGAATTCGCGCTCGACCGCAGCGGACTGGGACCTGTCGCCGGTGTCGACGAGGCGGGCAGGGGCGCATGTGCGGGCCCCCTCGTGGTGGCCGCCTGCGTCCTCAAACCCACCCAACTCGTGTCGCTCGCCGATCTCGATGACTCCAAACGTCTGTCCGAACAGACCAGGGAGACCTTGTATCGGGCGATCACCAAGTACGCGCTGAGCTGGTCGGTGGTGATCATCGAGGCAGCCGAGATCGACCGGATCGGCATCCACGTCGCCAATATCGAGGGCATGCGGCGTGCCGTCGCACGCCTCGACATGACGCCCGGCTACGTGCTGTCCGACGGATTCGTCGTGCCGGGGCTCACCGTGCCCTCGCTGCCAGTGATCGGCGGCGACGGATCGGCGGCCTGTATCGCCGCGGCCAGCATCCTCGCGAAGGTCACCCGCGACCGCATCATGGTGGCCATGGACGCCGAGCTGCCCGGGTACGATTTCGCGATTCACAAGGGGTACAGCACCGCGCACCACATGACGTGCATCGACGCGCACGGACCGTCCTCCCAACACCGCATGTCGTACCGCAACGTCGCTTCCCGGCGCCGTGACGGCGCACCCACCAGCACAAACCTGACCGCGATAGGCTTACCGAATGAGCGCTGAAGATCTCGAGAAGTACGAAACCGAGATGGAGTTGTCCCTGTACCGCGAATACAAGGACATCGTCGGCCAGTTCACCTATGTGGTGGAGACCGAGCGGCGCTTCTATCTGGCGAACGCGGTGGAGATGGTGCCCCGCAACACCGACGGCGAAGTCTATTTCGAACTCCGGATGAGCGACGCCTGGGTGTGGGACATGTACCGGCCGGCCCGGTTCGTCAAGCAGGTGCGGGTGATCACCTTCAAGGACGTCAACATCGAGGAACTCGAGAAGCCCGAACTGCGGCTACCCGACGAGCCGTAGGCCGTTCGTCCGAACCCGGTCCGCGGTGGGCGGTGCCGGCCGTACACTCCCGACGGTGACCACTCCCGAACCTGTGCAGACGCTGCAGGAGTTGCTGCGCCTGCGCGCCGACTCCGACCGGCCCGCCGTGATCACCGCCGACCGTGAACTCTCGTGGCGCGCGTATGTCGAGGAGGCGTCGCGCTGGGCGTCGGCGCTGCTCTCGTCGGCCGACGATGTTCGCCGTGTGCATGTCGGGGTGATGTTGGGCAACACCGCCGACATGCTCGTCGCCATGGCCGCGGCCGCGCTCGGCGGATTCGTGCTGTGCGGGATCAACACGACGCGGCGCGGCAGCGCGCTGGCCCGTGACATCACGCTCGCCGACGTCACGATTCTGCTCGTCAACGCCGAGGGACGCGGGCTGCTCGACGGACTCGACCTGCCCGGGGTGTCGGTGATCGATGTCGACGACCCCGAAACCGGTTGGCGTGAAACGTGTATCGGCGCACCGCCGTTGACACCGCGGTGCGAGGTGAGTCCCACCGACACCTTCATGCTGATCTTCACCTCCGGCACCAGCGGCGACCCGAAGGCCGTCCGGGTGGCGCACATGATGCCCTTGATGGGAGCGCAGGTGATCGCCGGCAAGCTCGGTGTCACCGCCGACGACGTGTGCTACCTGTCGATGCCGCTGTTCCATTCGAATGCGGTGGCCGCCGGTTGGGCGGTTGCCGCGGTCGCCGGCGCGGCAATGGTGCCGGCCGCGTTCTCCGCGTCCCGATTCATCGACGACGTACGCCGCTTCGGCATCACCTACATGAACTACGTCGGCAAACCGCTGGCCTATATCCTCGCCACCGAACGGCGACCCGACGACGCCGACAATTCGCTGCGTGTCGCGTTCGGCAACGAGGCATCCGACCGGGACATCGCCGAGTTCGCCGAGCGCTTCGGGGTGTTCGTGCTCGACGCGTTCGGGTCCACCGAGAATGCCATCGTGGTGCGCCGGGAACCCGGCACGCCACCCGGATCGATCGGCCTCGGACTGCCCGGAGTGGCCGTCTACCATGCGGAGACGATGACCGAATGTGCGCCCGCCGTCTTCGATTCCCATGGGGCGCTGAGCAATCCCGAGGATGCGATCGGCGAGTTGGTCAACACCCACGGTGCGGGTGTGTTCGCAGGCTACTACAACGACGACGCGGCGACCGCCGAGCGGATGCACGACGGGATGTACTGGTCGGGCGATCTGGCCTACCGCGACACCGACGGGTGGATCTATCTGGCCGGACGCACCGCCGACTGGATGCGCATCGACGGTGAGAACATCGCCGCAGGCCCGGTGGAGCGAGTCCTGATGCGTCATCCCGCGGTGAGCCGGGTCGCGGTCTACGCCGTGCCCGACCGGCGGGTCGGCGACGCGATGGTCGCCGCTCTGGTGCCGCGCGACCCCGGTGGGCTCGATCCGGCCGGCTTCGCCGAATTCCTTGCCGACCAGGAGGATCTGTCGACCAAGGCGTGGCCGAAATGGGTTCGGGTGGAATCGGATCTGCCGACCACCGCCACCAACAAGATCCTCAAACGGGAGCTCGCCGCGGACGGCCTGCGCAGCGCGTCGCAGCTGTGGGAACGCGCCGATCGTGGTCGCAGCTACACACGGCGCGCCGACGGTGCCGTGAGCTCAGGGTCGGTGTCCGCGCCCGGCTGATTGCTCCACAGACAGTGGTGGGTCCACAGCAGCGGCGTTGACGGCGGACTGAGCGGGCCTCATCGGTGGCTCGATCGGTCATCGTGGGGGCATGAGAAGCAAGCCATCACAGCAGAACCGTCGGGCGCACATCGCGAAGCTAGGTGAGGACCTGGCCGCGGAGTTCGTGCGTGGCCTGGGATGGTCGGTGCTGGAACGCAATTGGCGGTGCCGCTACGGGGAGCTGGATCTGATCGCGGCGGTACCTCCGGCGCCGACGTCGGGCGAGCCGCTGCTGGTGGTGGTCGAGGTGAAGACCCGCGCCAGCCATACGTATTCCGATCCGGTGGCCGCGGTCACGCCCGACAAGCTCTCGCGGATGCGTCGGCTGGCCCGGCTGTGGCTGGCCTCGCAGGACACGTTCTGGCCCGCGATCCGGTTCGATGTGGTGTCGGTGCAACTCGATACGAAGTATCCCGATCGCGTCGAGTTCGCCGCGGTGCGTCATCACGTCGGCGTGTTCGAGTAGGCGGTCATCGATGTCGTTGGGGAAGGCGCAGTCGGTGGGGCTCAACGCGTTCGAGGCCAAGGTGATCGAGGTGCAGGCGAGCCTGGGTCAGGGTCTACCGGGATTCGCGATCTCGGGCAGTGTCGATTCGTCGCTGCGGGAGGCGCGGGAACGGGTGCGGGCAGCGATTTCCAACTCGGGCAAGACCTTTCCGGATAAGAGGGTCACCGTGAACATGGCGCCGGCGCAGTTGCCCAAGAGTGGTTCGGGGCACGATCTGGCCCTCGCGGTGTCGGTGCTGGCGGCAATGGGTGAGGTGGAGACGGCGAAGCTGCCGGCGACGGTGTTCATGGGCGAGTTGGCCCTCGACGGCCGGTTGCGGCCGGTGCGTGGCGTGTTGCCCGCGCTGATCGAGGCACGCCGGGCGGGCTTCGCTCGGGCGGTGGTACCCATCGAGTCGGTGGGCGAGGCGTCGCTGGTCACCGACCTCGATGTCGGCGGTGCCCACACTCTGGGCGAGGTGATGAGCTGGCTGGCCGGCCACGCGGTGCTCGACACGGTGTGCGACGCCGACAACACCGTCGCCGACCCGGTTGCCGACATGGCCGACGTCGTCGGCCAGACCGAGGCCCGGCACGCACTCGAGATCGCTGCTGCCGGAGCACATCACGTGTTCATGACCGGCCCACCGGGCATCGGCAAGACGATGCTCGCCCGACGGCTGCCCGGCATCCTCCCGCCGCTGACCGATGAGGAGTCGTTGGAGGTCACCGCGATCCACTCGATCGCCGGGCGCCTGCAGCCGGGGACTCCGTTGGTCACCGCGCCGCCTTTCGTCGCGCCGCACCACAGCACGTCGACCACCGCGCTGCTCGGCGGCGGCACCGGGATGGCCCGCCCGGGCGCGGTGTCGCTGGCCCACCGCGGCGTCTTGTTCCTCGACGAGTGCGCCGAGATGGGGCCCAAGGTGCTCGACGGACTGCGTCAGCCGCTCGAAGAGGGCGAGGTACGGGTGAGCAGGCGCGACGGGGTGGCCCGGTACCCGGCCAGGTTCCAACTCGTCCTGGCCGCCAACCCGTGTGCCTGTGCGCCCGCCCACGACGTCGACTGCCGGTGCACCGCCATCGAGCGACGCCGCTATCTCGGCAAGCTGTCGGGACCACTGATGGACCGTGTGGATCTGCGTATCGCGATGGAACCGCCGGGAAACGCCGCGTTGATGACGCCGTCGGAGGAATCGAGTGCGGACATCGGTTTGCGGGTTGCCGCCGCCCGCGCCGCCGCGATGGCGCGATGGCGTGACCACGGCTGGCATACGAACGCGGAGGTGCCGGGACCTGCTCTGCGGCAACGCTTCCGGCTCGCTCCGCAGGCGCTGCGGCCGGTCGAGATCTATCTGCGTGAGGGTCGGGTGACTGCGCGCGGGGCAGATCGGGCGCTGCGGGTCGCCTGGACGATCAACGACCTGCACGGGGGCACGAGCCCCACCGAAGCCGAGGTGGCGCAAGCGCTGCTGTACCGAGATCGGGGGAGATATCGATGAATACGCTGTCGGACGGCTCAAGGGAGTCGACGGTCGACGACGGTGACCGGCGGGCGTGGGCATACCTGGCCGCGGTGGCCGAGCCGCCGTGCGAGCCGCTGCGCGACCTCGTCACGGCGATCGGGCCGCGGGCCGCTGCCGCTGCGGTGCGCGCCCGGCAGGTGCCCGCCGGTCACGAGTCGGTTCTCGAGCTGACCGCGGCACGCGCTGGAACCGACACCGCCGCAGCCGATCTGGAGACTGCCGACCGTCTCGGTGCGCGCCTGGTGACACCCGACGACGCCGAGTGGCCCGGTTGGTCGCTGTTGTCGCTGTCGCAGGCCGAGACAGCGGCACGCGAGGGAGAGCCCTTGGCCCTGTGGGTTCGTGGTCCGGCACGTCTCGATGACATCGGAGCGGCATCGATCGCACTGGTCGGCTCCCGTGCGGCGTCCTCCTACGGCGAACACGTCGCCGCCCGGTTCGCCGCCGAGTTGTGCACCGGGGGATGGGCTGTCATCTCCGGGGGCGCCTACGGGATAGACGGCGCCGCACACCGCTCGGCGCTCGCCGCGCAGGGCTCCACGCTCGCGGTGATGGCGTGTGGGATCGATCGCGACTACCCGGCGGGCCACGCTCGCCTGTTGGCCGAGATCGCCGAAAGGGGTGCGGTGGTCAGCGAATACGCGCCCGGCACCACCGCGGCCAAGCACCGATTCCTCACTCGCAACAGGCTCGTCGCGGCGCTCTCCTCGGCGGTGATCGTGGTGGAGGCCGGCCGTCGGTCGGGCGCCGCGAACACCGCGGCATGGGCCCGTCGGCTCGGTAGGCCGGTCGGTGCGGTCCCCGGATCGATCACCTCGGCCACCTCGGTGGGGTGCCACCGGCTGATCGCCGACGACCTGGCCGTGCTCGTCGCGAGTAGCGAGGCCGTGATCTCGCTCGCCGTACCCGACGGCGGCGGTGACCCCGGCCGGGGACCCGATCGTGTGACCGACGCCCTCACCGAACGCCAGCAGCGCGTCCACGACGCCATCCCCGGCCGCGGTAGCGCGACCATCGGCGAGATCGCCTACTCGGCGGCACTCGAGGTTCCCGAGGTGCGTGCCGAACTGGCAGCGATGGAGATCGAAGGTCTCGTCGTCGGCGACGCAGCGGGCTGGCGGCTCAGCAGGCGGACATGACCACGAGAGGATCAGAACACCTTCCGGTGTCCGTTCGCACCTCGAACGAGCCGGTTCATTAGGTGACCCTAATTCGCGGGCGTATGCTCGTGGCGAAGGAGGTTTCATGGCCAGACGCGTGAATTCGATGAGGGTGCTGCGGCGAGAGCAGATCACGCCGCACATGGTGCGGCTCTACCTCGGCGGGGAGGGATTCGACGACTTCGCCGCCGCCCTGCCGCCGGCGGCCGACCGCGACACCGACATGTACGTCAAGATCATCTTCATGCCCGACGGTGCCGATGTCCCCGAGGACTTCGACCCGCGGGCATCGCGTTCGCTTCCCCCCGAGCAGCAGCCGGTCCTGCGGACCTACACCGTCCGCCGGATCGACACCGACGCTTCAGAACTCGCCATCGACTTCGTCGTGCACGGCGACGAGGGCCTGGCCGGTCCGTGGGCGGCGTCCGTCGAACCCGGCACTCCGGTGTCGTTCCTCGGTCCGGGCAGCGGATACCGCCCGGCGTCCGGCGTGCCGTGGCATCTGCTCGCCGCGGATGAGGCCGGTCTGCCGGCCCTGGCGGCCGCGGTCGAGGCCCTGCCCGCCGACGCGGTGGCGAAGGTGTTCATCGAGGTCGCGGGCCCCGAAGACGAGGTGCCGCTGCAGGCGCCCGCGGGTGCCGACATCACCTGGGTGCATCGCGGCGGGCCGGCGGGCGAGGTCGGCGACGACCGCGCCGGCGACAACGCCCCGATCATCGCCGCGGTCCGTGGCGCCGACTGGCTCGACGGTGAACCCCAAGTCTTCATCCACGGTGAGGCGCAGGCGGTCATGCACAATCTGCGCGCCTACGTCCGCAAGGAACGGGGCGTGAGTGCGGCCAACGCATCCATCTCGGGCTACTGGCGTCGCGGCCGCACCGAGGAGGGCTTCCGACAGTGGAAGGCCGACCTGCGGGCCGCTGAGGAAGGCGCGGGCGTCGCCGGCTGAGCATGTCGTGACGGCGGAATCGGTTCGGGGACGATCCGGCAACGGCGGGCGTGTGCGGTTGCACTGTCGCCCAGCGTCGATTGTGCTCGGGACATGAGTCCGACGGTCCTCGACGACTTCGCGGTGTACTTGCGTCACGAACGCGGTCGCAGCGAGCACACCATCCGCGCCTACGCGGGTGACGTGCGTGGACTGATCGCCTTCGCCGGTGCGCGTGGCCGTCGCGTCGACGAACTCGATCTGCCGTTGCTGCGTGCCTGGCTCGCCGAACACACCCGACGCGGCGCAGCCCGCACCACGATCGCTCGGCAGGTGTCGTCGGTGAAGACCTTCTGCGCCTGGGCCACCCGAGAGGGCGTATTGGCCGCAGATCCCGCCGCCCGGTTGCAGGCTCCTAAGGCCCACCGCACGCTGCCGCCCGTTCTCGACCCCGGCGAGGCGGCCGCGGCGATCGACGCCGCGGTACGTCTTCGACAGCCCGGGACCGGCGGGGCCGAGGAATCGGGGGCAGTACCCCCCAGCGCGGACCCACTGGTCCTGCGCGACGTGGTGATCCTGGAACTGTTGTACGCCACCGGAATTCGTGTGGGTGAGCTCTGTGGTCTCGACATGGCCGATCTCGACGGCGCACGCCGGGTGGTGCGGGTGATCGGCAAGGGTGACAAGGAACGTGCGGTGCCCTACGGCGCGCCGGCCGCCGCCGCGGTCGACGACTGGCTGCGGCGCGGTCGCCCGGCGCTGGCGACGGCCCGGTCGGGCGACGCGCTGCTGCTCGGCGCACGGGGCGGACGGCTCGATCAGCGTATGGCCCGCACGGTGGTCCACCGCGCGGTGGAGGCCGCGGGCGGCCCGTCCATGGGGCCCCACGGTTTACGTCACAGCGCGGCCACCCACCTGCTCGAGGGCGGTGCCGACCTGCGGGTGGTGCAAGAGTTTCTCGGGCACTCCTCCCTGGCCACCACGCAGATCTACACCCACGTCAGTGTCGAACGACTCCGTGCCGTACACCGGCAGGCACATCCGCGCGCCTGATCCGCGCGGTCGCATCCGCTCAACATCACACCTCGTGCCCCTCAACCGCCGAGCGGCTTGAGCCGCACCCGGACCGCACCGAGCAGCCCCAGCGGATCGGTGTAGGCGGCGGCATGGCCGGAACCGCGCCGGGCGCCCCAGTGCAGACATGCCGCCACCGGACATCCCGGATGCCCGGCCAGCACCGTACCGATCCGATCGCCCCTCATCACGCGGGCGCCCACCTGCACACTCGCGCGGACCGGCTCGTAGCTGGTGATCAGACCGTTCGGATGCATCACCGACACCGACGGCTTGCCGCCCACCACACCGGCGAACCGGATCACCCCATCTCCGGCGGCCAGCACCTCGGTACCGGGAGCGGCCGCGAAATCGACCCCGCGGTGCCCGGAGAGCCACCGTTGCTCGGGTGGGTCGTAAGCGCGCACAACGGTCGGTCTCGGTGGCAACGGTGCGGAGAAGTCGGGCGAACGCGCACTCACCGCCGAGGGCACCACCCACAGCAACAAGGCGGCGACCAGCAACTCACCCAGAGTGATCAGCATCCACCGGCGGCCGTCGAATCCGGCGTCGTCTTCGCTCACCGTCCTTGGACGCAGCGACGAGCCTTTCGGCTCCGCACACTCTCGCCGACCATTCGCGCACGACAAGGAGCGTTTTGGTTCCCACCGGCGCCCGGCGTATCGTAGGAGGGCATCTCATCGACAGATGGGGTGACTTCGCGCGCCTGCATCCGGGTGCGTGCCGCGGCCCTTCGCAGGCTCGGCGCGTCACCGACACACTCCGCGCGGGCGGTCCCGGACCCCGGGTTCCGCGCGAGCGCAGGCGCCAGGGTCGTCATCAACCCGGTGACGACGTCAACTGCACACAAAGGATTGATCACTCATGGCTGTCGTGACCATGAAGCAGCTGCTGGACAGCGGCGCACACTTCGGGCACCAGACCCGCCGGTGGAACCCGAAGATGAAGCGATTCATCTTCACCGACCGCAACGGCATCTACATCATCGACCTCCAGCAGACGCTGACCTACATCGACAAGGCGTACGAGTTCGTCAAGGAGACCGTCGCCCACGGCGGCACCATCCTGTTCGTCGGTACCAAGAAGCAGGCGCAGGAGTCGATCGCCGCCGAGGCTACCCGCGTCGGCATGCCGTATGTCAACCAGCGCTGGCTCGGTGGCATGCTCACCAACTTCCAGACCGTGCACAAGCGCCTGCAGCGTCTCAAGGAACTCGAGACCATGGAGCAGACCGGTGGCTTCGAGGGTCGCACCAAGAAGGAAATCCTGATGCTGACCCGCGAGAAGAACAAGCTCGAGCGGACACTCGGCGGTATCCGGGATATGGCCAAGGTGCCGTCTGCCATTTGGGTGGTGGACACCAACAAGGAGCACATTGCTGTCGGTGAGGCACGCAAGCTCAACATCCCGGTCATCGCGATCCTGGACACCAACTGCGATCCCGACCTCGTCGACTACCCGATCCCGGGCAACGACGACGCCATCCGTAGCGCCGCCCTGCTCACCCGTGTCATCGCCTCCGCGGTGGCCGAGGGCGTGCAGGCACGCGCCGGGCAGTCCACCGACGACTCCAAGCCGGAGGCCGGTGGCGGGGAACCGCTCGCCGAGTGGGAGCAGGAACTGCTGACCCAGGCGGCGTCCGGCACCGAGGTCGCCGCGTCGGCCGGCGCCGCGACCGAGCCGCCCGCCACCAACTGACACTGCTCACCGGTAGCGGGACTCACCCAGCCGACCGGACGCGCGGCGCACACGCCACACAGTGCGAGTGCGCCGCGCATCCGGACCACGTATTCATTTCAAAGGAGGCTCGCCAACGATGGCGAACTACACCGCAGCCGATGTGAAGCGTCTCCGCGAGCTCACCGGCTCTGGCATGTTGGACTGCAAGAAGGCGCTCGAGAACAACGACGGCGACTTCGACAAGGCCGTCGAGGAACTGCGCATCAAGGGCGCGAAGGACGTCGGCAAGCGCGCCGAGCGCTCCACCGCCGAGGGTCTCGTCGCGGCCAAGGACGGCGCGATGATCGAACTCAACTCCGAGACCGACTTCGTCGCGAAGAACGCCGAGTTCCAGGAACTCGCCGACAAGGTGGTCGCGGCCGCAGCAGCCGCGAAGACCAGCGATGTCGACGAGCTCAAGGCCGCACCGCTCGGCGACGGCACCGTCGCCGACGCCGTGGCTGCCCTCTCGGCCAAGATCGGCGAGAAGCTCGAACTGCGCCGCGTCGCCTACTACGACGGTCCGGTGGCGGTCTACCTGCACAAGCGCGCGTCCGACCTGCCGCCGGCGGTGGGTGTGCTGGTGGCCTACACCGGTGAGGGCGACGACGCGGCCGAGGCCGCGCGCAACGCCGCCCAGCAGGTGGCCGCGCTCAAGGCTCGCTTCGCGTCGCGCGACGAGGTCCCCGCGGATGTCGTCGAGAACGAGCGCCGCATCGCCGAGGAGACCGCCAAGGCCGAGGGCAAGCCGGAGAAGGCGCTGCCCAAGATCGTCGAGGGTCGTCTCAACGGGTTCTACAAGGACGCCGTGCTCATCGACCAGCCGTTCGTGAAGGACTCGAAGAAGACCGTCAAGAACATCCTCGACGAGGCCGGAGCCACCGTGAAGGCCTTCACCCGTTTCGAGGTCGGCCAGTCCTGACCAGTGATGTCATGGCCGTCTTCGGCCCATGATCGATGCACGACCCCGCGTCCGCTTCCGGACGCGGGGTCGTGTCATATCCGGGAGGTCCGTAGCGCCAGCGTGAACGCGGCGATCACCACGCCGAGACCTGCCAATACCCACAGCGTGGTCTGGAAGGCGCCGAGGAAACTCTGCGCGGCCACCTGCCGCCCGGCCACACGCAGTTCGGGTGCAGCCTTCTTCGCCAGCGTTGCGGCCAGCCCCGACTGTCCCCGGGTGCCCGGCGCGCATCCCGGCGCGGGTTGCTCGGGATGAGCCGAGGACAGCTGCGCCGAGGCGCACTGCGCGAAGCGGTCGGCGATCGCCCCCTGGAACATCGGCTCCACCGTCGTCTCTGTGAGGGCCGTCGCCAGGTCGGCGCGCGCCGCGGGCACCGCCGTCGCCGACTGCTGCGAGACCTGGGCGAAGAAGAAGATCGTGACCACGGCCAGTCCGATCGACGCGCCGATCTGCTGCACCGTCGGCACACTGCCCGACGCCGATCCGACATTCTCGGGGTTGGTGTCGGACAGGATGGTGGTCTGCAGCGGGGCGATGAACATCCCGGTTCCGACGCCGCCGGCGATCAGTGGTGCCAGTACTGCCGGAATCGACAACGCCGCGGTATCAGGGTGCAGGCTTGCGCCGAGCCACGCCAGGCCCCCGGAGAGCACGAGGATGCCCGCACACAGGGTGCGGGCCGCCCCGAAACGCCGTACCACGATCGGGGACAGTATCGAGCCGCACGCCGCCCCGACGGCGAAGGGCAACGCCAGCAATCCGGTCCGCAACGCGGAGTAGCCGAGGCCGAACTGTGTGGCCACGGACACCGTGAAGAAGAAGCCCGCGAACACGCTGAAAAACAGCAGCGACAACAGCAGTCCCACCGAGAACCGGCGCGACGCGAACAGGTCCATCCGCAGCAGCGGCGCGCCGCCACGGCTCAACAACCGCCGTTCGGCCACGACGAAGGAGATGAGCAGAACCACCGCGCCGCCCATCATCACGAACAGTCGCGGCGGCCAGCCCTGCTCGCGTCCCACCGCCAGCGGATACAGCAACAGAAACAGCCCCGACGTCGACAACGCCACGCCCACCAGATCGAGGCGGGGCGGGTCGATCTCGCGTAATTGCGGCAGGCGCGTCGCGGCCAGCACGCACGCGATCACACCCAGCGGCACGTTGACGAAGAAGATCGACCGCCATCCCCAGCCGAATAGGTCGGACGTGACCAGCAGGCCACCGATCACCGGCCCGAGCATCGCGGCCAGACCGGCGACGGCGCCGTAGACACCGAAAACCATGCCGTGACGCGATTTCGGGAAGAGTGCGGCGATCAACGCGAGTGTCTGCGCCGACATCAACGCCGCGCTCATGCCCTGGGCGGCGCGACATGCGATGAGCTCCACCGGATTCTGCGCGAGCCCACATAGCACCGACGTCACCGTGAACGCCACCATGGCGAAGATGAACACGCGTCGTCGGCCCATCCGGCCGCCGAGTGTGGCGGCGGTCAGCAGCGTGCACGCGAATGCCAGTGTGTAGACACTGAGTACGAAGATCTGCTCGGCGACCGACGCTCCGAGATCGACGGTCAGATCGGGCAGCGCGATGTTGACGATGGTGGTGTCGAGCATCTGCATGAACAGCCCGAGCAGGCACCCGGCCAGAGCAACCCACGCGGCGCGTGACGGTGTCGGCTCGGTGGTGGTCGGATACGACTGTGCGGCATCCGCTTTCGTCATATCAGGACCGATGTCAGGTCATTGCGGGCACGACGGGATGGTAGTTCCCTTGTGTCGCAACGGTGTTCATGATCGATGTGAGTTTCTGAACATAGGTCTGCACCGACTTGTGAGCGATCTCGGTGTCGGGGAACAACAAGGTGATGGAGGTGTGGTCCTTGAAGCGATTGATCCACAGGAACACCTCCTCGCTGCTGCCGCGATTCCCGAACAGACATCCGTTGATGGCGTCGAACATGTCCACCCCGGGGAGTTTCCGGACGTCGATGTAGGAGACCATCGGCACCGACCAGCCTTCGGGCACGTCGATCCCGTCCTCGGGTTCCACGAGTTGCAGGACCCGGTGGAAGGAGACGTGGGTGAGTTCTTTGCCTGCGTTGTAACTCTTGGCTGCCGTCGTGGCCAAGGAGGCGAAGGTGTCGTCGGCGTGGATGTGGATCGGCACCGGAATCAGGTTGGTGAACCAGCCGACCGAATTGAGTTCGTCGCCCGGCGCGCGCGTGCTCTTGGGTGTCATGCCGAGGTAGTCGGATTTTCCGGTGAACTCGGTGGATGCGATCGCGGCGACGGCGAGCACGCTCGCCGTCATGTTCGCTCCGTGCTCACGGCCGGCGGCGTCGAACTTCTGCGCCATGTCCTCGTCGAAGACCGTTGCGGTGTAGAGCGCACTGCGGGTGTATCCCTCGGCTTCCTTGTCGAGGGGCATCGGAAACGTGGGTAGCCGGCCGCCGTTCTCCTGCACGAGCCGGATCCAGGTACGGAAGGTCTCCGACTCGCGCGTCACCTCACGCGACACCGCGCGCTCGTGCTCGCAGAACCGCAGATAACTGCCGACCGGGGGAAGTTGGGTATTCAGGCCGAAGGCCTCGTTCAGATACAGCGTGATGATCTCGGAGCACGTGAGCGCCTGCGAGATTCCGTCGGTATTGAGATGGTCGACGGCACCGTACACGGTGAAGCCGCCTTCCCATTCGATTGCACCGAAAGTGAAGCAGTCCCAGTTGAACGGCCCGGGCGTCTCCTCCTGGACGTGATGCCTGATCGCTTCGGGCGTGTCCATCTCGCCGTGCTGTGTCGGCACCATCGTCAGCAGTTCGGAATCCACGACGTGACGAGCGATCGTGCCGTCGGGTTCGGCCGAGAACCACGACCGGAAGGTGTCGTGTCGCCGGAGGTAGGTGTTGAGCGCTCGGGTCAGTGCGTCGACGTTGAGAACGCCCTCGAAATCGAAGGCTTCCAAGCAAAGTCGCGAGAATCGGAATCCTGCTTCGGTATTGCGCAGGGCAGCCCTGAGGTATTCCTCCTGTTGGTGGGACGGCGGCACGACATCGATCGGTGCTTCTGCTGCAGCGGCGAGACTTTCGCGAGCCATGGTCCACGTGGTCACGCGTCCGGGTCGCGGTGTCCATTCGTCTATCAGGCCGAAATTGACCACCAGGAATACCTCTACTTTGATCGGGTGGAAATGGAGCTGCCCCGACTCCTCCCACTGTCCACGACGGCGGTGTCACACCTAAGCGTTGGTGACCGACGCTAGCGTAACCACGGGTGGGTCGCAATCGGACCCTGATTCACAGCGCGTCGAAATTCATTGCCGGTCACAGAGATTAACGTCGCGTTGCGCATTGAGTGGGTCATTGGTCCAGGTTTGCGAAATCGACCCCAGTGGTGGACAGCGGTGGTGTGGTGCGGCACACTTCGTGCCATCGGGGGCGCCAGAATCCGCTGTTCGCGGGAGCCGAAGTAACGCGGCGGATACCGCAGACGACCACATGGGGGAGCAGTCATTTGAGCAGGGCGTCAAGGCGTGTGGGGACAGGTGTGCATCCCGGAGGTAGGGGATTGGCAGTGCGGCCGGGAGTGCTGGCCCTGGCTGCGGTTGCGTGCGCCGTGGTCGCCGGACTGTTGGTGCCGGCGAGCGCGTATGCCGCTCCGAGCGGGCCGCATATCGTCGACCGCCAGCGCGTGGCGCCGCGGGAGGTCGATTTCGGGGTGTGGTCGCCCGCCATGAAACAGGTGGTGCCGGTGAAGATGATCCCGGCCGCCGGCGGTGGCCCTGCGCCCACCCTGTATCTGCTCAACGGTGCGGCCGGCGGCGACGGCGGCAGCAGCTGGTTCGATCAGACCGACATCATCTCCTTCTTCGCGAACGAGAATGTGAACGTGGTGGTCCCCATGGGAGGCGCGGCGAGCTATTTCACCGATTGGCGCCGGCCCGACCCGAAGCTCGGCGTGCAGAAATGGGCCACCTTTCTCGCCGACGAACTGCCGACCTTGATCGACAAGAATTTCAACGGGACCGGCCGCAACGCCGTCGCGGGCATCTCGATGGCTGGGACGTCCGTGTTCCAGCTGTCGTTGCACGCACCGAAGCGCTATCAGGCGATCGGGTCGTTCAGTGGCTGCGCACAGACCAGCGACCCCGCCGGGCAGACCGTGGTCAAGCTTGTGGTGGAGGGCCGTGGCGGCGGGAACACCCTGAACATGTGGGGGCCATCGACAGATCCGGCCTGGGCGGCCAACGACCCGTACCTGCATGTCGACGAGTTCCGCGGAAAGTCCATCTACGTGTCCAACGGATCGGGCGCCCCCGGCAAGTACGACACCCTCGACGGCCCGGGAATCAACGGCAACGGCAGCAAACTGTTCGATCAGCTGGCAGTGGGTGCCGTGATCGAAACCGCGACCAACCAGTGTTCACACAATCTGCAGCAGCGGATGGCCGAACGCGGGGTACCGGCGACCTTCCACTTCTACGAGGGTGGCACCCACGCCTGGCCGTACTGGCAGGACGAGTTGCACCGGGCGTGGCCACAGTTCCGCGAGGCGCTGGCGTCGTGACGATCGCGTCCATGGAGGGTGCGGCCACCTGGCTCGAGACCAACACGTGGCACCGGCCCGACTGGTCGGTGACCGAACTGATCGAGGCCAAGGGTTCCCGGACGGTGTCGGTGGTACTGCCCGCGCTCGACGAGGAGGCGACCGTCGGCGCGGTGGTGGCGAGCGTGATGCCCCTGCTGAACACCCTCGTCGACGAGATCGTGGTGATCGACTCCGGGTCGACCGATGCGACCGCGGCACGGGCGGCGGCGGCAGGCGCGCGGGTCGAGTCGCGTGAATCTGCGTTGCCGGGCGTGCCGGTCGTCCCCGGTAAGGGTGAGGTGTTGTGGCGCTCGCTCGCGGCGACTTCCGGCGACATCGTGGTCTTCATGGACAGCGACGTGATCGACCCCGATCCGCGCTACGTCCCCGCCCTGCTGGGGCCGTTGCTGATGAACCCGGAACTGCACCTGGTCAAGGGCTACTACCGTCGGCCGTTGATCAACGCCGACGGAGTCGATGCCGCCGGTGGCGGACGGGTCACCGAACTGACCGTCCGTCCGCTGCTGGCCGCGCTGCGACCGGAGTTGAGTGGTGTCATCCAACCACTGGCCGGTGAGTACGCCGGAACCCGGGAACTGTTCACGTCCATCCCGTTCGCAGCCGGTTACGGCGTCGAGATCGGTGTGCTTCTCGACACCGCCGATCGGTACGGCATCGACGCGATCGGGCAGGTCGACCTCGGCTCCCGGGTTCACCGCAACCGTCCGCTGCACGAACTCGGTCCGATGTCACGGCAGATCGTCGCCACACTGTTCGGCCGCCTCGGGATCGACGACCGTGGTGCTCCGCTGACGGCGTTCGTTCTCGGCGATGGCGGCCCCGCGCTGCGGCGTGCCTATCCGGTGCTCGACGACCGGCCGCCGCTACGGACGCTGCTCGCGGGCGCGGTGGCCGGACATCCCCGCTGAATCGCCGGCCGGCCGGTACCGCGCCCGCGCCCCGCGCTCGCCGGCTCGGTCCGCACGCCCCACCACCGGGTGGCGCCGCCACGCGCGGACCATAGGATGGGGTGGCGGACCGAGCAGTGAGGATGCTGATGAGCCAAACCCCCGACAGCCACGAGAGCGAGCGATCCGGTTATCACCGGGTACTCCTGAAGCTCGGCGGTGAGATGTTCGGAGGTGGACAGGTGGGGCTGGATCCCGACGTACTGGGGACGGTGGCCGACCAGATCGCCGACGTGGTGAACTCCGGGGTGCAGATCGCGGTGGTGATCGGCGGCGGCAACTTCTTCCGCGGTGCGGAATTGCAGCAGCGTGGACTCGACCGAGCGCGTTCGGACTATATGGGCATGCTCGGAACCGTCATGAACTGTCTTGCGCTGCAAGACTTCCTGGAGAAGCGCGGGATCACCACCCGGGTCCAAACCGCGATCGCGATGGGGCAGGTGGCCGAACCATACCTCCCGCTTCGAGCGGTACGGCACCTCGAGAAGGGCCGTGTGGTGATCTTCGGGGCGGGCATGGGAATGCCGTACTTCTCCACCGACACCACCGCCGCGCAGCGGGCGCTGGAGATCAAGGCCGAGGTGGTGTTGATGGCCAAGGCGGTCGACGGCGTCTACAGCGCCGACCCCCGCACCGACCCGAATGCCACCCTCTACCGCGAGATCACCCACCGCGAAGCGCTCGACAAGGAACTCAAGGTGGCCGACGCGACGGCGTTCAGCCTCTGTATGGACAACAAAATGCCCATGTTGGTGTTCAATCTCCTGGAGGAGGGCAACATCGCGCGCGCGGTCGCGGGCGAGCGGATCGGCACTCTGGTGCGCACATGATCGCGGCCGACCACATGACCTACTCCGCCCACGACACGACCCAGAATCAGGACGAAGGATGATTGACGACGCACTGCTCGACGCCGAGGAGAAGATGGAAAGGGCGGTGAGCGTGGCCAAGGACGACATGGGTTCGATCCGCACCGGCCGAGCCAACCCGTCGATGTTCAACAAGATCCACATCGAGTACTACGGCGCGATCACCCCCATCACGCAGGTGGCCTCGATCACGACGCCGGAGGCCAGGCTCGTCGTGATCAAACCGTACGAGCCGTCGAATCTGCGCGACATCGAAACCGCGATCCGCAATTCCGACCTCGGGGTCAACCCCACGAACGACGGCAACCTCATCCGCGTGGCGATCCCGCAGCTCACCGAGGACCGTCGCAAGGAACTCGTCAAGCAGGCCAAGGCGAAGGGCGAGGATGCCAAGGTCGCCATCCGCAACGTCCGGCGCAAGGCCGTCGACGAACTCAAGCGCATCCAGAAGGACGGCGAGGCCGGCGAAGACGAGGTGGTTCGCGCCGAGAAGGAGATCGACAAGACCACCGCTGATTACGTGCATCAGGTCGACGAACTCGTGAAGCACAAGGAAAACGAACTGCTGGAGGTGTGAGCACCGAGCAGCCCGACCGTCAGGACATCTCCGACACCATGGCCACCGATTCGCCGCCCAATCCGACTCCTTCGGGAGGCTCGGACGGCGAGCCGGTGACCGGGACGGGCGGCGACGCGTCGGCTCCGGTGCAGAAGAAGCCGGCACCGGCGAAGAAGTCGCGGGCCGGCCGCGACCTGCCCGCCGCGATCGGTGTCGGCGTCGCCCTGGGCGTGTCGATCATCCTCATCCTGCTGTTTGCGCCCAAGGTCTGGTACGGCGTGGTGTCGGTCGCCTTCGCCATTGCCACCTGGGAGGTCGCCAAGCGGCTGCGCTCGGGCGGTTACGACGTCGCGCTGTGGCCACTGCTGGTCGGCGGGCAGGCGATCATCTGGTCGGGCTGGCCGTGGGGGACCACCGGGATCCTCGTCGCCTTCGTGTCCACCGTCCTCGTGTGCATGGTGTGGATGCTGCTCGCGCAGGGCATCGCGCACGCGCCGCAGAACTACTTGCGCAATCTGTCGGTGACGGTGTTCGTGCTCGCCTGGCTGCCGTTGCTGGCGTCCTTCGGTGCGCTGCTGGTCATCGCCGATCACGGTGCGGCGCGTGTGGCCACCCTCATGATCGTCGTGGTGTGCTCCGACGTCGGCGGCTACGCGGCGGGAGTCCTCTTCGGCAAGCATCCGATGGCACCGGCGATCAGCCCCAAGAAGTCGTGGGAGGGACTCGGTGGGTCGCTGGTCGTCGGCACCGTCGGCGCGGTCTGCTCGGTGGTGTTCCTCATCGACAGCGTCTGGTGGATCGGACTGGTGCTCGGGCCGGTCCTCGTCATCTGCGCCACCCTGGGCGATCTGGTGGAATCGCAGGTCAAACGCGATCTCGGGATCAAGGACATGGGCACCCTGCTACCCGGGCACGGCGGCATCATGGACAGGCTCGACTCGCTGCTGCCGTCGGCCTTCATCGTCTGGGCGGTACTGACCGCGCTGCTGTGATCGCCCTCCCGACGGGTGCGGGAATGCGCATTCACCCGCGTCACTCGGGTGGCGTGCCTGCGTTCGCCCTTTTCAGCGCGCGGCTGAGCTGAAGGGTTCGGGCGCCGCCCGCGATCGCCACGATCAGGGCGCCGGCGATGGCCGCGATCAGCACGCTCACACCCACCGGGAGATTGACCTCCCAGAAGAACAGCTCGATCTTCTGTGACTTCAGGTTCTGCAGGATGAACACCAGCAGCAGGATCAGGATCACCGCGCCGATGACCATTCCGGCGAAGGTCGCCCGCGTCCGCGTGTGTTTCACCTTGTCGACGGTGGCGCGCAACTCTGCGCGCTCGGCGAGCAACGCCTGATGCTGTGCGGGGTCGATCGCCGGCTCGTCGGCCGGCATGTCGGGGCGCTCATCGGGATTGGTCATACACACATCATGACATGCGACAATGGGCCAATGACCTCATTGCCGCTTGTGTTCGACGCGCCACGCAGAGGACTTCCGCCGACACATTTCGCCGACCTCGATCAGGCCGGCCGCGTGGCGGCGCTGGCCGAACTCGGTCTGCCGAGATTCCGCGCCGACCAGCTCGCCCGTCAGTACTACGGTCGGCTCACCGGTGACGTCGAGGAGATGACCGACCTGCCCGCGTCGGCCCGCGACGTGGTCGGCGACGCACTGTTCCCGACGCTGCTCACACCGATCCGGCACATCTCCTGCGACGACGGCAGCACCCGGAAAACGCTGTGGGGGTTGCACGACGGCACGCTGCTCGAGAGCGTGCTCATGCGCTATCCCGACCGCAACACATTGTGCATCTCCAGCCAGGCGGGCTGCGGCATGGCTTGCCCGTTCTGCGCCACCGGACAGGGCGGCCTCGACCGCAACCTGTCGACGGCCGAGATCGTCGACCAGGTGCGTGCCGCCGCCCGCGCCCTGCGCGACGGCGAGTTCGGTGAGCCCGGACGGCTGTCGAACGTGGTGTTCATGGGCATGGGCGAACCGCTCGCCAACTACAAGCGGGTGGTGTCGGCGGTGCGCCAGATCACCTCACCCGCCCCGCAGGGACTGGGGATCTCGGCGCGATCGGTGACGGTGTCCACCGTGGGTCTGGCCCCGGCCATCCGCCGCCTCGCCGACGAGGCTCTCGCGGTGACGCTGGCGGTCTCGCTGCACACCCCCGACGACGAACTGCGCGACACCCTGGTGCCGGTGAACAACCGATGGTCGGTGTCGGAGGTACTCGAGGCCGCGCGCTATTACGCCGAGACCAGTGGTCGCCGGGTGTCGATCGAGTACGCGCTCATCCGCGACGTGAACGACCAGCCGTGGCGGGCCGACATGCTCGGCGACAAACTTCACCGTGCCCTCGGGTCGCTGGTCCACGTCAACCTGATCCCGCTCAACCCGACCCCGGGTTCGCAGTGGGACGCCAGTCCCAAGGATGTGGAGCGCGAATTCGTGCGGCGGGTGCGCGCGCAGGGGGTGTCGTGCACCGTGCGTGACACACGGGGGCAGGAGATCGCCGCCGCGTGCGGTCAGCTCGCCGCGGAGGAGACCGGCGTCTAGCCGGTCAGCTCCACTTCTTCTTCTGGAACATCTTGTAGAGCAGCACTAGCGCGAGAACCAGGGCGATCGCGATCAGGTAGATGTCCTCGACGTGGCCCACCTGGTTGCCGATCAGCATGAACAGCAGTGCCGCCACACAGAACCACCCGGCGATGATCGCCGGTGTCCGCGGAATGCCGAACCATCCGAAGCGCGCCGACGGCGCGTCGGCGGGTTCGCGCCGCCACCCGGTGTCGATCTCCCCCGAGTGAGTATCGCTGCTGTGCTCGACCTCGGTGCTTGCCACGGTGGCTCCTCACTGCGCGGGCGTCAGAAGAGTCTGACGATCGGTAGTAGTTCAGGACGAGCATAGCGGCACCCGAACTCCGCTGTCGCACGGCACGCGCCAAGCCGTACGGCGCCGATGCCGCCAAGCCGTATGACGCCGATGCCGCCAAGCCGTATGACGCCAATGCTGACAGAATGCCGCCATGCTCTCTTCCACGCGTTCTCTCGCCGACTACCGAGCCGAGGACTATCCCCGCGACATGGTCGGGTACGGCGCGAATCCCCCCCACCCGCACTGGCCCGGCGACGCCCGGATCGCGGTGCAGTTCGTCCTCAACTACGAGGAGGGTTCGGAGAACAACGTCCTCGAAAACGACCGGGGCAGTGAGACCTTCCTCTCGGAGATGGTCGGTGCGCAATCATTTCCCAACCGCCACATGAGCATGGAGTCGCTCTACGAGTACGGGTCACGCGCCGGGGTGTGGCGCATCCTGCGAGCCTTCGAACGGCGCGGTCTGCCGCTGACCGTCTTCGCCGTGGCACAGGCGATGGCCCGCAACCCGGAGGCGGCCGCGGCGTTCGTCGAGCGGGGCGACGAGATCGCGTGCCACGGCTACCGGTGGTTGAGCTATCAGATGGTCGACGAACACGTGGAACGCGAGCACATGCGCGCCGCCGTCGAGTTGCTCACCGAGATCACCGGCAGCCGTCCGCTGGGCTGGTACACCGGCCGCGACTCACCGCGCACGCGCGACCTGGTGGTCGAGTACGGCGGTTTCGTCTACGACTCCGATAGTTACGCCGACGACCTTCCGTACTGGGTTCGGGTGCCGCGAACGGTCGGCGCGGTCACCGAGCAGGTCGATCATCTCGTCGTGCCCTACACCCTGGACACCAACGACATGCGTTTCGCCTCGCCCGGCGGGTTCCCGTCGGGCGAGCAGTTCTTCGCCCACCTGCGCGACGCGTTCGACGTTCTCTACCGCGAGGGTGCCGAAGGAGCGCCCAAAATGCTCTCGGTGGGACTGCACTGCCGGCTGGCCGGCAGGCCGGCGCGGTTGGCGAGTCTCGAACGCTTCCTCGACCACATCGGCGGTCACGACGGTGTCTGGATCGCCCGGCGTATCGACATCGCCGAGCACTGGCGCTCGGTGCATCCACCAGCCTGAGTCACAATGGTCGGCGTGAGGACACGCGTACTGATCCTGGGTTCCACCGGATCGATCGGGGTGCAGGCCCTCGAGGTCATCGCCGACAACCCCGACCTGTTCGAGGTCGTCGGGCTCGGCGCGGGCGGCGCATCCCTCGACACGCTCGGCGCCCAGGTCCGCGACCACGGGCTGCGATCGGATCGCGTGGCCGTGGCCGACCCGGAAGCGGCCGAGAAACTCGCCGCCGACATCGGCGACGGTGTGCTCGGCGGGCCCGACGGAATGTGCCGGCTGGTGGAGACCGTCGAGGCCGACGTGGTGCTCAACGCCGTGGTCGGCTCGATCGGATTGCGGCCGAGTCTCGCAGTGCTCGAATCCGGGGCGCGGCTGGCACTCGCGAACAAGGAGTCGCTGGTGGCCGGTGGATCGCTGGTCCTCGACGCAGCGGCTCCGGGGCAGATCGTGCCCGTCGATTCCGAGCATTCCGCGATCGCGCAGTGCCTGCGCGCCGGCTCGGAGGCCGAGGTGGACCGGCTGGTGCTCACCGCGTCCGGCGGACCGTTCCGGGGGTGGAGTCGCGCCGATCTCGAGCACGTCACGCCCGAGCAGGCCGGAAAACATCCCACCTGGTCGATGGGTCCGCTGATCACGCTGAACTCGGCCACCCTGGTGAACAAGGCGCTTGAGGTCATCGAGGCGCACCTGCTCTTCGGCGTCGACTACGACCGCATCGACGTCACCGTGCACCCACAGTCGATCGTGCATTCCATGGTGACCTTCGTCGACGGTGCCACCATCGCCAAGGCGTCGCCGCCGTCGATGAAGCTGCCCATCGCTCTGGCCCTGCACTGGCCGCACCGGGTGCCCGGGGCGTCGGGTGCCTGCGACTTCTCCACCGCATCGGCGTGGACGTTCGAACCCGTCGACAACGAGGTGTTCCCGGCGATCGACCTCGCCCGGCAGGCCGGGCGCGTCGGCGGCAGCCTCACCGCGGTGTTCAACGCCGCCAACGAGGCGGCCGCCGACGGCTTCTTCCGCGGTGCGATCAGATTCCCGCGGATCGTCGAGATCGTCGGCGAGGTGCTTTCCGACGCCGACGAGTGGCGCGTGGCGCCGGGTACTGTGGATGAGGTCCTGGCCGCCGACCGGTGGGCCCGCATGAGGGCGGCGGAGCTGGTCGAGCGGGACCCGCGGTGAGCGTCGGCCCCGGACACAGCCGTCGAATGGAGTGATAGGTGAGTTTCGCGATCGGCGTGGTGCTGTTTGCGCTGGCGCTGGTGATCTCGGTCGCGTGGCACGAATGCGGCCACATGTGGGCCGCTCAGGCCACCGGAATGAAGGTCCGCCGCTATTTCGTCGGCTTCGGCCCCACCCTCTGGTCCACCCGTCGCGGGGAGACCGAGTACGGCATCAAGGCGCTGCCGCTCGGCGGATTCTGCGACATCGCCGGGATGACGCCCTACGAGGAACTCACCGACGACGAACGCGACCGCGCGATGTACCTGCAGAAGCCGTGGAAACGGCTGGTGGTGCTCGCCGCCGGACCCGCCCAGAACATCCTGCTGGGACTGGTGCTGGTCTTCATCGTGGCCGTCGGATGGGGGCTGCCCAAGATCGGCCCGGACGCCGACCACGCCGCGGTGTACGTCGACCGCGCCACCTGCATTGCGGCGACGACCGACGCCAAGGGCGAGCCGGTGGCGTGCACCGGCGACAGTCCCGCCGCGGCCGCCGGGTTACGGCCCGGCGACCAGATCGTCGCGATCAACGGCCACCCGGTGGTCAACAACGCCGACCTCATCACCACCACCTGGAAGACGACGGGCACCGCGCAGCTCGAGGTGAAGCGTGGTGACACCACCCAGACGCTCGACGTGCCGGTCACCCAGGTGCAACGGATGCAGAAGCAGCCCGACGGATCGCTCAAGCCCGTCACGGTCGGCGCCATCGGCGTGCAACTCGACGCGCCCCCGGAGCCGGTCACGCACTACACCGCGCTCAGTGCGGTTCCGGGCACCTTCGTGTTCACCGGCCAACTGCTGGTGGAGACCTTCAAGGCACTGATCTCGCTGCCGTCGAAGGTCGGTGGACTGTGGACCGCGGTCACCGGTGGCGAGCGTGCCGCCGACACCCCGGTGAGCGTCTACGGTGCGTCGGTGATGGGCGGGCAGACCGTCGAGCACGGGCAGTGGAGTGTGTTCCTGCTGCTGCTGATCAGCATCAACTTCTTCCTCGGCTTGTTCAACCTGGTGCCGCTACTACCCTTGGATGGCGGGCACATGGCGATCGTCGGTTACCAGAAGGGCCGCGACACGCTTAGGCGGTGGCGTGGACGCGCTGCTGGCGGTCCCGTGGACTACTACAAGCTGATGCCCATCACCTACGCCGTCGTGGTGGTGATGGCCGGATTCATGGTGTTGACACTCACCGCCGATATCGTCAATCCCATCAAGATCTTCTGATGGTCCCGAGTCTTTCGAAGTTCCGAGGAGCCTGACATGAACGCACCCACCACCGGCGGCCCCGTCGCCATCGGATTGGGGATGCCCGAGGCGCCGCCGCCGGTGCTCGCCCCGCGTCGCAAGACCCGCCAGATCCACGTCGGCTCGGTCGGCGTGGGCAGCCACTACCCGGTGTCGGTGCAGTCGATGACCACCACCAAGACACACGACATCAACGCCACCCTGCAGCAGATCGCGGAGCTCACCGCGTCCGGCTGCGACATCGTGCGAGTCGCGTGTCCCCGCCAGGAGGACGCCGACGCGCTGCCGATCATCGCCAAGAAGTCGAAGATCCCGGTGATCGCCGACATCCACTTCCAACCCAAGTACATCTTCGCCGCGATCGACGCCGGATGCGCCGCGGTGCGGGTCAACCCCGGCAACATCAAGGAGTTCGACGGCCGGGTGAAGGAGGTCGCCAAGGCCGCCGGCGAAGCGGGAATCCCGATTCGGATCGGGGTCAACGCGGGCTCGCTCGACAAACGCATCATGCAGAAGTACGGCAAGGCCACCCCCGAGGCGCTCGTGGAGTCCGCGCTGTGGGAGGCGGGTCTGTTCGAGGAGCACGGCTTCGGCGACATCAAGATCTCGGTGAAGCACAACGACCCGGTGATCATGGTGGAGGCCTACCGCCAGCTTGCCGCCCAGTGCGATTACCCGCTGCATCTCGGTGTCACCGAGGCGGGGCCCGCCTTCCAGGGCACCATCAAGTCGTCGGTGGCCTTCGGTTCGCTGCTCAGCCAGGGCATCGGCGACACCATCCGGGTGTCGCTGTCGGCGCCACCGGCCGAGGAGATCAAGGTCGGCGACGCCATCCTGCAGTCGCTCAACCTGCGCCCCCGCAAGCTCGAAATCGTGTCGTGTCCCTCATGTGGGCGTGCGCAGGTGGACGTCTACAAACTCGCCGACGCGGTGACCGCCGGGCTTGAGGGCATGGAGGTGCCGTTGCGCGTGGCGGTGATGGGCTGCGTCGTCAACGGTCCCGGCGAGGCCCGTGAGGCCGACCTCGGGGTGGCATCGGGTAATGGCAAGGGCCAGATCTTCGTCAAGGGCGAGGTGATCAAGACCGTTCCCGAGGCCGAAATAGTCGAGACGCTGATAGACGAAGCGCTGCGAATTGCGGAACAATCAGGGGAGACTGGACAAGGACAGGTCGGATCTCCTGTCGTGACCGTCTCCTAGCGTCGCATCGGTGGCGCCCGGCGCGGTCGACACTCGGTTCGGTGCGACGGAGGAGCGCGGGTGCTGAAGCTGTTGGGCGATAGGCCGCTCGGTGCGCGCGATGCGCCGACGGTGGCCCGTGTGCTCGCCTCCGATCCGGTTGCCATGTGCATGGTCGCGGCCAGATTCGAGACGCATGGGATCGATCCCCGGCTGCTCGGTGGCGAGTTGTGGACCGCCGACCATCCGTCGACCTCGCTGTGCTTCTCCGGTGCCAACCTGATCCCACTGCTCGGCGATGCCTCCGCGATGGAGTATTTCGCCGACCGCGCCATGTCGGGACCCAGGGTCTGCTCGTCGGTGGTCGGTGACGCCGACATGGTGCTCGCCGCGTGGGAGCGCCTCTGCCCCGGCTGGGGTCCGGCCCGGGAGGTGCGACCGGTGCAGCCTCTGCTCGCACTCGCCGGGCCGCCGCAGGTGGCGCCGGACCCGCTGGTCAGACAGGTCACCCTCGACGACCTCGACGCCTACCTGCCCGCCGCGATCGAGATGTTCATCGGGGAGGTGGGGGTCGATCCGCGTGCCGGCGACGGTGGCCGCTCCTACCGCCGACGGTTGGCATCGCTCATCTCGGCGCAGCGCGTGTTCGCCCGATTCGATCACGGCAGGGTCGTGTTCAAGGCCGAGATCGGCTCGCTCTCGCGCCGCGTCGGGCAGATTCAGGGCGTGTGGGTGGACCCGTGTGTGCGTGGGCAGGGCGTGGGTGCCGCGGGCACCGCCGCGGTCGCTGCGGCCGTCGCCGCGCAGGGCCGGACGCCGAGCCTGTACGTCAACAGCTTCAATCTGCCCGCCCGCGCCGTCTACGAACGTGTGGGTTTCACCGAGGTGGGCACGTTCGCCACGGTGCTCGTCGACTGAAACGCCTGCGAGCCTCCTCGGCCCGGGGCCCGATGCCCCCTAGTATTTCGTTCGATGGTGCATGTGAGGCGTCGTGTGGTTCCCGTGGTGGGTGTGGCGGTCAGTGCTGTGCTGTTGACCGGCGTGACCGCGTGCGCCACCGCCGACGACGGACCACGCCAGGCCGTCGAGAAGTTCATGTCCGCCTACAGTCGCAACGACGTCGCTGCCGCCGCCGGTTTCACCGACAATCCCGACCAGGCCACCAAAGGTCTGGCGTCGGCGTGGAATGGTCTGTCGGCCAAGGGTTTCACCTACACCACCGGCAAAGCGGACATCACCGGGGATACCGCCGACATCGACGTCACCTACCACTGGGAACTGCCGCGCGGGCGGGAGTGGACCTACCCAGCGACGGTGAAGATGGGCCGCTCGGATGCGGGCTGGACGGTCCGCTGGACATCGACCGACATCCATCCCGACCTCGGCGCCAACCAGCGGCTCTCGATGCGGATCGTCGAGGCGCCGCGGGCCACCGTGAACGAGGCCGACGGGTCGGAGGTCATGGCCAACGGGTCGGTGGTCGGTATCAACTTCGACGCCCAGAAGGCTGCGGCGGGAGGTTCGGTGGCCGATTCGGTCACCCGACTGGTGTCGGTGCTACGGCCCTTCGAACCGTCGCTGGACGCGCAGAAGATCGCCGAGGAATCCACCGCCACCGACGGCGAGTACCCCATCACGCGGCTCAGCCACGCCGACTTCGACCGTCTGCGTGACCAATTGGCGATTCCCGGGGTGGTCCACAACGAGCAGGCCGAACTCGTGCCGACCGATCCCGGTTTCGCGCCCGCACTGCTCACCCAGGTTCGCAAGGTGGTCGACGACGAGGTCGACGGCCGGGTCGGGTGGCGCATCGTCACCGTCAACCCCAACGGCCTCGACGCCGACGTCCTCACCGACCATGCGGCGTCACCCGCCCCGTCGATCTCGTTGAGTCTGTCCCGCACCGTGCAGCAGGCCGCGCAACGAGCGGTCAACGCCACCAACCGATTCCAGATCGCCATGGTCGTCGTGCAGCCCTCCACCGGGCACATCCTCGCGGTGGCCCAGAATTCCGCCGCCGACAGCCAGGGACCGATCGCGACCACCGGCCTCTACCCGCCGGGCTCGACCTTCAAGATGGTCACCGCGGCCACCGCGATTCGCCGCGACCTCGCGCACCCCGACAGCATGGTGCCGTGTCCCGGCGAGATCCAGATCGGTCCGCGCCTGATCCCCAACTACGATTCGTTCTCGCTGGGCACCGTGCCGATGCTGACCGCCTTCGCCGACTCGTGCAACACCACGTTCGCCCATCTCGCCAGCCAGATGGGTCCGTCGGACCTGGCGAACACCGCCGCCGCCATGGGCGTGGGCCAGCAGTACGCGATCGCCGGACTCGACGCGGTGTCCGGGTCGGTGCCCATCGCGAACGATCTGGTGGCCCGCAGTGAGGACGGGTTCGGGCAGGGCAAGGTGCTGGTGAGTCCACTCGGCCTGTCGCTGGTTGCCGCCACCGTCGCCAACAATGGCAAAGCTCCTGTGCCGCAACTCATTCTGGGTAAGAAGACACAGGTCACCGGTCCCACGCCCACGCTCGAACCGGGTGTGATCGCACAGCTACGGCCGATGATGCGTGCCGTGGTGACCAGCGGTACCGGAACCACCATCGCCGACGAGGGCGAGATCTACGGCAAGACCGGTGAGGCCGAGTTCAATGGCGGATCACACGCCTGGTTCGCCGGCTACCGCGGTGATCTCGCCTTCGCCACCCTCGTCGTGCGCGGCGGGGATTCGAACAACGCGGTCGGCGTCACCCGGGACTTCTTCAACTTCCTGCCGCCCGGATACGCGGCGTCGCCGCGTCCCTGAGCGGCCGGTGCGCGCGATCGGCACCACCGATCAGCTTCGGCGCGGGATGATGATCGGTGCTCCGGTGAGCGGGTGGTCGAGGACCTCCACGGGATGGCCGTACGTCGCCGAGAGACGTTCCGCGGTCATCACCTCCCGGACGGTTCCCACCCCGAGCAGCGTGCCGTCCTTCATCAGCGCCACCCGGTCGGCATATGCGGCCGCCAGGGAGAGGTCGTGCACGACGAGCAGGATGGCGGCGCCACGATCCCGGTGGCCGCGCAGAATGTCGAGCACCGTCTCCTGATGGTGAATGTCGAGGGCCGCGGTCGGTTCGTCGAGCAGCATCACCGGGGTGTTCTGGGCCAGCGCGCGACCCAGTGAGACGCGCGCCTGCTGTCCGCCGGAGAGTTGTCCGAAGGGCCGATCGGCGATCTCGTCGAGCTCGCACAGCCGCATCGATTCGGCGATCACCGTCGGCGAATCGGCGGCCTGCGGAGTGCGCAGCCACGGGTAGCGGCCCATCTGCACCACCTCGGCAACGGTGAACGGGGTGTCGGTCCGGTTCTGCTGGGTGACCATCGACCGCAGCCGGGCCAGCTCCCGAGGCGCGGTGGCGCCCACGTCGTGCCCGGCGATGACGATGCGGCCCGCGGTGGGCCGCCGCAACCCCGCCAGCGTCGTCAGCAGAGTGGACTTGCCGCATCCGTTGGGCCCGACGAGCACCACGAGTTCGCCGGGGGCGACGTGCAACGACACGTCGTGCACCACCGGGCGACCGTCCAGGGTCACCGACACACCGTCAGCGGACAGGCCCGCGTGTGCCGTCACCAGCCGGCTCCCGCGTTGCGGGCGCGGCGCAGCAGGACGAAGAACACGGGTCCGCCGACCAGCGAGGTGAACACGCCGAGCGGCAGGCTCGCGGGCGGCATCACGGTACGGGCGGCGAGGTCGGCCGCCGCCAGGACGAGAGCGCCGCCGATCACGCTGGCCGGCAACAGGACCGCGTGACGCGGTCCCACGACAAGGCGCATCAGGTGCGGCACGATCAGCCCGACGAACATGACGATCCCGGTGAACGCGACCGCCGCGGCGGTGAGGATGGCCACCAGTACGATCACCTGGCGTCGCACCACCTCGACGTTGACGCCCAGTGAGGCGGCCGAGATCTCGCCGAGTCCCAGTAGATCCAGTTTGTGCACGAGCAGAAACGATGCCGCGACCGCCGCCACCACGAGAGGCAACGCCACCCACACCTGCGCCCACCCGACGCCTTCGAGCGATCCCAGCTGCCAGAACACGATCTGTTCGCGGGCGGTGGTGGACGCGATGAACGTGAGATAGGCGATGATCCCGAGGGCAAACGCATTCACCGCGATCCCGGTGAGGACCAGCATGATCGCCGAGGACGATCCATCCCGCAGCGAGAGCACGTACACCGCGGCGGCCGTGCCGAGCGCGAACACGAAGGCCGCCCCCGCCAGTGCCCAGCCGTTGACGCCCACACCGCCGATCACGATCATCAGTGCCGCACCCACGGCGGCGCCCGCGGACACGCCGACCACGCCGGGTTCGGCGAGCGGATTGCCCAGCACGCCCTGCATGAGGCAGCCGCCGGCGCCGAGCGCGGCCCCCACGACCAGGCCCATCACGATGCGCGGGAATCGCACATTCCACAGCGTGTACTCACCGAGCGGGTTCGAGGGCAGCGGCCCCCACGGCAGATGGAAGTGGTGGGCAAGGCTGCCCAGGACCTCCGCGGGCGATATGTGGACCTGACCGACGGCGGCCGAGATGACCACCACCAGCAGCGTCGACACCACCAGCACAGCCATGACGACGGGACCGGACACCCGAGCGCCACGGACCCGTCCCGCACGCCGGGGCCGTTCGGTTCGCGGTGGTGTCGCCGGTGGCTGCCCGGTCACACGTGTCCCATCACCGGTAGATGGCCTGGCTCAGGGCGGCGATCACGTTGCCGGTGTCCGGGCCGAAGGCGAGTATCTCGGTCTCGTCCATCTCGACCACGCGGCGGGCCTTACCCGCGTTGGTCTGCGACACACCCGGCAGTGACAGCACGCCGTCGATGCCGCCGACCGAATCGGCGCCCTGCGTCATCACCAGGATCACGTCGGGATTCGCGGCGAGCAGCGCCTCGGTGGTGATCTGGGTGAACGCAGCGGTCAGCCCGGCGGCCGTTCCGGCGTCCCGTCCGCCGAGTGCGGCGATGAGATCGTCGGCACCCGAATCCGGCCCCGACAACAGCACCAGGCGCGGCCCGCGAATGTAGAGGAACGCCATGCGGGGATCACCCGACGGACGGGGCACGGTGGCCTCGGCCGCGGCGATCTCACGCTCGGTGCGGGTGACGAGCTGTGCGCCGGCGGGTACCACTCCCAGGCTCGCCGCCACCGCGCGGATCAGCGTTGGGGTGTTCGCGATGGTCCGCTGCGAGGTGAATGCGACGACGGGGATGCCCGCGGCGCGGATCTGATCGACGGCACCCGGCGGCGTGGTCGATTCGTCGACGAGCACCACCGTCGGGTTCAGCGCGAGGACCGCCTCGGCGCTCAGCGTGTGCCCGTTCGTGGTGACCAGCGGGAGTTTCGCGGCGGCCGGGAAGGCGGTGGAGGTGTCGCGGCCCACCACTTTCGGTCCCAATCCCAGCGAGAACACGATGTTGCCGAGGGTGCCGTTGCGGTCGACCGCGATGATGCGGCTGGTGTCGGTGACGGTGACCGTGCCGTGGCCCACCGAGTCGACGGTCGCAGGAAGGGTGATCGCGGGGTCGGTGGTCACCGGCACGACGTCGGCGGTCGGCAGGGTGGCCGTCGACGGCCCGTTGCGCAGATGGGCGGTGGCGGCCACGGAACCGCCGGATTGGTCGATCGGCGCCGTGGTGCATCCGGCGAGGCCGAGTGCCACGACCAGTACCGCGATCGTCGCGGAGATTGTCATCCCCCGCATCCGTGTCACCGCCTGTATCCCTCCGCATCCGTGAGCACGGCGACCGGATACCCGGCACGAAGTGCCTTAGTGTCACCTTACTCAGGGGCCGATCGCCCCGGGGTGCCGGGGGAGCGGGGATCGCAGACGGGTGGCGTGGCGCCCTAAGCTGGATGGCATGAGTGTGCGCGAAGCCCTGCGACCCGGGACGATGTCCCCGATTCGTCACGTGCCCGACTCGATCGAGCGGCCGGAATACGTGTGGAAACCGAAGGTCAACGAGGGACACGAACCCTGGGTGCAGACGCCCGAGGTCATCGAGAAGGTGCGGGTGGCGAGCAAGATCGCGGCCAACGCACTCGCCGAGGCCGGTAAGGCCGTCGCGCCCGGCGTGACCACCGACGAACTCGACCGCATCGCGCACGACTACATGATCGACCACGGTGCCTATCCGTCGACGCTGGGTTACAAGGACTTCCCGAAGTCGTGCTGCACGTCGCTGAACGAGGTGATCTGCCACGGCATCCCCGACTCCACCGTGATCGCCGACGGTGACATCGTCAACATCGACGTCACGGCCTACATCGACGGGGCCCACGGTGACACCAACGCCACCTTCCTCGCCGGTGACGTGTCGCAGGAGGCGCGGGATCTGGTGGAGCGCACCCGGATCGCCACCGAACGCGCGATCAAGGCGGTCAAGCCGGGGCGCGAACTCAATGTGATCGGACGGGTCATCGAGGCGTACGCGAACCGCTTCGGGTACAGCGTCGTTCGCGATTTCACCGGTCACGGGATCGGGGAGACCTTCCACAACGGCCTGGTGGTGCTCCACTACGACCAGCCCAACGTGGACACCGTGATCGAACCCGGCATGGTGTTCACCATCGAACCGATGATCAATCTCGGTGATCTCCCCTGGGAGATGTGGGACGACGGCTGGACGGTGGTCACCGCCGACAAGAAGTGGACCGCCCAGTTCGAGCACACCATCCTGGTGACCGACAGTGGCGCGGAGATTCTCACCGTCCCCGACAACTGACCCGTCGAGCGTGCCCGGATCCCCGTCGAGCGTGCCCAGATTCCCGTCGAGCGTGCCCAGATTCCCGTCGAGCGTGCCCAGATTCCCGTCGAGCGTGCCCACCTGGGCCCTCTCGACCTCGGTTTGGGCACGCTCGACCGATCTTTGGGCACGCTCGACGGACGCGGCTATGCGCTGCGCGCACCGCCTTCGACGTGGATCGTCTCGCCCGAGACGAACCCGGCGGTGAGCAGCCATTCGGCGGCGTCGACGATGTCGTGGACCGAGCCGACGCGACCGGCCAGATTACCTTCGGCGACGCCGTCGAAGAACGCCTGCCGATCGGCTTGGGGCATGGCGTCCCATGGACCGGAGTCGACGATGCCCGGCGAGATCGCATTCACCCGGATGGGTGCGAGTTCACGCGCGAGATGACTGGCCGCGAACGACACGGCCCCGTTGGTGATCCCCATGACCGCGTAGCCGGGTTCGGGCTTCCACGCCGCGACGCCGGAGAACAGGACGATCGATCCGGTCGGTGACAGCTGCGGCGCGAAGTGCTTGGCCAGCAGCATCGGACCGATCACCTTGGCCTCGAAGGCGGTCACCACCTTGCGGTGCTCGAGATCGGTGACCGGCACATTGTGGTGCGCGGCGGCGGTGGACACCAGATGATCGATCGGCCCCACCTCGGCGGCGGCGACGCGGATCGACTCCTCGTCGGTCACGTCGAGCGCGATGGCGCGCCCACGCGACAGTTCCGCGGCCGCCTTCTCCGCCGCCGGCAGCTCCCGGGCGGCGACGATGACCGAGGCGCCCGCCTCGTCGGCGCGGTGCGCGATGGCAAGACCGAGCGTGCGTGCCCCGCCCACGACGAGGACCGTGCTTCCCGACAGCGATCCACTCATGACCTTGGATCCACTCATGACCTTGCTCCCTTCACGATGCGTACGATGAACACCGGCAACGGTATGGATTTGATACCGGTATCTTCAACGAAACCGTCTCCCACCTGAAGGAATGACCGAACCGGAGGAACCACGATGTCCAAGGCGTACGACGTGATGGCGCCGACGTGTCCGAGCCGGATGGTGCTGCACCGCATCGGAGCGCGCTGGACGGTGTTCGTGGTCACTGCGCTGTCCGGCGGGCCGATGAGGTTCACCGCGCTCAAGACACATATCGACGGCATCACCCCGAAGGTGCTCACCGAGACGTTGCGCGCGCTCGAATACGACGGTCTCGTCGACCGCATCGATCACGGCGGGTCGCCACCGCACGTGGACTACGCGCTGACGTCGCTGGGACTCTCGCTGCTGGAACCGCTCGCGGCGGTACGTGCGTGGGCCGAGGATCACGTACCCGAAGTCGAGGCCGCCAATCGTCGCCATCGCGACCGGTAGGGTCGCGGGGTGGCCGACTTACGCGGTGCGCTGCTGATCGGCGGTACCAGTTCCGACGCGGGTAAGAGTCTGGTGGTGGCCGGTCTGTGCCGGGTGCTGGCCCGCCGCGGTGTGCGGGTGGCACCGTTCAAGGCGCAGAACATGTCGAACAACTCGGTGGTCACCCTCGACGGCGGTGAGATCGGCCGTGCGCAGGCGTTGCAAGCGGCCGCATGTGGACTCGAGCCGTCGACGAGGTTCAATCCGGTGCTGCTCAAGCCCGGTGCCGATTCGCGCTCGCATGTGGTGGTGCGGGGTGCTCCCGCCGGCGATGTCGGTGCCATCGACTACGCCTCGCGGCGACGCGAGTTGCGCGACGTGGTGATCGCCGAATTCAAGTCGCTACGTGCCGATTTCGATGTCGTCGTCGCCGAGGGTGCCGGGTCGGTGGCCGAGATCAACCTACGCGATTCCGACATCGCCAACATGGGGTTCGCCCGGACGGCGGGTATCCCGGTGCTGCTGGTGTCCGACATCGACCGCGGAGGCTCGCTGGCGCATCTCTTCGGTACCACCGCGATCCTCGACCCGGCCGATCAGGCTCTCGTCGCCGGGTACGTGATCAACAAGTTCCGCGGTGCCCGCGCCATTCTCGACCCCGGCCTCGACGCGTTGCGTAGCCTCACCGGGCGCCCGACCCTGGGCGTGCTGCCCTACGCCGACGACCTGTGGATCGACGCGGAGGATTCGCTGGCGGTCCCGGTGGGGCGGCGTGTGGGGCCGACGTCACGGCCGCACACCGACCCGTCGGGTCTGCGTCTCGACGTCGCCGCGATCCGACTGCCCCGCATCTCCAATTCCACCGATGTCGAGGCGCTGGCGTGCGAACCCGGTGTCGACGTCACCTGGGTCGACGACCCCGGGTCGGTGTATGCGGCCGACCTCGTCGTGCTGCCCGGTACCCGGGCCACCGTCTCCGACCTGGCGTGGTTGCGGCGGCGCGGGCTCGACGTCGCACTGGCCGATCGTGCCGCCCGGGGTGCCCCGGTCCTCGGTGTGTGCGGCGGGTTTCAGATGCTCGCACGGCATATCGAGGATGCGGTGGAGTCACCTCACGGTGGCGCGACGGGGCTGGGACTGCTCGACGTCGACATCCGGTTCGACAAACGCAAGATCCTGCGCAGGACACGGGGAGTCGTTGCCGCACAACCGGTCACCGGGTATGAGATCCATCACGGACGAGTGGTGGCACCGGCCCGACACACGTGGCTCGTCGACGACGAGCACGGACCGGAGGGCGCGGTCTCGGGGAGCGTGTGGGGAACCCACTGGCACGGACTTCTGGCCAACGACGGATTCCGTCGGGAGTTTCTGCGCGACGTGGCCGTCGAGGCGGGCAAGGCCGCATTCCGGGTGGCCCCCGACACCGATGTGTCCGCGATCCGGGAATCGCAACTCGATCTGATCGCCGATCTGATCAGCACCCATCTGGATATGGACGCCGTCCTCGACATCCTGGCCGCGGGCGCCGATCGGTGCCTCCCCACGATCACGCACGGATTGGTCGACGGTCACTGATCTCACCGATGTCGGGGTGGTCTCTTCGCGAGACTTTCACGTACTCGATCCGTTCGGGCCCGGCTACGCTTGCAGGCGTGGACATGGAGCGGCGTGAGATCACCGTCGGCGACCTCACCTTCACGGTGCACGTCGGGGGACCGGACCGGGGACCGTGGGTGTTGTTGTTGCACGGATTCCCGGTCAACAGCATGTGTTATCGCGACGTGGTTCCGCGGCTGCACGAGTCGGGGCTGCGCACCGTCGTGTTCGATCAGCGCGGCTACAGTGCCGGCGCTCGACCGGACGGCGTCGAGCCCTATCGGTTGTCCGCCCTCGTCGACGACGCCCTCGGAATTCTCGATGCACTCGAGATCCCGTACGCGATCCTGGTGGGCCACGACTGGGGAGGCATCGTCGCGTGGCATCTCGCGGGAAAGCACCCCGATCGGTTCACCGCGCTGATCGCGGCGAGCACAGGTCACCCCTCGGCCATGCGCGACGCACTGCAGAATGGCGACCAGCGGGAGAAATCGGCCTACATCAAGGACTTCATCGCCGACGGCGCGGAGAAGAACCTGTTGGCGCGCAACGGTGTGCTGCTCCGCCGGGCCGGGGTGACCGCCGAGGAGTTCGCGCCGCTCACATCGCCCGGCGCGATGACCGCCGCCCTGAACTGGTATCGCGCCAACTTCACCGGCGACATCGCGGCCACCCTGGCGTGCCCGCCCGTGGAGATCCCCACCACGCTGCTGTGGAGCGCCGCCGACACCGCGTTGGGACGCGACCAGGCCGAGGGGACCGGCCGCTACGTGTACGGCGAGTACCGCCTGTGCGAACTCGCCGACATCGACCACTGGATACCGCAGCACGCCCCCAAAGAACTCGCGAGCGAGATCGCGCTGCGTTCGGCGGTGTTCTGAGGGTCAGAGGTCGAGCCCGAGCAGCGCGTTCTCCAGCACCTCGGGCATTGCCGGGTGAATCCAGTACTGGCCGCGTGCCATCTCCGAGACCCCGAGCCCGAAGGACATCGCCTGAATCGCGGGCTGGATCACCGTGGGTGCCTGCGGCCCCACGATATGCACGCCCACCAGCTGTCCGGTCGCGCGATCGGCGATCACCTTGCACAACCCGGTGCTGTCCTCCATCGCCCACCCGTAGGCCACGTCGCCGTAGGCCTGGATCTTCACCGCGACATCGAGACCGGCGTCGACGGCCTGTGCCTCGGTCAGTCCCACGGCGGCGATCTGCGGGTGGGTGAACACCGCGGCCGGCACGAAGCGATGGTCGAAGGAGTCCAGATCGGTTGCGTCCCAACCCTTGAGCAGGTTGGCCTGGACCACACGTTCCTCGTGGTTGGCGACATGTTTGAGCTGGTAGGGCGAACTGACGTCGCCCAACGTCCACACGCCGGGTGCCGCGGTGCGGCCGTGGCGGTCGCAGATCACCCGTCCCATGTCGTCGAGATCGATGCCCACCGATCCGAGGTTGAGCCGATCGCCGTTGGGTTGGCGTCCCACCGCCACCAGCAGCACCTCGGCATCGACGTGCGTGCCGTCGGCGAGGGTGACCCGTACACCCCCGTCCGGCAGATCCGTGGCCTCGGCGATGTGGGCGCACAAGCGCACGTCCCACTGGGCCCGCGCCGCGTCGGTGAAGCGTGCCGAGATGTCGCGGTCGAGCTTGCGCAGCAACGTGTCGCCGCGGGCGAGCACGGTCACCCGGGTTCCCAGGGCCGCGAACACATGCGCGAATTCGGCTGCGATGTAACCACTTCCGACGATCACCATGCTGCGTGGCAGTGTGTCCAGGCGCATCACGTCGTTGTTGGTGTGGTAGGTCACCCCGGCGGTGCGGATCGATGCCGGGATGATCGGTCGGGATCCGGCCGCGAGGACCACCTCACGAGCACGTACCACCGTGCTCGCGGTGACGAGCCGGTAGAAACCGTCGGGATCACGGCCGTCGAACTCGACGTGCTGTGGGTAGACGGTGATGTGCTCGCTGGCGGTGCGATAGGCGAGGCCACCGGCCGATATCGGGTCGATGCGGCGGAACACGCGGTCGCGAATGGCCGGCCAATCCACCTTGTCGACGTGGGCGTGCACGCCGAATCGGTCACTGTCGGAGGCGATTGCGGCGACATCGGCGGCGTACACGAACATCTTTGTCGGGATGCAGCCCACGTTGAGGCAGGTTCCGCCGTAGGTGCCCTCCTCGAAGATCGCGATGGACCTGGTGGAGAAGCGGTGGTCGGGAATGGAGTTACCGCTGCCGGATCCGATGATCGCCAGATCGACGGTCTGTGCGGGGCTCACCGGGCGGTGCCCGCCGGTGCCGCGGCGGAAACGGTCGTCGCGGGCGCGCCGCCGTCGATGACGGTGTCCAGCCAGGTGTCGAGCGCGCGGTAGGCGGCGTCGCGGGCCGCCGGAACCGAGAGGAACACGTCGTGGCGGGCATCGGGGATCGGCGTGACGGTCACATGGTTGCCCAGACACCCGCTCCAACGGGCGACCTGCGTGACGTCGAGGACGGCATCGGCGACATCGATCGCCGGCGAGTAGGTGCGGGCGAATGTGGTCTTGTCCGAGCGCAGCACCAACGACGGCACACCGGTGTCGATGCCGCGGTGCAGACGACGTTGCCCGCTGCGCACGGCGTCGAGGAATCCGAAGGTCACCGGGAACCCGCCGAGCGGCTTGGCCGTGAGGTCGTAGCTCCACTCGCCGTACGACTCGGCATGCAGGCTCTCGCCGTAGGCCGCCGACAACTCACGGGGAATCACCCGCTTGGGCGCCACGGTTGCGACCGACTTGATGAACATGCTCACCGGATAGGTGCGCAGCGACGGCGAGCCCTGCAGATCCAGCCACGGACTGTTGAGGATCAGTCCGTCGATGCGGGCGTGACGGTCGGGGTCGGTGCGTCGCAGCCGGTCGAGCCACAGCGCCGTGACGAGCCCGCCGGTGGAGTGCGCGGCCGCCAGCACCGGGGTTTCGGTACCCAGTTCGGCGCCGATCGCGTCGAGGGCCAGCCGCAGTTCCGTGTCGTAGCGGGCCAGGTCGGTGGTGAAGTGCGGGGTGTGCTGCGGCTGCCGCGACCGGCCACATTTGCGCAGGTCGATGGCATAGAACGCGTAGCCGCGGTGGTGGAAATGATCGGCGAGCGGCTCGTGGAAGAAGTAGTCGGTGAACCCGTGTACGTAGAGCACCGCGCCCCGGATCACGCCGCGGGTGGCGTTCGGCTTGCGGATGAGGGTGGAGGTGATCTCTCCTTCACCGTCCGGGTCGACGCCAAGGTCGAAGGTGCGCAGTTCGTAGTGGTCGAGGAAATGGTCGGGTTGCCATCCGGTTCGGGAAACCCTTGAGTCGTCGGCATCAGGAGAGTCGTCGGCATCAGGAGAAGAGCCGTCGGCATCCGGCGAGCGGGACACAGTCACGGCACCGAGTCTAGTGACCGTGCCGCGTGATCGCCGTGCTGCCCGGTGATGCGGGGAGGGTGTCGGCGGAGCACGCTCAGCACCACTGCGGACCTCGTCAAGTGTCATCCGGACCACAGTTGACGGAGGCGATTCCGGTCCACCGGCCAGGATGGGCAACAATGGAAGAACAACGGGTGACGAGCGCCCGGGCAGCCACAACGGTGCTGTTGTCAACGGAGTCTTGAAGTGGGGACCAGGTGTCTGAATCGGTGATCGAGACGGATGTGGCGTTAGTCGGCGCGGGCATCATGAGTGCCACGCTCGGGACGTTGCTGCGGCAGTTGCAGCCGGACTGGTCCATCAGCCTGTTCGAACGGCTCGACGCGGCCGCCTCGGAGAGCAGCGATCCGTGGAACAACGCCGGCACGGGGCACTCGGCGCTGTGTGAACTGAACTACACGCCCAAAACCGCCGACGGCGGCGTCGACATCACCAAGGCGCTCGCGATCAACGAGCAGTTCCAGGTGTCCCGGCAGTTCTGGGCCCACGCGGTGGACAACGGTGTCATCTCCTCGCCCGACGAGTTCATCAACCCGATCCCGCACGTGAGCTTCACCCACGGTGAGGCGGGCGTCGACTACCTGCGCAAGCGTCACGAGGCGCTCTCGTCGCAGACCCTGTTCGAGGGGATGGAGTTCATCAGCGATCCGGCCGAGTTCAGTGCGCGGCTGCCGCTGATGTCGGCCGGGCGTGACTTCGATGACCCCGTCGCCCTCAACTGGTTCACCGAGGGCACCGACGTCGACTTCGGGGCGCTCACCCAGAAACTGCTCAACTACGTGGGGTCCACCGGCGGCGACATCTACTTCGGTCACGCCGTGACCAACCTGTCCAAGCAGTCCGACGGCAGCTGGATCGTGAAGGTCCGCAACCTGCGCACCGGCGAGAAGCGCTCGGTGCACGCCAAATTCGTCTTCGTCGGTGCAGGCGGCGGCGCGCTGCATCTGCTGCAGAAGTCCGGTATCGCCGAGGCGAAGGGCTTCGGCGGGTTCCCGGTGTCGGGAGAGTTCTTCCGCTGCACCAACCCCGAACTCATCGCCGAGCATCAGGCCAAGGTCTACGGGCAGGCCGCGGTGGGTGCGCCGCCGATGTCGGTGCCCCACCTCGACACCCGGGTGATCAACCACAAGCCCGGACTGCTCTTCGGCCCGTACGCGGGATGGTCGCCGAAGTTCCTCAAGAGCGGCAGGATGACCGACCTGATCGAGTCGGTCACGCCCAGCAACATGTTGCCGATGCTGTCGGTGGCGCCGCAGGAGTTCGGTCTGCTCAAGTACCTGATCAGCGAGCTCGCCGCGAGCCGCGACGACCGCGTCGACACGTTGCGGGAGTTCGTGCCGCGGGCCGTCGGCGACGATTGGGAGCTCATCACCGCCGGCCAGCGAGTCCAGGTGATCCGCAAGACCGGTGTCGGCGGCAAGCTCGAGTTCGGCACCGCGGTGGTGGCAGCGGGCGACGGCACGATGGCCGGTCTGCTCGGCGCCTCGCCGGGTGCGTCGACCGCGGTGCCCGCGATGTTGTCGGTGCTCGAACAGTGCTTCCCCCGCGATTACGAGCGGTGGACGCCCAAACTCGTCGAGATGATCCCGTCGTTCGGCAAGAAGCTGTCCGACGATCGTGACCTGTTCCGACAGGTGTGGGACTGGACGAGTAACAGCCTGAATCTGCGCCGCGACGTGACCGAGAGCGCGACGCCCGACCTCGAGCCGGTGTCTGCGGGTTGATCTCGAGCTGTCGCCGGATGCCGGGGCGTGAAAACTCGTGTTCGGTGTGATAGTGACGACATCATGATGGGTGGTGTGCAGCTTCACCGGCGTTGGTCCACCGACGTCGATCCGACCACGCTCTACGGCATTCTGCGGCTGCGCGTCGACGTCTTCGTGGTCGAACAGTCGTGCCCGTATCCCGAACTCGACGGGCGCGACCTGGAGCTCACCACCAGGCATCTGTGGGTGAGCGACGAGGACGGAACCGTCGTCGCCACGCTGCGGCTGCTCGAGGACGAGCCCTCCGCCGACGACACGCCGCTGTTCCGCATCGGGCGTGTGTGCACCGCGCGCGGCCACCGGGGCGAGGGACTGGCCGCACGACTGCTCGAGACCGCGCTGGCCGAGGTCGGGGAGCATCCCTGCCGGATCGAGGCGCAGAGCTATCTCACCGAGATGTACGCACAGTTCGGGTTCGTCGTCGACAGCGACGAGTACCTCGAAGACGGAATCCCGCACGTCTCGATGCTGCGTGTGGGGCCGCGCGCGCATCCGGAGCTGCCATGACCACCGTCGAGGTCACCGGCGAGACCGCCGCCCCCGTCCGGTTCCCGTTCACCGCCGTCGTCGGCCAGGAGCAGCTGAAACTGGCACTCATCCTGTGCGCGGTGTCGCCCGGGATCGGCGGAGTGCTCATCCGCGGGGAGAAGGGCACCGCGAAATCGACGATCGTGCGTGCCCTGGGGCCGCTGCTCGCGGTCGGCGACGACGATGCGCACACCGGTCGCGTCGTCGAGCTACCGATCGGGGCCACCGAGGACCGTGTGGTGGGTTCGCTCGACCTCACCGCGGTGCTGCGGGACGGCCGCGCCGAGTTCACGCCCGGCCTGCTCGCGCGGGCCGACGGCGGGGTGCTCTACATCGACGAGGTCAATCTGCTCGCCGATCATCTCGTCGACGTGCTGCTCGACGCCGCTGCCAGCGGACGCGTCACGATCGAACGCGACGGCATCTCGCACACTCAGTCCGCCGATTTCGTGCTGGTGGGGACGATGAATCCCGAGGAGGGTGAACTGCGTCCCCAGTTGCTCGACCGGTTCGGCCTCGCCGTCGATGTCACGGCCGGCCACGATGTGGACGAGCGAGTCGAGATCATCCGTCGCCGTATGGATTTCGACGCGGACCCGGCGGGTTTCGCCGCCCGTCACGCCACGGCCGAGGCGGAGCTGGCCGAACGCATCGCGCGGGCGCGCCTGCGGGTGACGTCGGTGGATCTGCCGGTACCCGAGCTGCGCCGAATCGCAGCCATCTGCGCGCATCTGGAAGTCGACGGGCTCCGCGGCGACATCGTGGTTGCCCGCGCCGCGGCGGCGCACGCCGCGCTGTGCGGGCGTGACGCGGTGTGCGCCGACGACGTGCGGGTGGGCGTGGAACTGGCGCTGCCGCATCGCCGCCGCCGCAACCCCTTCGACGAGTCGGGCCTCACCGACGACGAACTCGACGACGCTCTCGCCGCAGGCGACCAAGCTGCCGAACACACACCGCCGCAACCGGATCCGGACGGCGGACCCGGCCGTGGGACGACGCCGGAACAAGAAACCCCGAGAAACGCAACGGAGGGCGGCGGTACCCCGGGACCTGATGCGCCCGGTACCTCCGCGCGCGATGCCGCGTCGAATGAATCCGCGGACACGGCCCCGGCGCCCGACGACGCCGACGGTGACACGCGAGAACGGTCGGCGGGCACGTCGGGCCCGATGCTCGGGGCGTCCGCGGCGGCAACCGGTACCCGACTGCGGCCGCTGCGTGTCGAGGGCATCGGCGACGGCGACCCCGGTCGCCGGTCGCGGGCGCGTAGTCGTCGTGGACACACGGTGGCGGCGGTCGACTTCACTCCCGGGGCGCCGCTGCACCTGTTCGGCACCGTTCTGCAGGCCGCCGGACGGTCCACCGCACCGGCCGTGCCCGTGCGCGTCGGCTCCGCCGATCTGCGTGGTGCCCAACGCATCGGGCAGGAGAGCAATCTGGTGGTGTTCCTCGTCGACCTGAGCGGGTCGATGACCGCACGGCGACGGCTGGGCGTCGTCAGCGCCGTCTGCGTGGACCTGCTGCGTGACTCCTACACCCGTCGTGACCGGGTTGCCGTCGTGGTGGCCCGCGGGTCACGCGCCGAGGTCGCCGTGCCGCCCACCCGGTCGGTGGACATCGCCGTGCGCCGCCTGGCCGCGCAACGCACCGGCGGTCGGACGCCGCTCGCGGAAGGCCTGATCGCGGCGACGGAGCTGATCGAACGTGCGCGTCGCGCCGACCCGCATCGCAGGCCGCTGCTCGTCGTGCTCACCGACGGTCGCGCCACGTCGGGACCGGATGCCGCCGCACGGGCCGACGCCGCCGCGAGCGCCGTGCGCGAGCGTGGCATCGACGCCGTGGTGGTCGATTGCGAACAGGGGATGATCCGGCTGGGTCTCGCCGCGCGTCTCGCCGCTCGGCTCGGCGCCTCCTACCTGCCCATGTCGCAGCTGTCGGCCGCAGTCCTGACCGGCGATGCGCCAACCCCCTCACGGCCCGGCCACCGCCACCCGGCGGCCTGAGGTCGATCAGGAGAAGTACTGTGCCGCAAGGAGTTCCGACGACGGTGCCGGACGACGGGCTGACCACCCGGCAGCGTCGCCGACAGCCGGTGCTCGCTGTGTACACCGGCGACGGAAAAGGCAAATCCACCGCAGCCTTCGGGATGGCGATGCGCGCGTGGAACGCCGGCCTCAGTGTGGTGGTCTTCCAGTTCGTCAAGAGCGCCAAATGGCGGGTCGGGGAGGAGTCGGCGATGCTGGCGCTCGGCGCGGAGCACGAACGCAGCGGAGTCGGCGGCCCCGTCGAATGGCACAAGATGGGGCAGGGCTGGTCGTGGCTGCGATCCAACGCCGAAGCCGGCGACGACCACGCCGCAGCCGCCCGCGCCGGATGGGCGGAGATCACCCGACGCCTTTCGTCCGAGCAGCACGACTTCTATGTGCTCGACGAGTTCACCTACCCGCTCGACTGGGGGTGGGTGGACACCGCCGAGGTGGTGGATGTGCTGAACTCGCGACCCGGACGCCAGCACGTGGTGATCACCGGACGCCGCGCGCCCGATCGTCTGGTCGACGCCGCCGACCTGGTCACCGAGATGCGCAAGGTCGCTCATCCGATGGACGTCGGACGCAAGGGCCAGCAGGGTATCGAATGGTGACCCGGTGGCCGTGAATCGCGTTCCCACCGTGGTTCTCGCCGCACCGGCCTCCGGAAGCGGCAAGACCACCGTGAGCACCGGTTTGATGGGTGCGCTGCGCCGGGCCGGGCACCGGGTGGCGCCGTTCAAGGTGGGGCCCGACTACATCGACCCCGGCTATCACGGGCTTGCCGCGGGCCGTCTGGGACGCAATCTCGATCCCAATCTGACCGGCGCCGGCCTGATCGCACCGCTCTTCGACGCCGGGTGCGCAGGCGCCGACATCGCCGTGGTGGAGGGCGTGATGGGGCTCTTCGACGGCAGGATCACCGGCATCACACCGCCGGCCGGGGACGGCCCCGACAGCGCGCTATCCGATCTCGCCGACACCGACCCCGTGGGGATCGGGTCCACCGCGCACGTCGCGACGATCCTCGGTGCGCCGATCGTGCTGATCGTCGACACCGCCGGACACAGCCAGTCGCTGGCGGCGCTGCTGCACGGATTCGCGGCCTACGAGCCGTCGGTGCCGATCGCGGGGGTGATCCTCAACAGGGTCGGTTCGGCGCGTCACGAGGCGGTCCTGCGGCAGGCGTGCGCCCGTGCCGGTCTGCCCGTGCTCGGTGTGCTGCGTCGTGATGCGCGTCTGCAGGTGCCGTCGCGTCATCTGGGTCTGATCCCGGCCGCCGAACGCTCTGCCGATGCGATCGCGGCGGTGGAGGCGATGGCCGACATCGTCGGTGCGGCACTCGATCTGCCGGCGATCGTCGACATCGCCCGGCGACGCACGGGCCTCCCGGTGGCACCGTGGTCGGCGGCCGACGCGATCGCCGCGATGCGCACCGATGCCGCGCCGGGTAGCCGCGCTGCGACTGCTGCTCGCCCGGTGGTTGCCGTCGCGGGCGGCGCCGCCTTCACCTTCGGCTACGCCGAACACACCGAACTGCTCCGCGCCGCGGGCGCCGACGTCGTCGGCTTCGACCCCCTTGTCGACCGCTTGCCCGACGGCACCGCCGCGCTCGTCGTCGGCGGGGGCTTTCCCGAGGAACACGCCGAACGCCTGGCCGCCAACGTGGCACTACGGTCCGATATCGCCGACCATGCCCGTGCCGGACGGCCCATTCACGCGGAGTGTGCCGGATTGCTCTATCTGGCAACAGAACTCGACGGTCACCCGATGGCCGGCGTACTCGATGCGGTCGGCCGGTTCGGTCCCACCCTCACCCTGGGTTACCGGGATGCCGTGGCCGCATCGGACTCGGTGCTCTACCGGTCCGGCGAACGGGTCACCGGTCATGAATTCCACCGCAGCGACGTCGAATACGGATGCGCCACCCCGCCGGCGTGGGCGTGGCAGGATCATCGGGGGCGTGCCGGAGTGCACGGCGTGGCTCACGGCGCGATCCACGCGTCGTACCTGCACGTGCACCCCGCCGCGGTTCCGGGCGCCGTCGAGCGATTCGTCGCCGCAGCCGGCGCCGGGAGAGGAACTCCATGATGCCGTCGCAAGGACTCGGCGAGGCGCTCGACGCCCTCCAGGAGTACGGGGTCGACGACCCCGAGATTCTGCGCGAACTACTCGAGGCCGTCCTCGTGGTGGGTCACGGGCTCGAACTCGACCAGGCGCTGCAACGCATCGTGGAGGTCGCCGTCGGAGTGGTCGACGCGCGCTACGGGGCGCTGGGCGTACGTGGCCCCCACGGCGGGCTCAGTGCCTTCGTCTACACCGGCATCTCGGCCGAACAACGCGCCCGCATGGGCGAGCTCCCGGTGGGCCGGGGGGTGCTCGGCGTCCTCATGGACGACCCGCACATCCTCCGCATCCCCGACCTCGCCGATCATCCGGCATCGGTCGGTTTCCCTCCACATCACCCGCCCATGACCACTTTCCTGGGCGCTCCGGTGATCATCCGCGGCGCGATCTTCGGGCGGATCTACCTCACCGAGAAGCGGTCGGCGACCGAGTTCTCCCAGCTCGATGAAACACTGATCGCGGTCCTCGCGGTGGCCGCCGGAATCGCCGTCGACAATGCGCAGCTGTTCGAACGCGCTCGCACACGGCACCGCTGGATGCAGATCCTGGTGCGCCGCGGTTCCGAGCCGCTGGCCGGAATCGCGTTGGAGGACACCCTCAATCGCATGTGCACCGACGTCGCCGAACTCGTCGGACCCGCCGACGTGCTCATCGTCACCGACGTCACCGGCGACCGGCAACTGCGCGGGAACACCGGTGCCGACATCGACCCGAACGCGCTGCGCCTGCCCTCGGGCACCGACATGACCGTCGTGCCCACCGCCGACATCTCAGCCGAACTCGCGCGCGGCGGATCCACCTGGACCACCGTGCAACCGCTGCACCGTGCCGCCGGGGCCTTCGGCTGGGTGCTCATCACCCATCACCGACGCCCCGCGTGGGAACCCGAGGAGGTTTCCGGGCTTGCCGGTGTGGCCGAGGTGGTGTCGCTGGCGGTGGTGTATGCGGAGCAGCAGGAGGTGGCCCGCGACCTCGAAGTGCTCGAAGACCGTCACCGCATCGCGCGGGACCTGCACGATCACGTCATCCAGCGGCTGTTCGCGATCGGCATGTCCATCCAGACGATGCTCGCCGCGCAGGCCCGGCCCGGTTCGGCAGCCGCCGATGCCGCCGTCGCCGAGCGGCTCGAACAGGTGATGACCGACCTCGACCGCACCATCGCGCAGATCCGCACATCGATCTTCGACCTGCAGACCGTGGCGGGCCACCACGACACCTCGACCCTTCGGCGCCGCGTGCTCGACATCGTCTCCGAACTGTCGGTGCATGCCCCGATCGCGCCGAGCGTGCAGTTCGAGGGGCCGGTGGACACCGTGGTGCCCGATACGCTGGGCCCGCACATCGACGCCGTGCTGCGCGAGGGACTCTCCAATGCGCTGCGCCACGCGCACGCCGAACACATTGCGGTGTCGGTCAGCGCCGACGACGTCCTCTCGGTGGAGATCACCGACGACGGGGTGGGCATCGGCACCGACGTGACCTACCGCGGATTGGAGAACCTCACCCGTCGCGCCGAGGACTGCGACGGCACCTTCACCGTGGTGACCAATCCGAAAGTGCGCGGCGCGAAGTCGTCGGGGACCACCCTGACCTGGTCGGTTCCGCTGGCCTAGCCGGCTGGTGAACACTGCAACCGGACGGCAAGTCAGCCTGCGGCGACCTCGACGGATTTCGCAAACTGGCTGAATGTTGGGCGCTGCACTTCGGCCAGAGAGTTAATCAATCCTAAAGATAGGGACGGTTTGTCTGATTCCCTCGTTTGAAATTCTGTTGCGCACGAAAGCTCCATCTAATTGCTTGGACAACGAGAGGATAACGTTAAGAACTGGATCCCATATCTTCGTAGCGTCAATTGGTGACAGGTTTGCCTTGAAATGGACGTCAAATCGGTTTGCGATTCTTCGCCCCAGAATAGTTTCAATCGTCTGGGAGATGCAGTAAACTATCAAGAAAGGTGCGCCCTTTTTGCTGAGAAACTCGAGCTGCACCTTCTCCTGCTCAGTCAGTGAGTCGGGTTCTTCTCGCTGCTTGCCGGTTAGATCGATCTTACGTTGGTTGATGGTATCAAGAAGTGAGTAACAGAATACGATGTGGCGCGCAGTGGTCCGTTCGGTGAAAAATTGGCGGTATAACTTCTCGCTCGTCCAGATGTCCGACTTCTTGTTGTACGCAGTTACTGGATCTCCGTGGAAAGCGGCTAGCGCTTGGCCTACAGTGTACGAAGGCAGTGCGTTCTTGCTTCGTTTAATAGCATCGCTCGCGCCTCCACGGCGTCCACCCTCATACTCGGCGTCCGGTATTGCCTGGAACTGGCGCCGAAGGGCTTCTTGAATTGAGTCTGTGCTACGAAAGTCAGCGGCCTGAATCTTGTTCTGCGAGTTATTGAACCGCACGACGTTCTCCATTAGAGTCTCATCAGTGGACTTAATGAACCGTATTGGTACGTCAAGGGAGTTGTCGGGTCTCGAGGGTAGACTTCCTAGTGATCCTGTGGTTTGTGCGCCATTGACGATCGAGATCCCTGTTATCGAAAGATTGCGCCTTCCGCGTTGACGCCGCCCGAGCGTATAGTCGAGAACCAATGCTGTAACGCCATTGTTATAAACGTAGAAGTCTCCGGGACTCAGCTCCGCGCTCTTCTTTATCCCGTTGTTGATGTTTGAATCCGACTCCCGGGAGCCGAGGTAGCCGCGGACATTAGCGGAGAATAGATCTCGCCCGTACTTGGCAAACAAATCGAATAGCCAAGTGCCTTTTACTGTCGTGACTACAGATGCCCAGTTTTTACCCTCGAGTTCCACCGCATCGGGAACCACGGTCTGCAAGGAGTCGGTAACTATTACGGTGCGTTCTGCTTGTTGATAGAGATTTTCTAATGTCGAGTTTCCTATTTCGCTCGAGAAAATGTTGATGTCGCGCTGTTCGAGGAGGCGTTGTGCCGTTTGCTCAACAGTTTTGAGTTCTTTCTCGACATTCGACGATTCAGGAAGGTTGTGCACATACCAGATGTGAAATTGTTTGATGTCTCCGTCATCGATCGCGCTGCGTAACTCTTCGGCTCTACCTTGAAGTCCCAGAGGCAGAGTGTCTATATCGGCTCCCAGAATCCACGAAAGTGCGGTATTCAGGTCTGAAGCCTTATTTGCTGGCGCTGAAGATTTTTTCTTTTCGGACGCGTAACACTGTGCAACAACAGCTATCTGACGCTCTCGGTCCACATACAAGACGTCACACTTCTTGTCGTCGCCACCACCTGTGATCGACTCAGCGGCTATGGCCTGAATGTCGTCCAGTCCGAATCTGAGGTTGATGGCAAACACCCCAAGACCGTCAGAACCAAGCTTGAAGTCATGAGACATTGCCTGATAGGCGCTATCCCACGTGGTGTCGTCGGTAGAGGCGTTACCCATTTGGTGCTCCTTCAGCGAATCCGCTCCCAGGCTTGAGCTGTGATTTATACGGTATCGGGGACCACCCTGACACTTCAGTGCCGCTGACCTGGCCGGACACACCGTGGCCGGGCGGGATCTCTCGCAGCGCCGGCGGGCAGCAGCGGGCCGCGCACTCAGGCCTTGCCGTCGCGGATCTTGGTGGCCATCACCGCCACCTGGGTGCGGCGCTGCATATCGAGTTTGGCGAGAATCCGCGAGACGTAGTTCTTGATGGTCTTCTCCGCCAAGAACATCCGCTCGGCGATCTGCCTATTGGTCAAGCCTTCGCCGATGAGGTTGAACACCTCACGTTCCTGATGGGTGAGTTCGGCGAGAGGATCGGCGGTCTGATCCTTGCCGTCCCGCAGTCTCGCGAGCAGTGCCGCGGTGCTGCGGTCGTCGAGCAGCGAGCCGCCACGGCCCACGGTGCGCACGGCGGCGATCAGGTTGTGGCCCAGGATCTGCTTGAGCACGAAGCCGGAGGCTCCCGCCAGCACGGCGGCCAGCAGGGCGTCGTCGTCGGCATAGCTGGTCAGCATCAGGCATCCGATGGCCGGGTCCTCGGCCCGCACATCCCGGCACAACTCCACGCCGTTGCCGTCGGGTAACCGTACGTCGAGCACGGCCACATCGGGTTTGGCCGCGAGGATTCCCACGCGTCCCTCACCCACCGATGCCGCCTCGCCCACCACCTCGATGTCGTCGGCGGTGCTCAACAGGTCGCGCAGACCACGCCGGACGAGTTCGTGATCGTCCACCAGGAACACACGCACCGGTGGCGCTTGGTCGTCCGACGAGGGCTGGGCAGAGGGCAGATCCGCGGGCATACCCATGAAAATACCGGAGCGACGAATCGTTCTCGCGACGTCGGTCCCCCCTGATTCAGGACTTTGGTCTCACTCACGTCACATGCGTCACGCGCAAGGGTGGTAGCTGCCGGGTTCTCAGGGGGAGAGGAAATCCGGCGCCACGGTCGCCACACCGCCACCGCACGGCACGACCGACATCGACATCGAGGAGAATTCGCGTGACAAGCCTTATCGGACCGGCAACCAGCAACACCGGGATGACAGGATCGGATCTACTGCGAGAACTGCTGCCGGTCTGTGAGACCGAGGTCGAGCGGCACATGAAGATGACCAAGGACTGGCATCCGCACGACTACGTGCCGTGGGACGAGGGTCGCAATTTCGCCGCGCTCGGCGGCATCGACTGGGATCCAGAGCAGTCGGAGCTCTCGGAGGTCGCGAAGGCCGCGATGATCACCAATCTGCTCACCGAGGACAACCTGCCGTCCTATCACCGGGTGATCGCCGAGAACTTCAGCCTCGACGACGCCTGGGGCTACTGGGTGGGTCGATGGACCGCCGAGGAAATGCGGCATTCCACCGTGATGCGCGACTACCTGGTGGTGACGCGCGGTGTAGACCCGGTGGAGCTCGAAGAGACCCGCATGATCCACATGATCCACGGGTTCAACCCACTGCCCGATGACGACGGTCAACGCGACCACAGCTTCGACATGCTCTTCGCCGTGAGCTACGTGAGCTTTCAGGAACTGGCCACTCGCGTCAGCCACCGCAACACCGGCAAGGCGTGCGGTGATCCGATCGCCGACCGCATGCTGCAGCGTGTGGCCGCCGACGAGAACCTGCACATGCTGTTCTATCGCAACATCGTCGCCGGGGCGCTCGACCTGGTGCCCGATGAGGCGATGTGCGCCATCTACAGCATCGTGTCGAACTTCCAGATGCCGGGCGCGACGATGCCCAACTTCCGCCGTAACGCCGTGCTGATCGCCAAGGGCGGCATCTACGACCTGCCGCAGCATCTTTCCGAAGTGGTGATGCCGGTGCTGCGCAAGTGGCGGATCTTCGAGCGCGACGACTTCGGTCCGCTCGGCGAGATGTACCGCGAGAAGCTCGCCGAGTACCTCGAAGGCCTCAACGTCAAGGTGGAGAAGTTCGAACGGGCACGCGAACGAGCCCTCGCGCGTGAGGCCGCGAAGGCGGCTGCGGGCGCGTGACCGTCACCGATACGCGGGTGAATCTCATGATCGAGTCGTCGGGAGTCGCCGAGTCCGATGCGCGCGAAGAGTGCTGCGGGTCTCGCGAGCGTCCCGAAGCCGCCGAGAACGGCACGCTGCCGGGGTTCGCCGAGGCGATCGCGATGGCCGAGGCCGCGGTCAACCACAATCCCACCTGGTGGAACGAGATTCGGACCCACTCCCCGGACGCCACGGTGGGGGAGTACTGCAGTTCGGTGCTCTTGGGTGCGTTGCTGCAGTCGTCGGCGCACCGGTTGGGGGTACCCACCGCCGACGTGTGGTCCTACATCCGGCGCACCGGCGAACTGCCGCTCTGACCGGTCGCCGACCATCCGGTCCCGTCGATCCCGCCGACCGGTGGGGTGCGGCGGCGACCGGTAGGGTCGGTTGCCATGCCCGATGACCCGATCCCCGTCGCGCCACCGGTGGGAGTGCCGCCCGATTCCGGTCACTACCTGGCGGGACTGGACCTACGCGGTCGGCGCGTGATGCTGGTCGGCGGTGGGTCGGTGGCGCAACGCCGATTACCGAATCTGGTCTCGGCGGGCGCCGACGTGCACGTGGTGGCGCTCGACCCCACGCCCGCAGTCGAGTCGATGCACGGAATCACGGTGCATCGGCGTGCCTACGTCGACGGCGATCTCGACGGTGCGTGGTACGCGATGGCCTGCACCGACGATCCCGCGGTGAATGAAGCGGTGGTCGCCGAGGCCGAACGGCGCCACACGTTCTGTGTGCGCGCCGACGACGCCCGCAAGGGCACCGCGGTGACCCCCGCCTCGGGTCGGCACCACGACGTGCAGTTCGGCGTGCTCGCCGGCGGCGACCACCGCCTGTCGGCGGCGTTGCGGGCCGCGATCTCGCGGGCGCTCTCGGACGGCAGCCTCGTCGTCGAGCACGCCCCCCACCCTCCGGGGGTCGCGCTGGTCGGCGGTGGACCCGGCGATCCGGACCTCATCACGGTGCGCGGTCTGCGCCTGCTCGCCGACGCCGACGTGGTGGTGGCCGACCGTCTTGCCCCTGCCGAATTGCTGGCCTCGCTGGGACCGCAGGTCGAGATCATCGACGCGGCCAAGGTGCCCTACGGGCGTGCGATGAAACAGGAAGCCATCAACGATGTGCTGGTGTCCAAGGCCGCCGAGGGCAAGTTCGTCGTCCGGCTCAAGGGCGGCGACCCCTACGTGTACGGGCGGGGATTCGAGGAACTCCAGGCCTGCGTCGCCGCCGGGATTCCGGTCACCGTGGTCCCCGGCATCACCAGTCCGATCTCAGTGCCCGCATCCGCGGGCATCCCGGTGACCCATCGCGGCGTGACCCATGAGGTGGTGATCGCGTCGGGCCACGTGCCGCCCGGACATCCCGAGTCGCTCGTCGACTGGTCGGTGATGGCCCGACTGCGGGGCACGCTCGTGCTGATGATGGCCGTCGAGCGGGTGGACGTGTTCGCCGACGCGCTGCTGGACGGGGGCAAACCCGGCGACACGCCCGTCGCGATGATCGAGAACGGGTCGCTGCCCACGCAGCGGTTGATCCGCACCGACCTGGCGCACGCGGGCGAGACCGCACGCCGCGAGAATCTCCGGCCACCGGCGATCGTGGTGATCGGTGCGGTGGCCGGGTTCACCGACGCAGACGACGTCGCCGATGCCTGATGATCACGAATTTTGCCAACGAGGATTGGCATAGTTGCCTTTTCGGGCGGTAGCGTCGATCGGTATGTCGGTACAGGGTCGAGCCAAGCACGCGGCGGTGATGTCAACCGCGGCGGCTCCCGAGGGTGATCAGTATCGACCGGTGTTCGGGCCCGCAATCCTGGTGCTCTCCGGCATGCAGCTGCTCATGGTGCTCGACGGCACCGTGGCGGCGCTGGCGCTGCCGAGCATCCGGTCGTCGCTGTCGCTCTCGGAGTCCGGTGCCAACTGGGTGATCACCAGCTACATCCTCGCCTTCGGCGGTCTGATGCTGCTGGGCGGACGACTCGGTGACACCTTCGGGCGCAAACGGATGTTCATGTTCGGCGTGCTCGCCTTCACTGCCACATCGCTGCTGTGCGGTCTGGCCTGGAATGAACCCAGCCTGCTGATCGGTCGGGCGTTGCAGGGCGCGTCGGCGGCCGTCGCGGCTCCCACCGCCATGGCGCTGGTCGCCACCACGTTCGCGCCCGGTAAGCCGCGCAGTCAGGCGTTCGCCATCTACGCCGCGATGACCGGCGTGGGCTCGGTGGCCGGCCTGATCCTGGGTGGGGTGCTCACCCAGATCTCGTGGCGGCTGGTGTTCCTGATCAACGTGCCGATCGGCATCCTGGTCGCGGTCGGCGCGATCTTCGCGTTGCGCGAATCGCAGGGTGAACGCATGGCGCTCGACGTGCCGGGAGCGGTACTCGCGACCCTCGGCTGCACCTTGCTGGTCCTCGCGGTCAGCGACGGCCCCAACGGCTGGGCGCGCCCGCACGTCGTCGGCTCCTTCATTCTCGGCGGTCTGGCGCTGATCGCGTTCGTGATCGTGGAACGGCACGCCAAGAACCCGATCCTGCCGTTCGTGCTGTTCGACAACACCAGCCGGGTGGCAGCGCTGGTGGCGATCTTCCTCGCCAGCATGATCATGACCTGCATGGCCGTGTTCATCTCGCTCTACCTGCAGGGCATCCTCGGATACTCGCCCATCCAGAGCGGACTCGCCGTGGTGCCGTTCGCCTTCGGGCTCGGCATCGCCGCGGCGATCGCGTCGAAACTCGCGCTGCGGATTCAGCCGCGTTGGCTCGTGCTGATCGGTGGCGCCGTCATCCTCGTCGGCTGCCTGTACGCATCCCACATCGCCACGCGCGATCCCGCCTACCTTCCGTCGATCGGGCTCACCGTCGTGGTGATCGGCCTCGGCGTCGGGTTCGCGGTCATTCCGCTCACATTGTCGGTGGTGGCCGGGGTGGCACCCACCGAGATCGGGCCGTTGACCGCGCTCGCGCAGGTCGCACAGAACCTCGGCGGCGCGATCGGGTTGGTCGGCGTCGGCGCGATGGTCACGTCGCGGGCGCTGTCCCTGGGTGGGACCACGGCTCCGGTGGAGACCATGAACGCCACCCAACTCGCGGCCCAGGCCAGCGGTTACGGGCTCGCCTTCGCCTGCTGCGCGGGCATCGCCGTGATCGCGGCCGCCGTGGTGATGTTCATGCGATTCACCCCCGAAGAGGTGGCCGAGGGTCAGGCCGCGCAAGAGGCAGCCAACGCCACCCTCGACCCCGACGCCGCGCAGAGCCCCTGACCGTCGAGCGTGCCCACAATCTCGTCGAGCGTGCCCAGAATCTTGTCGAGCGTGCCCACAATCTCGTCGAGCGTGCCCACAATCTTGTCGAGCGTGCCCACAATCTTGTCGAGCGTGCCCACAATCTTGTCGAGCGTGCCCACAATCTTGTCGAGCGTGCCGAGTGGGGCACGCTCAACGGAAACGTGGGCACGCTCGACGCGGAAGTGGGCACGCTCGACGCGGAAGTGGGCACGCTCAACCGGTGAGGACGGTCACCTCTGTTGCGGACGTCACCTCCACACGTTGGCCCGCGTCGGCGAGCACTGACGCCAACGCAGTGACGTCGCGCACGTTGCGTCGGGTGCGGACCAGCTCTCGTGCGACGAGGCCCTTGTAGTGCTTGTTGAAGTGGCTCACCACTTTCCGGCTGCCGTCGGGCGCCTCGGTCACCACCGTCGCGGTGACCGCCCCCGACACCGGGCCGAGCTGCTGGTAGATCCCCGACCGTAGGTCCACCACGAAGTCGTCCACGGCGTCCAACGCTGCCGACAGCGCCGGCTTCCACAGCGACGTCAGCGTCGGCATTCCGGGTAGCTTCGATCCCCCCGACAACCGGTAGGCGGGAATCGGGTCATGTGCCCGCACCACACCGAACAGCGCCGACCCGATCGCGATGCGGTCGGCGACCTTCGCCTTCGACGCCCTGGTGAGCGAGCCGAGGTCGAGCGCGTCGTACAGCACGCCCGTGTAGCGTTCGATCGCCGGCCGCGTGGGGGAGAGCCACAGATCCGCGTTGCGGTCGACCTCGGCGAGCTGGGTGCGCCCGAGACCGAGCGCCGTGCGGCTGGCGTCGAGGTCGGCGGCGAGTTCGACGAGCCCGTCGGCGACCCGCTCGCGTACCGGGTTGAGTTCGGTGAAGGACAACGCGTCGAGGTCGAGCGGCGCGCCCGATCCTCCGTCGGACTTGGTCTCGGAGGGAGGCAGGATGACGAGCACCGGCATACCTTAACTAAGCTGGACAACCGTGATCACACGGATGTCCACGCTGTTCCTGCGCACCCTGCGCGACGACCCGGCCGATGCCGAGGTCCCCAGCCACAAGCTGCTCGTGCGCGCGGGCTACGTGCGCCGGGTGGCCCCGGGCGTCTACAGCTGGCTACCGCTGGGCCTGCGGGTGTTCCGGGCCGTGGAGAACGTCGTCCGCGAAGAGATGAACGCGATCGGGGCCCAGGAGATCCTGCTGCCCGCACTGCTGCCGCGCGACCCGTACGAGACCACCGCACGGTGGACCGAATACGGCGACAACCTCTTTCGCATCAAGGACCGCAAGGGCACCGACATGCTGCTCGGGCCGACGCACGAGGAGATCTTCGCGCAGCTGGTCAAGAGCGAGTACTCCTCGTACAAGGACCTCCCGGTGGTGCTCTACCAGATCCAGACCAAATACCGGGATGAGGAGCGCCCCCGCGCGGGCATCCTGCGCGGCCGCGAATTCGTCATGAAGGATTCCTACTCCTTCGACCTCGACGACGACGGCCTCAAGGCCTCCTACAACGCCCACCGCGAGGCCTATCAGAAGATCTTCGCGCGGCTTCAGGTCAGCTATGTGATCGTCGCCGCGACGTCGGGCGCTATGGGCGGCAGCGCCTCGGAGGAGTTCCTCGCCGAGAGCGAGGTCGGCGAGGACACCTTCGTGCGGTGCGTCGAGTCGGGTTATGCGGCCAACGTCGAGGCCGTGATCACGCCGGCACCCGAACCGATCCCGTTCGACGGACTGCCCGCCGCCCGGGTCCACGAGACCCCCGACACCACCACGATCGAGACGCTGGTGGCGTGGGCCAACGAGACCCTCGACGGCACCTACGACGGCGGGGACACCCTCAAGAACGTCATGGTCAAGGTCCGTGCACCGGGCGGCGACTGGGAACTGCTCGGTGTGGGCGTGCCGGGCAACCGTGAGGTGGATTTCAAGAGGCTCGAGGCGTCGCTCGAACCTGCCGAGGTGGAACTGCTCACCGACGCCGATTTCGCCGCCAATCCGTTCCTGGTAAAGGGGTACATCGGCCCGAAAGCGTTGCAGGCCAACGGTGTCCGGTACCTCGTCGATCCGCGTGTGGTGGACGGGACCGCCTGGATCACCGGCGCCGACGAACCCAACCGGCATGTCGTGGGACTCGTCGCCGGCCGTGACTTCATCGCCGACGGCACCGTCGAGGCAGCGCAGATCCTCGACGGCGACCCGTCGCCGGACGGCAAGGGGCCGCTGGTTTCCGCCAAGGGCATCGAGATCGGGCACATCTTCCAACTCGGCCAGAAATACACCGACGCCTTCGAGGTGGACGTGCTCGGGGAGAACGGCAAACCGGTGCGTCTCACGATGGGTTCCTACGGTGTGGGTGTGTCGCGGCTGGTGGCGGTGATCGCCGAACAGTGCCACGACGACAAGGGGCTGAGATGGCCGCGCGAGGTGGCGCCGTTCGACGTGCACCTGGTGATCGCGAACAAAGACGACGCCGCGATCACCGGCGCCAACGAACTCGCCGAGGATCTCGACGCCGCGGGCCTCGAGGTGCTGCTCGACGACCGCAAGTCGTCGCCGGGCGTGAAGTTCAAGGACGCCGAACTGCTCGGCATGCCGGTTGTGGTGGTGGTGGGGCGCGGATACGCCAATGGGGTGATCGAACTGCGTGATCGCTTCACCGGTGAGAGCACCGAGGTTCCCGTCGCCGACGCCGTGCAGGCCATCACCGCCGCGACGCGCGCGTAGGCGGCGGCCCGGTCAGGACCGACGCACGATGTCGACCGAGATCTCCACCGCGGGGATCGTTCCGGTGTTCTCGAGCCAGTGCACCGTCGCATGGTCTTCGGGCCAGCCGGGGCCGGGACCGTACTCGACCGATCGGCCGTCGCGGTGGTCGGTGATCGTTCCCTGCAGGACGAAGACGGTTCCGGGGCGGCCGATGTGATCGTGGACCGGACCGAAGACCCCGCCCGGCTCGATGGTCACTTTCCGCATCCGCAGCTCATGCCCGGCCATGCCCTCGATCTCCGCGCCGAGATCGACCGTGGTGAGCAACTCGATGGTGATCCCTGTCGTGGCGGGCTGTTCGGATTGGTGCGCGCCTTCGTGCGAGTCGGATGTACCGTCCATGACCATTCCTCGGGTGGAGAGCGTGAGCCGTCACCACGAGTGTCGGTCCGGTGCCCGACGGTTGCTACGGTTTTCCGGGAAACGCCACCGTCGCCGGTGATTCCCGGAGTACGACACGCCAGCGCGCCCCCCGCAACGCCGACGCCGTGAGGCCGTCCACCCCGAGCCTTCGCGCAGCCTCCGAATCGGCCTGCTCGAGTACCACCCGATAGGCGACAGCGCAGTCGTTCTCCGCCGACAGTCCGGCCCTGACCGCCGACACCGAGTCGGTGATTGGCGCCGCGAGCGTGTAACCGGCGGCCGCCTCGGGCGGCGTACCGCCCGCCGCGGTGATCGCCGCATCGACCGCATCCCGGGCCGCCCGGTGTTCGGCCGTGTAGTCGGCGACGGTCACGCGTCGAGCCGCGGAGATGAACGCGGTCATCACGCCGTAGGTGAAGATCGCCGCGTTCTCCGCGTCGGCGGCATCGACGAGGGCGTCGGTGGTGGCGCTCATCCCAGTTGCACCTGCACCAGCGTGGTCACCGAGGCGCTGACCGAACCCGACAACCCCGCCGAGTACCCCTTGAGGGAGATCGCGGTGTCGTGGGCGGTCCGCGCGGCCGCGGTCAGTGCGGACCGCAACTCGTCGAGCGTGCCGGTCGTCGGCGCGAGTGCGGGCGAGGTCGCCGGAGCAGAGGTGGTGCTGCTCGCGGCCGGTGAGATGCGGGCCGCGGTGTCCTGGTCGAGGCGGGTGATCTCGGCGCGCAGCGCGGTCGCGTGGTCGGCGCGCTGGTCGGCCACCACGCGCAGAGCCGCAGCGTAGTCGGCGACCCGTGGCGCCAGTGCGCGCGCCGCCTCCGCATCCGCCAGCGCCGACTGGGCGAGTGGCAGCAGTGCTCCCGCGGTGACCTGCGCCGGCGTGGGACCGCTATCGCACGCTGCCGTCGCACCCACCAGCACCGCACCCGCTCCCAGCGCCACGCCCCCACGCAACACGGTGCGACGATCGACGGTCAGGGAACGGTCTCGGTCGGCGACGGTCACCCGACACATGATGCCAGTCGGTGGCGGGTGACCCGTCGGGGCACGGTGCGCGTGTGTCGCGTCGAGGTCGGAATCGAATCGACTACCATGACGTTGGTACCTGGTCACCGTGTGCAGACGAACCGACAACTGAAGACGAGGAGTGTGCTGTGAGCGTCGACGAGAAGACCGTCCGCGACCTCGTCGGACGGTTCGTCGCCGACCATGGATTCGATCTCGAAGATCTCACGGTGGCTTCCGGGCCGGACGGCACCGACATCGTCGTGATGGTCGATCGCGATGGCGGCGCGGCGCTCGACGTCCTCGCCGACCTCAGCCGCGACCTGTCCGGTGTGCTCGACGCGGACACCGCCGTCGACCCCGAGGACTACACGCTCGAAGTGACATCACCGGGCATCGACCGTCCGCTGACCGCACCCCGCCACTGGCGGCGGGTGGCCGGACGCAAGGTGAAGCTTCTGCTCGTCGACGGCGAACACCCACGCCGTCTTGCCGGGCGGGTGGGACGACTCGACGACGACTCGGTCGAGATCGTCACCAACGATCGGGGACGGCTCGGCGTCACCACCGTCGACCTGAGCCGGATCGAGCGGGCGGTGGTCGACGTGGACTTCTCCCGGCCCGGTGAGGCCGAACTGCGCCGATGCGGCCTCGACGACACCGAGATCGCGCGACGCCGAGCCGCGGCGTCCGAGCCGGCGCCCTGACCCGACGTCGACGGCCGCGAACCGAGGAACCGAGCGCATCGACCGACAGTGACGGCACATGGATCAGCAGACAAGTGAATAGCCGACAAGTGAATAGGAGTTCCACACCATGAACATCGACATCAACGCCCTACGCATGATCGAGGCCGACAAGGGCATCTCGATCGACACCGTCATCGTCGCGATCGAGACGGCCCTGCTCACCGCCTACCGCCACACCGACGGGTTCGCCCCGCACGCGCGCATCGACGTCAACCGCAAGACCGGTGCCGTCCGGGTGATGGCGCAGGAACTCGACGAGAACGGCGACGTGGTCCACGAGTACGACGACACCCCCGAGGGTTTCGGCCGCATCGCGGCCACCACCGCGCGTCAGGTGATCCTGCAGCGTCTGCGCGACGCCGAGAACGAGAAGAGTTTCGGCGATCTCGTCACCCATGAGGGGGAGATCGTCGGCGGTGTGGTGCAGCAGGACGCCCGCGCCAACGCGCGCGGGATGGTCGTCGTGCAGATCGGCAGCGACGCCAACAGCACCGAGGGCATCATCCCGCCCGCCGAGCAGGTGCCCGGCGAAAGCTACCGCCACGGCGACCGCATCAAGTGCTACGTGGTGGGCGTCACCCGGGGCACGCGCGGACCCCAGATCACCCTGTCGCGCACCCACCCCAACCTGGTGCGCAAGCTGTTCGCGCTGGAGGTTCCCGAGATCGAGGACGGGTCGGTGGAGATCGTGGCGGTGGCGCGCGAGGCCGGTCACCGGTCGAAGATCGCGGTACACACCGGGGTGAGCGGACTCAACGCGAAGGGTGCCTGCATCGGACCGATGGGGCAGCGGGTGCGCAACGTGATGAGCGAACTGTCGGGGGAGAAGATCGACATCATCGACTACGACTCCGACCCCGCGGCGTTCGTCGGCAACGCGTTGTCGCCGGCGAAGGTGGTCTCGGTCTCGGTGATCGATCTCGCGAGCAAGGCCGCGCGGGTGGTGGTACCCGACTACCAGCTGTCGCTGGCCATCGGCAAGGAAGGCCAGAATGCCCGCCTCGCCGCCCGACTGACCGGATGGCGCATCGACATCCGGTCCGACGTGGACCCCGACGGCGGGTCGTCGGAGACCGGCGGCGCCGGGCGACGAGACGAGCGGCGATGAGCACCGATTGCCTGCACGCCGCTCGGGCGCGCTAGACTGATCGATGGTTCAACGAGACTCGTCGACTGCGCCGCACGGTGTCGGTCGGCGTGATCGGGGGGACCGGCCGGAAACGGACCGGTTCCGCCAGGGTCCGGTGCGTATGTGTGTCGGCTGTCGGAAACGCGGCGGCATCGACGAGCTGGTCCGGTTGGTCGCCCGCGAGGGTGACCGGCCACCAATCCTGGTCGATCACTCGAGGACCATGCCGGGACGAGGTGCCTGGCTGCACCCGCGAGCCGACTGTGTGTCGGCGGCGGTGCGGCGCAAGGCCTTCGCGACGGCACTGAGGACACCCGGCCTGATCGTCGATCAGTCCGACCTCACCGAAGTGCTCGACGCCGATGCCGGTGCCGGCACTGACGAGAACGGCCCGCAAGGGCCAGAACAGGTAGCAGAAGACATGAGCACACCGTGAAGTCCCCACGATGAGCACGTATCGGACGTAATTCGAGGCCGTGGCGGGCAAGCCGCTCGGCCTCCAAGTGAGGAGAGCAGTGGCAGGCAAGGCCCGCGTGCATGAACTGGCCAAAGAACTCGGCGTGACGAGCAAACAAGTGCTCGAGCGCCTCAAGGAACAAGGCGAGTTCGTCAAATCGGCGTCGTCGACCGTAGAGGCCCCCGTGGCCCGTCGACTGCGCGAATCCTTCCCCGGCAAAGACGGGGGATCAACCACTAACCAGGCCGCCCGGCCTTCCGCGCCGAAGCCCGGCGCATCCGGTCGCGGCAACGGCGCCGCACCCAAGCCCGGCGATGCCCGGCCGGCGGCGCGTCCGGCACCCAAACCACAGTCCACACCGGCCCCGGCGCCGACCCCGGCCGCCGCGGCGTCGGCACCCGCACCGTCGGCACCTACTCCCGCTCCTGCGGCACCGGCTCCCGCGAAGCCCGCGGCGCCCAAGCCCGCCGCAGCGCAGAGCCCGGCACCGGCCCCCGCCGGACCGCGTCCGGCGGCACCGGGACCCAAGCCCGGCCCGCGCGCACCGCGTGTGGGTAACAATCCCTACTCGTCGGCTCCCGCGCCGGCTCCGCGACCGATGGGTCCGCGTCCCGGTCCGGGCCAGGGTGGTCCTCGTCCCGGCGGCGGTCGGCCCGGTGCGCCGGGTCGTCCCGGTCAGGGTGGACCCCGTCCCGGCGGCGGTCAGGGTGGTCCGCGCCCCACACCGGGCAACATGCCGCCCCGGCCCAATCCGGGTGCCATGCCCAGCCGCGCGGCGCGTCCCGATGCGGGACGTCCCGGCCGCGGCGGCGGCGCCGGTCGTGGTGCCGGCGGTGGCGGCTACCGCGGTGGCGGCACCGGGACCGGTGCTCCCGGCGGACCTCCCGCCGGCGGCGGTTTCCGTGGCCGTGGTGGCGGCGGCGGTGGACGTGGGCGCGGCGGTGCCGCGGGCGCGTTCGGCCGCCCCGGTGGCGCGCCCCGCAAGGGCCGCAAGTCCAAGCGCGCAAAACGCGCCGAGTACGAGAACATGCAGGCACCGGCGGTCGGCGGTGTCCGTCTGCCGCGCGGCAACGGCGAGATCATCCGTCTCGCCCGGGGAGCCTCGCTGTCGGACTTCGCCGACAAGATCGACGCCAACCCGGCATCGCTGGTCCAGGCGCTGTTCAACCTCGGTGAGATGGTGACCGCGACCGAATCGGTCAACGACGAGACGCTCGAACTGCTCGGTTCGGAGATGAACTACACCGTCCAGGTGGTCAGCCCGGAGGACGAGGACCGTGAGCTCCTCGAGAGCTTCGACCTCTCCTACGGTGAGGACGAGGGCGACGAGGACGATCTCGAGCAGCGGCCGCCGGTGGTGACCGTCATGGGTCACGTCGACCACGGCAAGACCCGACTGCTGGACACCATCCGTAAGGCCAATGTCCGCGAGGCCGAGGCCGGCGGCATCACCCAGCACATCGGTGCCTATCAGGTGAACACCCACCTCAACGGCGAGGATCGGCTCATCACCTTCATCGACACCCCCGGTCACGAGGCGTTCACCGCCATGCGTGCCCGCGGTGCCAAGTCGACCGACATCGCGATCCTGGTGGTTGCCGCCGACGACGGCGTGATGCCGCAGACGGTGGAGGCGATCAACCACGCGCAGGCCGCCGACGTGCCGATCGTGGTGGCCGTCAACAAGATCGACAAGGAGGGTGCCGACCCGGCGAAGATCCGTGGTCAGCTCACCGAGTACGGACTGATCCCCGAGGAGTACGGCGGCGACGCCATGTTCGTCGACATCTCGGCCAAACAGGGCACCAACATCGATCAGCTGCTCGAAGCGGTGCTGCTCACCGCCGATGCGTCGCTGGATCTGCGGGCCAACCCGGACATGGACGCCCAGGGTGTCGCCATCGAGGCGCACCTCGACCGTGGCCGTGGCCCGGTGGCCACCGTGCTCGTGCAGCGCGGCACCCTGCGGGTCGGCGACTCGGTGGTGGCCGGCGACGCGTACGGACGTGTGCGTCGCATGGTCGACGAGCACGGTGACGACGTGGCCGAGGCGCTGCCGTCGCGTCCGGTGCAGGTCATCGGCTTCACGTCGGTGCCCGGTGCGGGTGACAACCTGCTCGTCGTCGAGGAGGACCGCACCGCCCGGCAGATCGCCGACCGCCGCAATGCGCGCAAGCGCAACGCGCTGGCCGCTCGCAGCCGCAAGCGGATCAGCCTGGAGGATCTGGATTCGGCGCTGAAGGAAACCAGCCAGCTGAACCTGATCCTCAAGGGCGACAACGCCGGTACCGTCGAGGCCCTCGAAGAGGCGCTGCTCGGCATCGACATGGGCGACGAGGTCTCGTTGCGCGTCATCGACCGCGGTGTCGGCGGCGTCACCGAGACCAACGTCAACCTGGCGGCGGCATCGGACGCGATCATCATCGGATTCAACGTCCGCGCCGAGGGCAAGGCCACCGAGCTGGCCAACCGCGAAGGCGTCGACATCCGGTACTACTCGGTGATCTACCAGGCCATCGACGAGATCGAGAGCGCGCTCAAGGGCATGCTCAAGCCGATCTACGAAGAGGTGGAACTCGGCCGCGCCGAGATCCGGGCCATCTTCAAGTCGTCGAAGGTCGGCAACATCGCCGGTTGCCTCGTCCAGTCGGGCATCGTGCGGCGTAACGCCAAGGCCCGTCTGCTGCGCGACAACGTCGTGGTCGCAGAGAACCTCACCATCTCCTCGCTGCGGCGGGAGAAGGACGACGTCACCGAGGTTCGCGAAGGCTACGAATGCGGTTTGACCCTCACCTATAGCGACATCAAGGTCGATGACGTCATCGAGACGTACGAGCTGCAGGAGAAGCCGCGCGACTGACGCGCACCGAAGGAAGTGAGACGGCTCCCCTTCCGCGTCGCCGCAAACGGCGCGGAAGGGGAGTACGTTTCTCCACCGGCCCGGTGTGGTCGGGTAGTCGAGGAAGGACAGACATGGCAGATCCCGCACGCGCGCAGCGACTGGCGAAGCGGATTTCGTCGATCGTCGCGTCGGCCATCGCCCACGACATCAAGGATCCACGACTGGCACACATCACGATCACCGATGCCCGGGTCACCAATGACCTGCACGACGCCACCGTGTACTACACGGTGATGGGCGAGTCCATCGACGACGAACCCAAGTTCGATGACGCCGCCGCGGGTCTGGCCAAGGCGACCGGAGTGCTTCGGTCGAAGGTGGGTGCAGGCACCGGCGTCCGGTTCACCCCCACCCTGACCTTCGTCCTCGACACCGTGCCCGACGCGGCGCGGCACATGGAGGAACTCGTGGCGCGAGCCCGGGCCAGCGACGAGTTGGTGGCCCGGCAGGCGCGCGATGCACGGCCCGCCGGCGACGCCGACCCGTACCGCACCAAGTCGGACGGGGATGATGAGCACGGGGACGAGGAGCCCGGGGAGAACCAGCCCGGGGGCGACGAGGACGGTAGCGACGAGTGACCGCCGTCTCCAGTAGGGAGGTGGCCGCGGCACTCGAGGAGGCGTCCGCGGTCACCATCCTCTGCCATGTGCGGCCCGACGCCGACACCATCGGCAGCGGACTGGGCCTGGGTATCGCCCTCGACCGGCTCGGCATCACCGTCGAGGTGGCCTTTCCCGGCCCCGAAGAGCTGCCCGCGGCGCTCCACGCGCTGCCCGGCGCGAAACTGCTGGTCGACACCGCGGAGGTGAACGGGTACCCGACGGTGGTCGCGGTCGATGCGGCGAGCCCGGAACGTCTCGCCGACCTGCAGCCACATCTCGACGCGGCGCAGACCTCGATCGTCGTCGACCATCACGCGTCGAACACCGGTTTCGCCGACCTCGACTACGTCGATCCGGGCGCCGACTGTACGGCCGTGCTCATCCTGCGGGTCCTCGACATCCTCGGCGTCCCGCTGGATGCCGACATTGCGACCTGCCTGTATGCAGGGCTGTCCACGGACACCGGCTCGTTCAAATGGGCCCGCCCCGACTCCTTCCGGGTGGCGGCGCGTCTGCTGGACACCGGAGTCGACGTCCGCAGGTGGAGCCGCGCACTGTTCGACACCCACCCGTTCCGGTGGTTCGGGATGGTTGCCGACGCACTGGCCAACGCGCAGTTGTTGCCCCACGCGTGCGACGGGGAAGGCCTCGTGTACGCCGTGGTGGACCGCACCGCGCTGGCCGGCATGAGCTGGGAGGAATCCGAGAGCGTCATCGACCTGGTACGCACCGCCGCCGACGCCGAGGTGGCCGCGGTGTTCAAAGAGGTCGACGACAAGCGGTGGACCGTGTCGTTGCGATCGAAATCGATCGTCGATCTGGTTCCGATCGCCCGCTCCCACGGTGGCGGCGGACATCGCCACGCCTCCGGTTACAGCGACACCGGCACCGCCGACGAGGTGGTGGCCCGCCTGGTGGAGTCGCTCTGAGCGCCTCGACGTCCACCCCGTCGGTGGATGCCGGCGTACGCCGGATTGCGTTGCTCACCGTCTCGGCGCTCGCCGTCCTCGTCGCGCCGCCGCTCTACCTGCTGTTGGACCTGGCCGTGGTCGGGCGACTCGGCGGCACCGAACTCGCCGCCCTCGGCGTCGCCGCACTGGTGCTGTCGGTGATCAGCACCCAGCTGACGTTCCTCTCCTACGGCACCACAGCCCGATCTGCCCGACGGTTCGGCGCCGGCGACCGCGCGGGCGCGGTGGCCGAGGGTGTGCAGGCCACGTGGATCGCACTCGGGGTGGGTACCGCGATCGTCGCGGTCGCCTACCCGCTCGCGCCGTGGGTGATGAGGCTCATGGTGGGGTCGGCGACCCCGCAAGCGGCGGCGGTGGCCGTCGACGCCACCGAGTGGATGCGGATCGCGGTGTTCGGGGTACCACTGATCCTGGTGTCGATGGCCGGGAACGGGTGGATGCGTGGGGTGCAGGAGACGCGCCGGCCCGTCATCTACGTCGTCACCGGGCTGTCGATCGGTGCTGTGTTGCTGGTGGGGCTGGTGCACGGGCTGTGGTTCTTCCCGCGGATGGGCCTGCCCGGCAGTGCTGTCGCGAACGTGGTGGGGCAGTCGATCACCGGGCTGCTGTTCGGCGGTCGGCTGCTCCGTGAAACCCTGCGGTCGAACCCAGGATGGCGTCGCGCCTTGGCGCCGCGTCCGGCGATCATCCGCGCACAGTTGCTGATGGCCCGCGATCTGGTGGTACGCAGCTTGTCCTTCCAGGTCTGCTTCCTGTCGGCGGCCGCGGTGGCCGCACGGTTCGGCGTCGCCGCGGTGGCCGCCCACCAGCTCGTGTTGCAGCTGTGGGAGTTCATGTCACTGTTCCTCGACTCGGTGGCCATCGCCGCGCAGGCCCTGGTGGGCGCCGCTCTGGGTGCGGGCGCGATCGGGTCGGCGCAGTCGGTGGCCCGCCGCGTCACCGTGGTGTCGGTGATCGCGGCGTCGGCGATGGCGCTGCTGTTCGCGGCCGGCGCCGGGGTGTTGCCGAGAGTGTTCACCACCGATCCCGACGTGCTCGACGCGATCGCCACCCCGTGGTGGTTCTTCGTCGCGATGCTGCCGGTGGCCGGTGTGGTGTTCGCGCTCGACGGGGTGCTGCTCGGCAGCGGCGACGCCGCCTTCCTGCGCACCGCCACCCTGATCGCCGCGGTGTGCGGATTCCTACCGTTGATCTGGCTGTCGCTGGCGTTCGGGTGGGGTCTGGCCGGCATCTGGACGGGCCTGGTGGTGTTCATGCTGGTCCGGATGGTCACCGTCGCGTGGCGAATCCGCTCCGGGCGGTGGCGACGGGTGGGCATCGACTCGTCGTCGCCCTGATCGCGGCCCGGCCACAGCCGGCGGCGTGCCGGCCCACGCGACGTCTACGACTGCCGACCGTAGAACCCGTCACGCTGGTGGAAGGGCTGAGCCGGGGGAAACGGCCGCCCATAGTAGGGCGGTTGAATCGCCGCGGGGTCGGCACCTCCGGGTCGGTTGCGCCGCACCAGCAATCCCAGACCGTCGCACGCCCAGAACACGACGATGCCCGCCACAGCGAGGCCTGCATCCAGCAGCGCACTCTGCAGGCCGCCCACAAGGCCTTCGAAGTGGGGATAGTGGTAGCCGGAGATCCACGCGGCGACGGCGATCACCGCCGCGCCAGGCACCACGCCCAGAAGAGTGAACCACGTGCGTCGTCGAGCGATGGTCCACCCGAGGACGATCGCCGAGTAGTACACCACCGGCAACAGCCACTTCACGACCGTCGGCAAGTCGCCCGAGGCCCCTGTCAACCAGCCCGCGTACCACGACGCCACCAATGCCCGTTGCAGAATCATCGCGGCGACAGTCAACAGGACGGCGGCCACACGCTGCCGGCCCGAACGCGCCCACACCGCCAACACCAGCACGTAGGTGAAGTCGACGAGTGTGTAGATCGCCAGGGAGATCCATTTGGTCACACCAGGGTTCCAGGTGCGCACCAAGGCGTACGAGATCACGGTTTCGGCGACGACGAACACGACAACGACCGCGGTGCCGACGAGGACATGCGCCCACCAGGGACCGCGGTCGCCGAGTGGACGTCGGGCGGGCACGACATGGGCGGGGGATTGCGGCATCACCGCGTGATCGTCTCACGGCCGTCGGCGCCGACCACCATCGCCAACCGGCGGACGTCGTTCGTCCAACCGGTTCTGGCACGATGGATCCTCGTGGCAACTCTGTGGGCGATCAGCGATCTGCACGTCGCGCATCGTGGCAACGAGCACATCATCGACCAGATCCGTCCCACCGATCCCGGCGACTGGCTCATCGTGGCCGGTGACGTCTCCGAACGCACCGACGACATCGTCGACACGCTGCGCCGCCTGCGTGCCCGCTTCGACACCGTGATCTGGGTGCCGGGCAATCACGAGCTGTACACCACGGCCAAGGACCCGCTGCAGATCTTCGGCGTCGCCCGCTACGACTATCTGGTGCAGGCCGCCCGTGACCTCGGGGTGGTGACACCGGAGGACATCTATCCGCTCTTCGATCCGGGCGACGGCACACCGCCGGTGCGGATCGTGCCGATGTTCCTGCTCTACGACTACACGTTCCGGCCCGCGGGCACGTCCACGGCACTCGCGGCGCTGGCGCTGGCGCGGGAACGCAACGTGGTGGCCACCGACGAGTTCCTGCTCTCGCCCGAGCCGTATCCCACGCGTGACGCGTGGGGGCGTGCCCGCATCGAGGCCACCCGCGCCCGGCTGGCGGCCATCGACCCCGCCGAACCCACGATCCTGATCAACCACTGGCCGCTGCGTCGCGAACCGACCGACGCCCTGCTCTACCCGGAGTTCGCGCTGTGGTGCGGCAGCGAACTGACCGCCGACTGGCACACCCGCTTCCACGCGGCGTGCTGCGTCTACGGTCACCTGCACATCCCGCGGACCACCTGGTACGACGGCGTGCGATTCGAGGAGGTGTCGGTCGGTTACCCTCGCGAATGGAAACGCCGCGGGCTGCCCGAGCCGCTGCTGCGCCAGATCGCACCCGACCCGGGCATCGCCGAGCACGACCTGCCCGCGCACGGGGCGCGATTCCATCTGCCACCCGATTACGAGGAACGGGCCAAGGAGTTCGCGCGGCGCGTCGCGCAACGACGTGCCGAACGCGCCGCACGCGGCACCGACGGGGGGTCGCCGCAGTGATCGAGAAACTGTTACCCGCCGGTGTGGCCGCGGCCGAGTTGTTCGACGACCCGGCCGGACTCATCCCGATGCCCGCCGAGGAGTCGCTGATCGCGCGTGCGGTGGACAAACGGCGCCGCGAATTCACCACCACCAGACACTGTGCACGCCAAGCCCTCTCGCAGCTCGGTGTCCAACCCGCGCCCATCCTGCGGGGTGAGCGGGGAATGCCGTTGTGGCCCAACCAGATCGTGGGCAGCCTCACTCACTGCGACGGCTACCGCGGTGCCGTCGCGGCCTACGCCATGCAGGTCCGGTCGCTGGGCATCGACGCCGAACCGCACGACGCACTGCCCGACGGAGTGCTCGCGCACACCAGCATCGCGGCCGAACGTGACGTGCTGGCCACCCGCCCGAACACTCTGCACTGGGACCGATTGTTGTTCTGCGCCAAGGAAGCCACCTACAAGGCGTGGTTTCCGTTGACGCAGCGCTGGCTGGGATTCGAGGACGCGCACATCACGTTCGAACAGACCGGGAACACCACGGGCACGTTCACCTCGACGATCCTCATCGACGGGTCGGTCATCGACGGTGGGGCGCCTCTGCGTGAGTTCACCGGCCGCTGGCTGATCGACCGGAATCTCATCACCACCACGATCGCGGTGAGCTGACATGGCCGACGCATCGATCGAGAACGCCGGGCTGGTCATCGTCGACAAGGACGAGGGCATCACCAGTCACGATGTGGTGTCGCGCTGCCGAAAACTGTTCAACACCCGTCGGGTCGGCCACGCGGGGACCCTGGACCCGATGGCGACCGGGGTGCTCGTGATCGGGATCGAACGGGCCACCAAGCTGCTCGGCCTGCTGTCGCTGACCACCAAGTCGTACACCGCCACGATCCGGCTCGGCGCCGCCACCGACACCGACGACCGGATGGGCGAGGTGATCTCGCGCGCCGACGTCTCGGACGTGACACCCGAGCAGATCACCGACGCGGTGGCCGTGCTCACCGGGGACATCGAGCAGGTACCCGCGCGGGTCAGCGCGATCAAGGTCGACGGCCGCCGCGCTCATGCGTTGGCCCGCACCGGTGCCGACTTCGATTTGGCCGCCCGTCCGGTCACGGTGTCGCGCTTCGACATCGGCGAGCGGCGACAGGTCGATGGCTACCTCGATCTCGACGTGGAGGTGGACTGTTCGGCCGGCACCTACATCCGGTCGCTGGCGCGTGATCTCGGCGCCGCATTGCACGTCGGCGGGCATCTGACGGCGTTGCGGCGCACCGCGGTGGGGCCGTTCACCCTCGCTCACGCCCGCACACTTGCCGAACTCGCCGACAATCCCGAACGCAGCCTGACCATCGACGAGGCGGCACTGATCTCGTTCCCGCACCGCGATATCGACGACGCCGACGCCGAATCCATCAGTCAGGGACGGTGGTTGACACCGATCGGGATGACGGGCGTCTACGTGGTGGTCGACCCGGCCGGAAAGGCCATCGCGCTGGTCCGGGAACAGGGCCGACGGGCGAGTTCGGTGATGGTGGTGCGTCCGGCGACGTTGCGATAGATCCGTTACGCCGCACGGCATCCGGTACGCCGGCCGCCGTCTACGACACCGCACGCCTGTCGTAGATGCCGCTCAGCGGTCGTGTACGAGGAAGATCGCGCGGGCGGCGATGTCGCCCAGATCGATCGGCGCGCCCTCGTTCACCGAGATCGAGATGGTGCCCGCGAACGGGCGCTTCTCCACCACCCGCACCACGCAGTCCAGCGACACCCCCAGCCGGTCGAAGTAGCGCAGCATCTCCGGGTCGGTGTCGGAGATCCGCGCGACGGTCCCGCTGGCGTCGGTGTCGAGGTCGGCGAGCGAGAAGGCGTCCGGGGTGGGAACCGACCCGTCGAGCGCGGGAATCGGGTCGCCGTGCGGATCCCGGTCGGGATGGCCGAGTTTCGCATCCAGACGCGCCATCAGGCGGTCGGAGACGGCGTGCTCGAGCACCTCGGCCTCGTCGTGCACCTCGTCCCAGCCGTATCCGAGTTCACGCACGAGGAACGTCTCGAGCAGCCGGTGGCGGCGCACCATCAGAATGGCGGCGCGGCGCCCGGCCGGGGTGAGGGTGACCGCCCCGTAGCGTTCGTGCGACACGAGGCCCTGGTCGGCGAGTTTGCGGATCGCCTCCGAGGCCGTCGACGGGGACACGCCCATCTTGTCGGCGAGCATCGTGGTGGTGACCTTGACCTCTGCCCATTCCTGGCTGGTCCAGATGACCTTCAGGTAGTCCTGCGTGACGGTCGACAGTTCGGTGACACGCGTATCGGTGGACGCCGCTGATTCGCCGGAACCCGACCTCGTCGACGACGCGGCCGCACGTGACTGGGGCATGGTTTGAGCTTAGCCCCGCAATCGGTGCGGCCCGCCACAACGGCGACCCGGCCGATGGCTGTCGTCGGGTGGGCTGCGCATCACCCACCGTCGGTTGGTTCGACGGGTATCCCGCGTTCACGGTCTCGCCGGATGAGGTTCACGCACGCACGCCGGCCCCATGGGCAGTCTGGTTTGGCGGTGACGACCACCGTAGGCTGGTGCGCGTGTTGCGTTGGCGAGGTCTGGAGGACGTGCCCGCGGACTGGGGCAGATGCGTGGTCACCATCGGAGTGTTCGACGGTGTGCACCGCGGACATGCGCAGTTGATCCACGCCGCCACCACGGCCGCGGCGAAACGCGGTATCCCGTCGGTACTCATGACGTTCGATCCGCATCCCGCCGAGGTGGTGCGCCCGGGAACGCATCCGCCGCAGCTCACCACTCTCACCCGCCGCGCCGAACTGGCCGAAGAACTCGGCATCGACGTCTTCTGCGTGATGCCCTTCACCCCCGAGCTGGCGTCGCGGTCGCCGAAGGACTTCGCGCACAACGTGCTCGTGGAAAGCCTGCATGCCGCCGACGTGGTGGTCGGCGCGAACTTCACGTTCGGCAAGAAGGCCGCCGGGGATGTCGCGAAGCTCACCGAACTGGGACAGCGGTTCGGATTCGAGGTTGCGGCCGTCTCACTGTTCGGCGAACACGCCGTCACCTACTCGTCGACCTACATCCGTTCCTGTGTGGCCGCCGGCGACGTCGAACGAGCCGCCGAAGCACTCGGACGCCCGCACCGGGTCGAGGGAGTGGTGGTGCGCGGTGACGGCCGCGGCCGCGAACTCGGCTATCCCACCGCCAACGTGGCGCCCCCGATGTATGCGGCGATTCCCGCCGACGGTGTGTACGCGGCGTGGTTCACGGTGCTCGGCGCGGGCCCGGTGGTGGGGCAGGTGGAGCCGGGGGAGAGCTATCAGGCAGCGGTGTCGGTGGGGACCAACCCGACGTTCTCCGGACGAACCCGCACCGTGGAGGCCTTCGTCCTCGACACCAGCGCCGACCTGTACGGCCAGCACGTCGCCGTCGACTTCGTGGCACGTATCCGGGGTATGGAGAAGTTCGCCGGGATCGACGACCTGCTGACCGCGATGGCCGGGGACGTGGAGAGGACGCGCGAACTGCTCACCCGCGATTTGGGCCTCGACCAGCACGGTTGATACCCTGGAGCGTCGGTGCTGCTGCAGTCCGCGGCGGCGCACCGAACCGGCACGGCAGATCCGGGTGGATCGCCGCCGGTCACGAAGGACGCGGCACTGAAACACAACAGGAGTATCTCCATGGCTTTGACAGCTACCGAGAAGAAGGAAATCCTCGCCGAGTACGGCCTGCACGAGACCGACACCGGCTCTCCCGAGGCCCAGGTGGCGCTGCTCACCAAGCGCATCAGCGACTTGACCGAGCACCTCAAGGAGCACAAGCACGATCACCACAGCCGTCGTGGTCTGCTGCTGCTCGTCGGCCGTCGCCGCCGGCTGCTCAAGTACGTCGCCAAGGTCGACATCGAGCGCTACCGCTCGCTGATCGAGCGCCTCGGCCTGCGTCGCTGAGCGGACCTCTCGTCAGACATCTGCCACCGGCCACCTCCGCCTCGCGGAGGTGGCCGGTGGCGTTTGATAAACTCAGTCCGGATCGTTGCCACAGGTAGATCCGTTGTTCGTGATGACACGTCAGATCGGTCCTCGGTAGTGGCCGCCGGAACACAAGGTTCCGGCCGCTTCGATCGAAGGCCGTCTGAGCCTCCGCGGCGCGCCGAGTGCGCCCGGCACGTTCGACGTCTTCTCCCAGGTATCGCTCCGGCCGACGCCGTGTCCTGACCCATTGCCGGTCAGCGCCCGCTGCGCGCGGGTCATCAGCGCGCATCACCGCACGGCTCCGTGCCCGTGACGCGGGTCGGCCACAGCCGAATGAAACACCGATCGCCACCGACGGCGATCGCCACGAAGGGACCATCACCTCACATGACAGATGTGACCACCACGGACGTCTCGAACGATCTCGACGCACAGGGATTCGACACCGAGGAGTTCGACGACGCCATCACCGAAGCCACCGCCGTGATCGACAACGGCAGCTTCGGCACCCGCACCATCCGATTCGAGACCGGGCGCCTGGCGCTGCAGGCCGCCGGATCGGTCACCGCCTACCTCGACGACGAGACGATGCTGCTGTCGGCCACGGCTGCCTCCAAGCATCCGAAGGAGCACTTCGACTTCTTCCCGCTGACCGTCGACGTCGAGGAGCGGATGTACGCCGCCGGCCGCATTCCCGGCTCGTTCTTCCGCCGCGAGGGCCGCCCCTCCACCGACGCCATCCTCACCTGCCGCCTCATCGACCGCCCGCTGCGCCCGTCCTTCGTCGACGGTCTGCGCAACGAGATCCAGGTGGTCGTCACCGTGCTCTCGCTCGACCCCAAGGATCTCTACGACGTCGTGGCGATCAACGCGGCGTCGGCATCCACCCAGCTCGCCGGGCTGCCGTTCTCCGGCCCCGTCGGCGGCGTGCGTGTCGCGCTCATCCCCACCGAGGAGAACAAGTCCGGTCAGTGGGTGGCGTTCCCGACCAACGAGCAGCTCGAAGGCGCGGTGTTCGACATGGTCGTGGCCGGCCGGATCGTCGCCGGCAGCGGTGATACCGCCGACGTGGCGATCATGATGGTCGAGGCCGAGGCCACCGACAATGTCATCGACATCATCGCCGGCGGCGCGCAGGCCCCCACCGAGGCCATCGTCGCCGAGGGCCTCGAGGCCGCCAAGCCGTTCATCGCCCGCCTCTGTGAGGCACAGAAGTCGCTGGCCGCGGCCGCCGCCAAGGAGACCGCCGCCTTCCCGTTGTTCCCGCCCTACGAGTCCGACGCCTACGACGCGGTCGCCGCCGAGGCCACCGAGCGTCTCGCGCAGATCCTCACCATCCCGGGCAAGCAGGAGCGCGACGAGAAGACCGACGAACTCAAGAACGAGATCCTCGGCAAGCTCGGCGAGCAGTTCGAGGGACGCGAGAAGGAGATCGGCGCGGCCTACCGCTCGGTCACCAAGAAGCTGGTGCGCCAGCGCATCCTGTCGGATCACTTCCGCATCGACGGGCGCGGCATCACCGACATCCGTGCGCTCTCGGCCGAGGTCGGGGTCATCCCCCGTGCCCACGGTTCGGCGCTGTTCGAGCGCGGCGAGACCCAGATCCTGGGTGTCACCACCCTCGACATGGTCAAGATGGCCCAGCAGATCGACTCGCTGGGACCCGAGACCTCCAAGCGTTACATGCACCACTACAACTTCCCGCCGTACTCGACCGGTGAGACCGGTCGAGTGGGGTCGCCCAAGCGCCGCGAGATCGGCCACGGTGCGCTCGCCGAGCGTGCCCTGGTGCCGGTGATCCCGAGCGTCGAGGACTTCCCGTACGCGATCCGCCAGGTGTCGGAGGCGTTGGGCTCCAACGGTTCCACCTCGATGGGCTCGGTGTGCGCGTCCACCATGTCGCTGCTCAACGCCGGTGTGCCGCTGCGCGCCCCGGTCGCCGGTATCGCCATGGGACTGGTGTCCGACACCGTCGACGGTGAGACCCGTTACGTGGCGCTCACCGATATCCTCGGCGCCGAGGACGCCTTCGGCGACATGGACTTCAAGGTCGCCGGCACCAAGGACTTCGTCACCGCGCTGCAGCTCGACACCAAGCTCGACGGCATTCCCAGCCAGGTGCTGGCCGGTGCGTTGAGCCAGGCCAAGGACGCCCGGTTGACCATTCTCGACGTGATGGCCGAGGCGATCGACGAGCCCGACGAGATGAGCCCGTACGCACCGCGGATCACCACCATCAAGATCCCGATGGACAAGATCGGTGAGCTGATCGGCCCGAAGGGCAAGACGATCAACACCATCACCGAGGAGACCGGCGCCAACATCTCCATCGAGGACGACGGCACCGTGTTCATCGGCGCCTCCGACGGTGAATCGGCTCAGGCCGCCATCGACCGCGTCAACGCCATCGCCAACCCGCAGTTGCCCAAGGTGGGGGAGCGTTTCCTCGGCACCGTGGTCAAGACCACCGCGTTCGGCGCATTCGTCTCGTTGCTGCCCGGCCGCGACGGGCTGGTGCACATCTCCAAGCTCGGTAAGGGCAAGCGCATCAACAAGGTCGAGGACGTGGTGAACGTCGGCTCCAAGTTGCGCGTGGAGATCGCCGACATCGACGAGCGCGGCAAGATCAGCCTCGTTCCGGTCGACGACGATGCGGCCGCACCGGCCGACGACAAGGCCGGCGCCGACGCCTGATCATCACCTCACCCACCGGCCCGTCGCGCACTGAGTGCGTGGCGGGCCGGTTGGCGTTGTGCCAACCGCTTGTCGTGCGGCCCAATATGATTGCTGGATGACGGCGCGACCACGAGGACGCCGGGGACGATTGACGGGAGGGCATGATGACGGCAGCGGGGCGTTCGGACGGAGTCGATGACACCGCCCGCACCGTGTTGTCCGCGCATGCCCCGTTCGATGCGATCGACCAGCCCCGGCTCGCCGCGCTCCTGAGCCGGGCGAGCGTGGCCGAGTTCGCTTCCGGCGACGTCGTTTTCGACGGCTTCGCCACCACGACAGACTATGTGTACGCGGTGATCGCGGGCGAGGTGGCGCTGTACAACTCGCCCGAGGATGTGGATGAGGCCGACGATGTTGTGGGACCGGGCGGTCTGTTCGGATACTCGTCGTTCCTGACCGGCACCGAGGTCGGTCCGCGTGCGATCGCGATCGGTCCCGTGGTGGTGTGTCTGATCCCGGGCGAGGACGCCGAGGTCCTCTTCGCCGGCCGTGCCGGTGCCGTGTTTCTCGCCGACAAACTCACCGTGCCGCATCGTCGCGAGACATCCGTATCCGCCGACGGTACGGTGTCGGGGCTGATCCGCAGCGCGCCGGTGCTCGGTCGTGCCGACATGTCGGTACGCGAGGCCGCCCGCATGATGACCGACGAGGATCGTGATCACCTGGTGATCCCGTTGCGCGACGGCGCATTCGGCGTTCTCACCGACACCTTGATCCGTGATCGGGTGGTGGCGGCGGGGCGTTCGACCGACATTCGCGTCACCGACGTGGTGGACACGTCCACCCCGGTCATCGCGGCCCAGAGCCCGGCGGGCGATGCGTTGACACTGATCCTCGAGCACGATCTGAGCGCTCTGCCCGTGGTCGATCCCACCGGGAAGCTCCGCGGGATTGTCTCCCCGCTGGACTTCGTCGCCGCACCGGCCGGGCCGAGCGTGTCGTTGCGTCGACAGATCTCGCACGCGGGCACCGTCGCCGATCTGCAGGAACTCGCGCGCCGGGTGCCGTACCTGGTGGCCGACGTGGTGCGCCGCGAACAGCCGGCGCACACGGTGACCACGATGACGTCGCTGATCAACGACGCGGTGGTACGCCGCGCGCTCGAACTCGTCCTGGCCCGCCACACCGACCTCGACCCCGCGGCCCTGACCTGGCTGTCGTTGGGCAGCAACGCGCGTCGCGAACCGGTGCTGAGTTCCGACATCGATTCGGCGGTCTCGTTTGCCAACGACGTCACCGACGCGCAGATCGTCGCCTACCGCACCGCCTTCGCGGAGGTTGACGACGTGCTACGGGGCGCGGGTATGCGCGTGGACGCCAACGGCGCGATCGCCTCGATGCCGCTGTTCGCCCGCACCCACGACCAGTGGCACGAGGCGGCCGAACGATGGCTGCGTGCGCCCCTGGAGAACAAGGGCATGATCCTCGCGTCGCTGCTGCTCGATGCACGCCCCATCTGGGGCGATCGTGGCCTCTCCGCGGTGGCCGAGGTGTTCGCCGATTTGCGCGACCACCGAGGAACGCTCAATCTGCTTCTCGCGGAGGCATTGTCGACCAAGGCTCGGATGCGTTCGATGCGCGACGTGTTCACCCGGCGCGGCGACACCTTCGACATCAAGGCACAGGCGCTGACGCCGCTGGTGAACATCGCGCGCTGGGGGGCGCTGGCGGTGGGGGCACCCGATCTGGATACGCGCGGCAGGCTGCGGGCGGCGGCGGGGAGCGAGATGATCTCCGCCGAGCAAGCCGAGAGTCTGGTGGAGGTGTACGACGTGCTCCAGCGTGTCCGTCTGAGTTATCAAGTGGCACAGTTCGATCGAGGTGAGGACGTGTCCGACGTGCTGGTGATGAAGCGGCTGTCCCCGCTGGATCGTAGCCTCGTGGCCCAAGCGGTGCGTGAGGTTGCCGGGACCCAACGCCGGATGTCCAATCTGGCGCACTACATGCCCGTGGGCAGCGCCCAGGGCGACCGGTAGCGGCGGGAAAGAGCCCGTGTGCCTGATCCTGTTCGCCGTCGACGTGGACCCGCGGTGGCCACTGGTGATCGCCGCCAATCGCGACGAATTCTATGCACGCGCCACCGAGGGGATTCACCGGTGGCCCGACCTGCCGATCATCGGCGGGCGCGACCTCGCGGCCGGCGGCACCTGGATGGGGGTGTCGGTCATCTCGCCGCAGCGGGTCGCCGCGGTCACCAACGTGCGCGTGGGCGAGCCCACTCCGATGCCCGGCGCCGTGTCCCGGGGAACACTGCCCGTCGACTTCCTGGTCGGCGCGGACACACCCCGCGTGGCGGTGGAACGATTCGTGGAGCGCGCCGGCGACTATGCGCCGGTGAACCTGCTGGTGGCCGACGGCACCGACGTCTGGTGGGCGACGAACCGTCCCGAACCGATCGCTCGCGAGGTGACGCCCGGCGTGCACGGGCTCTCCAACGGAATCCTCGACAGTCCCTGGCCCAAGGTGACCGACGGCTCCCGCCGATTCGCCGCGCTGCTCGAACGTCCCGACAGCGACGTCGACGATTACCTGAGTCTGCTCGACGACCGGCGACCTGCTGCTCTGGACCGGCTGCCCGACACCGGAATCGGCACCGAGCGCGAAGAGCGGCTGTCTCCGATGTTCATCGACATCGCCGCCGACGACTACGGCACCCGGGCATCGACAGTGCTACGGATCGGACGTGACGCGCACGGCGATCTCACCGAGCGGCGCTTCCGTCACGGCCGACAGGAGACGACGGCCGCCCTCGTGTGGTGATCGCGGCACGATTTACACCACCCGATACGCTAGTGTCGCGTGTCGTTAATTAGTTTATGGTTCGTGGTTTGAGAGAATTGGCTATGGCGAATTCTGCGGCCCCGGCTCTTGGCCTGCGTGAT